>JAKAQS010000211.1 GCA_021819585.1 Acidobacteriota bacterium
CCCTTCCAACCGCAAACCGCAACACCATTGCGGGTGACTCCATAACTTCCTTCAAGGGGACATTTCTAATGAGCGCAAGACGGGGACATTTCTAATGTGCTATGACACTGTTCTTTGTGCGGCTTGCCGATCGCGGGAAAATTAGGGAGGATGGAGGAGTTACCGGACCATGCCCGAGCTGCCCGAGGTCGAGACCGTTGCCAATGGCGTGAATGCGCGCGTGCGTGGCCGGCGCATCGAGCAGGTGTGGACCAGCGGGAAGCCCCAGACCTTCAAGTCCAGCCCGGCCAAGATCGCCGGCACACTGACCGGAGCCCGAATCGAACGGGTGCGTCGGGTGGGCAAGACCATTGTGATGGATCTGCGGGGAGCCGAAGACAGGCCGGCGCAGTTCCTGGTCCACCTGGGTATGACCGGAAGGCTCCTGGTTGCGCAGCCCGAGATTCCATGGCCGACGCACACCCATGCCGTGCTCTCGCTCTCCGACGGACGCGAGGTGAGGTTCGTCGATCCGCGGCGGTTCGGAAGACTCTCCGTACTGACCGGACCGTCCGGCTATCAGGGGCCGGGAACGGAGCCGACGACCGTCTTGGCGGAGGAGTTCGCGCAGCTCTTCAAGGGCAGGAGACTGGCCATCAAGGCCGCCCTGCTGAATCAGTCGATTCTGCACGGCGTGGGAAACATCTACGCCGATGAGAGCCTGTTCCGTGCCGGGATCCGCCCGCGCCGACAGGCGGGGCGGCTGAGCCGGGAGCAACTGGCCAGGCTGCACGCGGCGCTGCAAGAGGTGCTGGCAGAGGCCATCCGGTTGGGCGGATCGTCGGTCTCCGACTACGTGGATGCCGATGGGGTCCGGGGGTTCTTCCAGCTCCAGCACAAGGTGTACAGCCGCGCGGGCCAGCCCTGCCGGGAGTGCGCCGCAGTGCTGAAGAAGATTACCGTAGGCGGCCGCACCACCGTGTACTGCCCCCGTTGCCAGCAGTAGCGGGATAGACTTGGGCATATGTTGCGCTGCGCGATCACCCGCGGAGAGGGTTGGACGGCGGTGCCGCAGGCCAGGCGATGGGCCGCCGCAGGCGTGGAGTTTGTGCAACTGCGGGAAAAGCATCTGGGCGCGGAGGAGCTAGGAAGGCTGGCCTGCGCCGTGGCCCGAGCCGTGCGCAGGCGCCGGCCCGGCCAGGAAGACGCATCCCGGGGCGGAACCAGGCTGCTGCTGAATGGCCCGGCGGAGCTGGCCGCGCGGGCCGGGGTGGATGGCGTGCATCTGACCGCGCGCAAGGATGAGGCTACGCCGGCCGAGATTCGGCGAAGATTCGCGCTGCTGGGTGCTCCGCCTCCTCTGGTGGGGGTCTCCTGCCATACGCTGGAGCAGGTGCGCCGAGCCGACGATGGAGGCGCGGACCTGATCCTCTTCGGGCCAGTCTTCGAGAAGCGTGTGGCTGGGGTGGTGGTGGTCCCGGGGGCAGGGTTGGAGCTGCTGCACGCGGCCTGCAGCGCTGCCGTGGCCGCGCCGGTGCTGGCGCTGGGCGGAGTCACCTGGTCTAACGCGGCGAGCTGCCTGGAGGCGGGAGCGGCGGGCGTGGCCGGAATCCGGCTGTTTGACGAGGACCGGTTGGGCTGAGGAGCGCCGAGCCGCCGCGAATGAGCCGGCATCCGCAAGACAATTGACGGGGACGCGCCGGCATCCTACGGTTAAGGCATGCTGATTACCCCCGCACAACTCATCGATGAGCCGCTCAAGCTGGACGAATCCTTTGCGGAGGATGCGCTGGATTACGCGCCGGACCTGCGCCAGATTGGGCCGATGACCCTGAAGGGGTCGGCCGAACTGCTGGTGGAACACCGCGGGTCCCGGGAGTTAGTGCAGGACATCCGGTTGCGCGCCGGCTACGCGGGCGAGTTCGAGCAGATCTGTGCCCGCTGCCTGGAGCCGGTGCGGCAACGGCTGGAGGGGAACTTTGACCTGATCTTCCGCCCCGCCGGCGCCGACGGCAGGGCCGGTGAGCATGCCATTACGGAGGATGAGGCCGAAATCGGTTATTATGAAGAGAGCGGCCTGCTGCTGGAGGACGCCGTCCGGGAACAGGTGCTTTTGGCCCTGCCGGGGCGGGTGCTCTGCCGGCAGGACTGCAAGGGCCTTTGTCCTCACTGCGGAGTCAACCGTAACCTTTCCACCTGTGGGTGCGTTGATGAGCCGGCTGATCCGCGCTTCGCCGCGTTGGCTGGGCTTGCCATAGCGCACAAACGATGAGAGAGAATCTTTGCGGTTCAGGATCTTCGCGGTACAGGATCCGCCGGCGGAGATGTTGCGCCGCTGCACCGTCACAGGCTCCTGGTTGTAAACGACTTCGGCCGCACCGCTTTGCGTTGGCTGGCCAATCAAAAAGAGGTGTACCATGCCGAATCCAAAGCGCAGGCACTCCAAACAGCGCACAGCAAAACGCCGCAGCCATGACTTCCTTACGCCCACCGGCGTCTCCAACTGCCCCAACTGCGGGGAGAAGAAGCTTCCCCACCGCGCCTGCAAGAAGTGCGGCGAGTACAAGGGCCGCGCCGTGGTGGCCACCAAGGAAGCAGCCTGAAGACGCTCTCCTGAAGCCGTTCTGTAGATCCGTCCCGGTGTAGGAGCCCGGCAGCCAAGAGCATCCTGTCGGAAACTTCTCGCAGCCGAGCGAGCCTTCAAACCCAGTCAGGGAAGTTCGAGCCGAACCAAGCCATGCCGATCGACATCGCGCTGGATGCCATGGGATCTGACCGATCCCCCGAGCCGGAGATTCGCGGGGCTATACTGGCCTGCCGCCAGTTGGACGTCCGCGTCCACCTGGTGGGGCCGGAGGATCTTCTGCGTCCCAGGATGCGGGAGGCGCTGAAGAGCTTTGCCCAGCCGCGCTTTGGGGTGGCCTCCCGGCCCCGGCTGCCGATCTTCATGGTGCAGGCCAGCGAATGGATCAGCATGGACGACAGGGCCTCCCAGGCGGTGCGCTCCAAGCGCGATTCGTCCATGCGGGTCGGGTTGAAGATGGTGCGCGAGGGCCGCGCCGCGGGCTTTTTCACCGCCGGCAACACGGGAGCGGCGATGGCCACCGGCAAGATGGTGCTGGGCAGCCTGACCGGGGTGGACCGGCCGGCCCTGACCGCGGTGCTGCCCACCAGCGCCGGCCAGCCCTGCGTGGTGCTGGATGTGGGCGCGAATGTGGACTGCAGTCCGGAGAACCTGGTGCAGTTTGCCATCATGGGACAGATGTACGCCAAGAACGTGCTGCGCGTGGCGCATCCCCGGGTGGGCTTGCTCTCCATTGGCGAAGAGGACACCAAGGGCAACTCGCTGACCCATGAGACCCTGCCGCTGCTGCGCGCCGTGGCCGGCAGGTTGGGAATGAACTTCATCGGCAACGTGGAAGGGCGTGAGCTCTACAACAGCCGCGCCGATGTGGTGGTGTGCGACGGGTTTGTGGGCAACGTGGCGCTGAAAGCCAGCGAGGGGCTGGCCAAGCTGGTGAACACGTCCCTGCGGGAGAGCTTGAAGTCGACGGTGACCTCGCAGGTGGGCGCGATGCTCTCGCAGCGGGCGTTCAAGGCCTTCAAGAGCCGGCTGGACTACTCCGAATACGGCGGCGCTCCTCTGCTGGGATTGCGCGGGGTCTGCGTGGTGGGCCACGGCTCCTCCAACGACCGGGCGGTGATGAACGGGATCCGGGTGGCTGCGGAGTTCGCCAATGCATCCGTGAACGCGAGCATTGAGGCGGCCCTGGCGGCGCGCTGAGAAGTTTGAGCCTGATTGAGCGGTTGAGGCTTCGGCCTCAGGCGAAGCTGGCCCGCTTGACCTTCTGCCGGAAGTCTTCGCCGGTCATCTCCACGACCACGCACATCTCCTGCAGGCGAGAGCGCATGCGTTCGCCGATGCGGTCGCCCAGGGTCTCTTCGCGCGCGGCCAGGCGAGGCAGGCTCTCCTCGGCCGCCAGCGGAGGGCGGTTGGGGTAGTTGGTGGTGATGATGGTGGTGCGGCGATCGTTGTAGCGGGTGTTCAAAATGTGGGCCACGGTGTCCCACACCCAGTCCGTGGGCTTGGAGGCACCGAGTTCGTCCAGCACCAGCACCTCGGCGTCAAAGACCGGCTGCAGCACCTCCAACTCGGTGATGTCCACGCTGCGGTTGTAGCTGTTCTGCACCTGCTTGAGCAGATCCCGGTAGTCGAAGAAGAGCCCCCTGGCGCCGCGCTCCCGGATGAGCGCCTGCAGGATGCCGACGGCCAAGTGCGTCTTGCCCACGCCGATGGAACCGCTCAGCAGAAGCCCGTTGCCGCCGGTGCCGAGGGGATAGGCATGGACGAAGCCGCGCGCCTTCACCAGAGCGTCCTGCAGCGTGGGGTTGGAGGAGGGAAAGTGGGTGTCATAGCTGTCCAGCGTGCAGTGCATATAGCGCTGCGGAATGCGGGCCTGCTGGATCATCCGCACCGAGCGCAGGGAGGAGCGGCAGGGGCAGGGCTGCGCGAAGCGGGTTCCGTCCGGGCGCACCACCACGCGCAGGCCGGAGCCTTCACAGAGGGGGCAGAGATCTTCCGGCATGGTTCGATCCTTCCTACGCGCAGCCCAGACGTCGGCAGCCGGCCGGGCGGCGAGACCAGCGGCGGCAAGCTGCCGGTCTGGAGCCGGCGCGATGCCTTCAGTATCGCAGGCCGGAGGCTGGCAGCGCGGCTGTGCGAATCGCGGCCCCAGCGAGGAAACCGCGATCGGCGGGAGGTGGAGGGGCTAGCCCACCCGGCGAGCCGGGATGCCAGCCTGGACGGGATCGAGGAGCGCGGTCAGGCCGGGCAGAAGGCAGGCGGGCAGCGGGCCTTCCCTGCCTTCCCGCAGTGGTAGACTGGTAGGAGCGCCTGTAGCCCCGGGAGCCGGGGCCCAAGCTCGCAGCGCGACAGGAAGATCGATGCACGCACGGCCCGCGTCCCGGGCCCGGGTTCTGCCCCGTGGTCTGGAGTTCGCCCGTAATCTTGGCGTGTGACCTCCGTCAAGGCGCCCGTCGGCAGTGCCTTCTGCTCTGATATAAATTTTATGAGAGGGAATGTCGATTGCATTGGAAAGTTGGCCCAGAATGGCAAACTTGAACCCTTACCTTGCGGAACAAAATAAGAACATCATCTACAAAATCAATGAAAAGAAGAACGGCTGGGACATTGAGGTTCTCATGCCGCGCAGGCTCCCTGTTTCCGACAGGGCGGCGATTCTTGATTGGATGCACGGATACCGCCGTCAGATCAGGGAATTGCATCCTTTTTGGTCCGTGGCCTTTCACCCCTCCGCCTACCGCTATGTTTTGGAGATCAAGAAGACGAAAGGTGATCAGGAGCTGATTGAAATAGGCGAGAATCTCAAATCGGCCTGCGGGGAGATCATGGAATATGCCTCCTGAAGGAGAACAGGACAAGCCTGACGCGGATGACGGATCTGGGGTTCTTAGCGCACCCAAAATGGACGAGTTGCCTCCGATTACGCCGCCGGAGACAAAAACTCCTATCACCTTCAATCAGCAGATAAATTATCAGCAAATACCGCTGTCCGCATGGGATGATTTGACCCCAGATCAGCGGCTCGAATTGTCAAAGAGCATTCTCAAGACGATGGATTCGATAGACGAGCGTCACTACAACTTTGCCGTCAAGCGAATTGATATCGAGACGAAACAAGGTACGGTACGGGCCATCTCTGGCACTGTCATCGCCTTAATTGGCTTCGGCCTTGCAGCTTATTTGGCTATGCACGGCCAAACTCTTGTCGGGCTCACGATATCCCTGCCCCTCGTGACTATCGTGGCAATAGTGGTCGGAAGTCGCTTCGTAGGGCGGTGAGGCGGTTCTTGGGACCCGCCACTGCGGCTAGAACGGCATGCGATGGAGGCTCCTTCCCTCCCTTCCCCGCAGTGGTAGACTGGTAGGAGCGCCTGTAGCCCCGGGAGCCGGGGCCCAAGCTCGCAGCGCGACAGGAAGATCGATGCACGCACGGCCCGCGTCCCGGATCTGGGTTCTGCCCAGTCAGCCGGGGTTCGCTCTGATGGCCTCGTGCAAGCGAACCGTTCTGCGGCGGGATTGCTAGAAAGAGACCAGATGCCCAAGGCCGGAGTTCATCCTCACTACGAAGCCACGCACGTCAAGTGCGCCTGCGGAAACCAGTTCGACACCCGTTCCACCCACAAGGGTCCCATTGTGCTTGAAATCTGCGCTGCCTGCCACCCCTTCTTTACCGGCAAGCAGAAGCTGGTGGACACCGCCGGCCGCGTGGAGCGGTTCCGCCGGAAGTACGCCGCCGCCGATTCCAAAAAGGCCGCAGCGGCTGCGAAGTAACCCTGAGAGGACCAAAACGGAAGGCCTCCGCGGAGAAGCGGAGGCCTTTCTTGTTCGGCTGAAGTGCTCAAGAGCGATGAGCCGCGGTCAACCAGCGAAGCCGCCCGCGAAGCCAGAAATAGACTCCGAGAGACAGACGTTTCAGTGGAAATGGCCAAGACAGTGGCCGAAAGCAGGACGCCGCAATGAAGAAGATCTGGGACAATCCGGAGGATGTTGCGACGCGCTTCGCCGCGCCGCAGGCCGGCGTGCCCGCCGAGGTATGGATCGGCGGCG
>JAKAQS010000021.1 GCA_021819585.1 Acidobacteriota bacterium
CCAGCCTGTTTTACGACCCCACCCTTTCGCCGCCGCGTCCCGCGCTGCACCCCAATACCGTGGGGCAGCGCCTGATGGCGTCGGCAATCGAGCCGGATGTGGCGCGGCTGATGGGCGATACCCCGGTTAAGCCCTCCTCGGCGGCAACCCCTCCGCCGCAGAACCCCTGAGGAACGTGCGCTGCTTTGCCCATGCGTGCCGAGCCAAAGCTACGCTTGCCTGGCTGCGTTCTGTAAAAAAACTGCGGCCTTCTGGCCGGTGATTGCGATACCTTGGTCAGGAATGAGGAGAGAACCGTGTCAACCGATACCAGCCAGACAGCACCGATTCGCGCCGCCGTTTTGGGATATGGATTTGCCGGCCGCATCTTTCACTCCCCTTTTGTGAACGCTGTTCCCGGCCTCAAGCTGACGGCCATTGTGCAGCGGCATGGAGAGACAGCCGCTGAAGATTATCCCGGGATCCGCTTGCTGCGGTCGGCTGAAGAGGCCTTTGCCGATCCGGCCATCGATCTGATCGTCGTGGCTACACCCAACGACTCGCATGTGGAGATGGCGCAGCGCGCTCTGGAGAGCGGCAAGCATGTCGTCGTCGACAAACCGGTGGCCGGCTCTTCCTCGCAGGTCCGGGCGCTGATGGCCCTCGCCCAGCGCCAGGGCAAGCTGCTGGCGCCCTTCCACAACCGCCGTTTTGACGGTGACTTTCTCACCGTCAAACGGCTGAAGGAGGAAGGCCGCCTGGGAAGAATCACGCTGGTGGATTCGCACTACGATCGCTTTCGGCCCCTGCAGCGGGCCAACACATGGAAGGAAGCGGGCGGAGCCGCCAATGGAATTCTCTTCGACCTCGGACCGCATCTTGTGGACCAATCGCTGGCGCTGTTTGGGATCCCCAAAACGATCTCCGCCAGCGTTCGTCACGAACGGGATGTGACCGCCATTGAGGATGCGTTTGACATCGTCCTGGAGTTTGAACAGCCCGAGAGGCGCCCCCTGCGCTACGAGTGCCATGCCACCATGCTTGCGCCTGAGCCGGCGCCTCGGTTTCGCGTGAATGGAACCATGGGAAGTTACGTGAAATTCGGGCTGGATCCACAAGAAGCTGCGCTACTTAATGGCTCCAGGCCAACCCAGTTGGGGTCTCCCGAACCATGGCTGCCGGAGGCGGAGTCGTCCTGGGGGACGCTGACGCTGGCCACGCGCGTGACCGAGCCGATCCTGGTGGAACGCGGCAAGTTTCCTACCCAGACCGGCGACTATCGCCGCTTCTACGCCAACGTGCGCGACGCTATCCGCGGTGAGGCGCCTCTGGAGATCTCCGCGGAGGATGCCTTCCGGACGATTCGCCTGCTGGAGCTCGCGCTCGAAGCCAGTGACCAGAATCACACCCTGACCGTCGACTTCACGGAGTAAACTGAGGTTGGTATGGCGAAACAGAGACCCAATTCCATTCTGAAGTTCGTCGTCGCTGGAGCCATCGTCCTGGGCACCGTTGCCTGGCTCTCGGTATCGGCTGCCGGGAACGCGAAGAGCTATTACGTAACCGTCGCAGAGCTGCAGGCGATGGGAAACAAGGCGTACCGGGTCAACCTGCGCGTTGCCGGCAACGTTCAACCGGGCAGTATTACGCGCAACGGACCGGCAGCCAACTTTATCCTGACCGAGCAGGGCAAGACGCTGCGCGTGGACTATAACGGCGCCGAGCCTCCGCCCGATGAGTTCAAGGATGGAGCCCAGACCCTGGCCGTGGGAACCTATGGACGGGATGGGACCTTCCATGCAACCCAACTGCAGGCCAAGTGCGCCAGCAAGTATGCTCCTGCCAAGCCCGGCGCCGCGCCCACGGGCGATGTGGCCGCTGTGGCTCCGCAGTCCTGACCCGATCAGAAACGCATCGCCCATCCCTGCGTCCCAATCTCCGCCCAGGCCACAAGCCGCGCCGCGACGGAGGTCAGATCTTGCCGTCCCCTGATTCCGTCTCCCGATCGTAGTTGAGATTTGGCTCCAGCCAGCGCTCGACCTCTTCCACATTGCACTGCTTGCGGGCAGCGTAGTCGCTCACCTGGTCGCGATCGATCTTGCCCAGGCTGAAGTAGCGCGCCTCGGGATGGGCGAAGTAGAGCCCACAGACGCTCGAGCCGGGCCACATGGCAAAGGATTCGGTTAGCTTCATCCCCGTGTTTGCTTCCACCTGGAGCAGATCCCAGATCGTACCCTTTTCGGTGTGGTCGGGGCAGGCGGGATAACCCGGCGCGGGACGAATTCCCCGATACCCCTCCTGAACCAGCTCGGCAGGGGTCAGGTTCTCGGAGCGTCCATACCCCCACTGATCGCGAGCGCGTTTGTGGAGGCACTCCGCAAATGCCTCGGCAAGGCGATCCGCAATGGCTTCGGCCATGATGGCGTTGTAGTCGTCATGGACGGCGCGGAAGCTGTCACAGAGATCTTTGAGCCCTATCCCGCTGGTGACGGCAAAGGCTCCCATGTGGTCGGCCAGGCCGGTGGGAGCCGGTGCGATGAAGTCGGCCAGGCAGCGGCAGGGCTCACTTCCCTCGCGATGGGCCTGTTGACGCAGAAAGTGGAATCGTTCCCTGACCCGGCGGCGCGCCTCATCGGAGTACATCTCAACATCATCTCCAGTTGCATTGGCAGGAAAGAGCCCGAAGACGCCGTTGGCCGTCAACAGCTTTTCGGTGACGATGCGATCGAGCAGCTTGGTGGCGTCAGCGAAGATCCGGCGCGCCTCGGCTCCCTGCCCATCTTCGCCCTGCCCTTGATCCTCCAGAATGCGCGGATAGATGCCCTTCAATCCCCACGCATGGAAGAAGGGCGTCCAGTCGATGTACTCGCGCAGCTCCTCCAGGGGGAAGTTCCGCAACACCTGGATACCGAGCTGCTCAGGCGTGGGAAGATCCTCCGCCCGCCAGACGATGGGCGTGCGGCGCTCCCGTGCAGCTTCGAGTGGAATTACAGGTTGAGGCGGCGCAGCATGTCTGCGGCGCAGAGCCTCGTACTCCGTCTGGTGTTGCCGGATGAACTCGGAGCTGCTCTCGCTCAGCAGGCTACTGGTCACCGGGACGGCGCGGCTGGCGTCCAGCACATGCACCACCGGCTGACTGTAGTGGGGAGCAATCTTGATCGCCGTATGCGCCCTGCTGGTGGTGGCGCCTCCGATGAGCAAAGGAACCTGAAAGCCCTGGCGTTCCATCTCGCGGGCCACATGAATCATCTCGTCCAACGAGGGCGTGATGAGCCCGCTGAGGCCGATGATATCCGCCTTCACCTCGCGCGCGCGCTCCAGAATCTTCTCGCAGGCCACCATCACGCCCAGGTCGATCACCTCATAGTTGTTGCACGCCAGCACCACTCCCACGATGTTCTTGCCGATATCATGGACGTCCCCTTTCACGGTGGCGAGAATGATCCGGCCCTGGGCTTTGATGGTCTGGCCGGAGGCCTCCAGAGCGCGTTTCTCCGCCTCCATGTACGGCGTCAGATAGGCGACCGCCTTCTTCATTACCCGCGCGGACTTCACCACCTGCGGCAGGAACATCTTGCCCGCCCCGAAGAGATCGCCCACCACGCTCATCCCGGCCATCAGCGGACCCTCGATGACCAGCAAGGGGCGGCCCAATTTGACCCTGGCCTCTTCGCTGTCCTGCTCGATGTAGGCGTCGATTCCCTTCACCAGAGCATGGGAGAGGCGCTCCTCCACGCTCCCGCTCCGCCACTCCTCGGTCTTCTTCTCGCTCAGGCTGGCGCTGCTCTCGGCGCCTTTCACCTTGTCGCCGTACTCCACCAGCCGCTCGGTCGCGTCCGCGCGGCGGTTGAGCAGAACATCCTCCACCAGCTCTTTCAGCTCGGGGTCAATCTCTTCATAGACCTCCAACATTCCGGCGTTGACGATGCCCATATCCAGACCGGCCTGAATGGCGTGGAAGAGAAAGGCCGAATGCATCGCCTCGCGCACCTTGTTGTTGCCGCGAAAGCTGAACGAGATGTTGGAGACGCCGCCGCTCACCTTGGCATGGGGCAGGTTCGCCTTGATCCAGCGCGTGGCGTTGATGAAGTCCACAGCGTAGTTGTTGTGCTCCTCCATGCCCGTGGCTACAGTGAGAATATTCGGATCGAAGACCACATCTTCGGGCGCGAAGCCAACCTGATCCACCAACAACCTGTAGGCGCGTTCACAGACTCGAATCTTGTCCGCAAAGCCGGCTGCCTGGCCCTGCTCGTCAAAGGCCATCACGACAGCGGCGGCGCCGTACTTCAGGATGGTCTCAGCGTGTTGCCGGAAGCTCTGCTCCCCTTCCTTGAGCGAGATGGAGTTGACGATACCCTTTCCCTGCATCCATTTGAGACCGGCCTCGATCACCTCCCACTTGGAGGAGTCCACCATGAAAGGCACTTTGGCTACCTCCGGCTCACTGGCCAGAAGCTGGAGGAAACGAGTCATGGCAGCCACGCCGTCGATCATCCCCTCATCCATGCAGATATCCAGGACGTTCGCGCCATTTTCCACCTGCTGCTGCGCGACGCTCACCGCCTCTTCAAACTTGCCCTCTTTGACTAGGCGAGCGAACTTCGGCGAGCCGGCCACGTTCGTCCGTTCGCCAATCATGATGAAGACGCCCCTCTGTTGCGTGAAGGGCTGGCTGCCGGAGAGGCGCAGGGGCCTGAACTCGGAGTCTTGCGAAGTCTCGGCGGGAAGGTTCGTCTTCAAGCGCTCACCCCGCGGTCTCCACTCTTGCGCTGCGCCAATTCGCGAAGCTCTCGAGGGTGCATGCCTTGCAACGCCCGCGCAATCGCAGCGATATGCTCCGGCGTATTGCCGCAGCAGCCGCCGGCGATGTTGATCAGGCCTTCCCCGGCAAAGTTCTTGAGCCAGCCCGCCATATCCTCAGGGCCCAGATCAAAGCCCGTGGGAGAGAGTGGATTGGGAAGGCCGGCGTTGGGATAGCAGGAGATGGCGACCTCCGCCTTGGCGGACAGATCGCTCAGAAAGGGATACATCAGCTCTGGACCCAGCGAGCAGTTCAGTCCCACCGAAAGCGGCTTGGCATGCTTGACCGCGGTCCAGAACGCCTCTGTGGTCTGCGCGGAGATCAGCGTCTCTCCGCCTCTTCCAACCGCGGCCGAGATCATGATGGGCAACTGCCTGCCCGTCGTCGAAAGGCCCTGCTCATCGAAGACCTCGCGGATGGCCACCAGGGCAGCCTTGGCGTTGAGCGAATCGAAGATGGTCTCCACCAGGAGCAGATCCACTCCCCCTGCGATCAAGGCGCGCACCTGATCAGCGTAAGCGGTCTTCACCTGGTCGAAGGTCACCACGCGAAAGCCGGGATCGTCCGCATCCGGCGAGTTGGAGAGCGAGACCGTGAGGGGCCCGATCGCCCCGGCCACGAAACGGGGCCGTCCTGTATCTTCGGCGACGCGATCCGCCCACTGACGGCACTGCCGCGCCGAGGTCTCATTGATATCCCAGGCCAGTTGACGAAGTGAGCTATCCTCGATGATCTTCTGATAAAACTCCGGGTTCTTGCGCCCGCCTCGCTCCCGCGGATCCTCCACGAAGAACTCGCTCTGTGCGATGCTGGTCGCTCCAAAGGTGTTGGTCTCGATGATGTCCGCCCCGGCTTCAAGGAAGCGCCGGTGAATGTCCCCAATCATGGCCGGCTGGGTGAGTGAGAACAGATCTCCGTTATTGAGCAGATCCTTGCCGGCGTGCTGAAATCGATCTGCTCGAATATCGGACTCCTTCATGCCATAGGTCCGGATCGTGGTGCCCATGGCGCCGTCGAGGATGGCGATCCGTTCTTCCAGCAGCTTCTCCAAGGGATGAATCGGTCTCTGCATGAACTTCTCCAAAGGGGCTCAAAGGCGGTGTCGCCCGGGCGCAAGAAAGCGAGCCGTATTGGCTCGCCGTGATTCCTGAATGTAAAGCTTCAATACCTACGCGAGTGCTTCAACCTCTTCTTGAGCGGCGGAGAGCGTCTCTTTTGCGGCTGCCATGGGAACCAGCAGGTCCTCTTTGCGCATCACCATGGTGGTTGCATTCAGACTGGCCAACTCAAAGCCATGCCCATGGGTGATGGCATCGGTGGGGCAGGCCTCCACGCAGTACCCGCAGAAGATGCAGCGGTTGTAGTCGATGTTGTAGACCTTGGCATAGCGATCGGCCGAGGAGATGCGGGTCTCGCTGGTGTTGTCGGCGGCCTCAATGTAGATGCAGTTGGAGGGACAGGCCGCGGCGCAGAGGAAACAGGCCACACACTTCTCCAGGCCATCTTCATCGCGCTGCAACTGATGCTTCCCGCGAAAGCGCTCCTGGAATTGCGCGCCGCGCATCGGTCCCTTCCCGTCCGGGTAGTTCTCCACCTGGGAGGGCTGAAAGGCTTCCCTCAGGGTGATGCTCATTCCTTTGGCGATAGCGGCGGCATTGCGAACGATCGACATGGTTTCAGTATACGTCGGTTTCAAGAAGGCTATATACCGCTCCGCTTCTTGGAGATAAGCTTTTGAGCATGAACAATCCTCCAGCCGGCTTCTCGTCCCTCCTTCGACCGCTCTGTCTGCCGAGTGTGGCCTTCGCCCTGCTCTGTGCCCTGGTCTTGGCCCTCGCGCCCGGCGCTCTCTGCGCTCAAGCACAAACGGGCGCCCAGACCGGGGCCAGGACGCCCAAACCGCCCGTGCCGGCCTCTTCCGCCGTGGCGCTCGAGTTCCAAGGCAAGAGCATGAGCTTGTCGGTCACCGATCTGGTGAATCTGCCCCAGGTGACCGTGCAGGTACACAACGCCCATCGCGGTGGAATTCCGGAGACCTACACCGGGCCGCTGCTCTCCGATGTGCTGGCCAGGATCGGCTTCGTGGCCACCCGCCAGACGCAGCCGCTCATCCTGCACAGCGTGGTCATCGCCACTGGGACGGATCACTACTACGTGCTGTACTCGGCGGCGGAGGCCGAGCCGTCGTTCTCTCTGAGCAAAGTCCTGGTCGCGGTGATGAAGAACGGACTGCCGGACTCCCAGGGCGGCGATATTGAGCTGATCAACACCGACGGCGCCAAGCCCGCGCGCTGGGTACAGGGGCTGATGGGCCTCTCCATCATGTCGCTGGAGCCGCAGAAGTAGGCATTCAGGACCGCACTCCCATCGGAGGAAAGGCCGGCCGGCAGCCACGCCGTTTGGCTATTGCAGCGCTGCGCGCATGACTCCGAACCGGCGGATGTCGTCCACCAGCCCACCAAGGAGATCCTGTCCGGCAGGCTCCATGCGAGCCTGCATCACGGGACCGCTGCCCGCTGGCACATTCGCTCGATCGACGGAGGTTCTCAGCTTGCGGGCCGTGGCCAGATCGAAGCCCTCGCTCACCCAGACCGTCTTGCCCTGGATGCTGAGCAGGACATCACCCTCCGTCGTGGAGTAGACTCGCTCATCGGGATTCGTCTCCTCACTCCGGCGGCGCTTCAGGCCATCATACTGGCGGGGCAGCTCTTCCTCGAAGATGTGAAAGAAGCTACGGGCCGAATCTTTCTGCTTCCACTGCGAGCTGTACAAGATGGCCAGCGAGGCCGTGGTCTTTTTCTGATCCGCGGATGCGTCTTTGCGCTGCGCCGCGTAGTAGACGCCGCCATCCCACTCGGGCGCAAGCGCCTGGGCCAGGGGGCGGCCGCCAAAAAGCTCAGCGGTCATGCTGACATCAAGTTCGCCCATCACTCCCACATCGTACGGCACAAAACCCGCGCTCTTCAGCAGCGGATGGATGTCGGGCAGCTTCATCAGCGGAACCGGCTGGTGACGCAGATAGGCCGCGGGAGTCATCACCTGGAAACTGGAACTGGGTGGATCTTCAAGCACGCCGCTGAAGGCTCTCCCGGATCCCCTCCTGGACAAAATGTCATCCTCAAAGGCCAGGCCGTAGGTATAAGGAAACAACAGCGACTTCTGCAAGACCAGCGGAGCCCGCGCCAGCACGGGCGAACCGGACATGTCGCCCGCATTGGACTCCAACTCCTGGGCCAGACGAGGAACGTCCTTCAGCGTTCGGTCAGGATGCCCGGCTTCGGCCAGCATGTAGTCGGCAAAGCTGACCATGGCCTGCCCCTCCAGAACGGCCTCGCGCGCGGTATCCGTATCATCGTTGGCGATGTGCAGGTTATCCTGCCTCACGTTCTTTGCCGTTCCTTCAATCTCCTGGTTCTCCCACTTCTTCAGGTCCACCTTCTGATCCTGCAGCGCGTGGGTCAGCTCGTGGGCCATCACCGGTTTCTGCTCCTCGATCGGCACCCAGTTGAGCAAGGTCATCTGCCTGGTCTTGTCGTCGTAATAGCCGGCGATCTGCTCGGTGAGCAGGCGAAGCAGAAAAGGCCGCATCTGGAAGTCCTGGTCCAGCAGACCGAACTTCTTCAACACCAGTTCGCTGCGCTCCATCCGCCGCGTGTCCTTGTCCTCGTCAAACTTCTTGCGCAGTTCGGCGTTGACCTGCTGACGGGAGACAAAGCGGCATTTGACCGGAGACTTGATCGGCAGTTGGGTTATCCTGCTGACAAAGTGCAATATCTGGTCTTCATCGTCCAGCAGGGTCTTCTCCTGCTGGGGGGTCAACACTGCGTCCGCAGCCGGAGAAGAACTCACCGGCCCCTTGGCCGGCGCTGCCGTCTGCTCCTGGGCCCTGGGCTGTGCTCCTGCGATCCCCAAGCCGATCCCTAACCAAACCCACGCTGCCAACACTTTTTTTTGCCAGGTCAAACCGCCTCCAGACAACCAACCACTCTAAGACTCAGTGTACGCAGAGGAAGTCGCCCGCGGAAGCCGGCGGGCCAGAGGTCTCCCGAAAGACCGGCAATGTTTGAGCCGCGTTCAACGAGGATCGTATGCGCCGCGGCAGGTCGCGGATGATCTCGCAGGGCCGAAGCCAGGCTGGACATCCTCGGCAAGCGCTCCCGGCTGAAACAAAGCTATCCTTGAAGAGGAAGGACGGGAGGAGGGTAGAAAGCCCCTGTCCTGCCTGGTCCTCGAGCAGAATCGAGACGGCCAGGCAAGCCGCAGCAGACAAGGAGCCCGGAAGAGATTCATGTCCACACATGATCAACCAGAACTCTCCATCGTGCGGGACGCCGCTGGATTCGTGCCGGCGCAGGACAGCGTCCTGTTGCGCATTACCGGCTCGGACGCGACGCGCTGGCTGAACGGCATGGTGAGTAACTCCATCCAGTCGCTGCGGCCGGGCGAGGGCAACTACAACTTTCTACTCAACGCCCAGGGGCACATCCTGGGCGATGCGATGGTCTATCGCGAGCCCGAGCCGGAGCCCCCCACGTTTCTGCTGACAACCACGGCATCCCAGATGGAAACCATCCGCGGCCATCTGGACCGCTTCATCATCATGGATGATGTCGAAGTTCAACCGGCTGAAGACTATCCGGCAGGATTGTTGATCTTGGGAGGCCAGGCGGCCGGAACCCTAGCGGCGCTCAGCCTTCCGATAATCGAGCGCTCGCGTCTGGCCCTGACCGATACCCAGCACGGCCGGCTGCTTCTGCTCAGCCCGGCTCGGGGAGAGACGCCGGTCTATGAGTTGCGCTCTACGCCGGCAACCATTGCGGGCGTGCAGAGCGCACTCCAGCGCCTGCACGTTCCGCAGATCTCTTCGGCGGCCCTGGAGTGGCTGCGCCTGCTGGAGGCGCGGCCGCTGTTTGGCAAGGATATCCGCAACACCGAGACGGCCCATGACCTTCCACAGGAGACGGCTCAGCAGCACGCTCTGCACTTCGCCAAGGGTTGCTATCTGGGCCAGGAGATCGTCGAGCGAATCCGATCGCGCGGCCAGGTGCATCGCCGCTTTACGGCGTTTCGTCTGCAAGGCGAGCTTCCGGCCACACTGCCGGCGCCGCTTGAGATGGACGGTAAACCGGCCGGGGAGTTGACCAGCGCTGGGCTAGCGCCTCTGCCCGAGGGTCCGGCGCTGCTGGGACTGGGTTACCTGCGCCAAGCGGCGCGCAAACCAGATCTCGGGCAGGAGGCGTCCGGCGCCGCGCAGCCGCTTACCTACCCGGGCGGAGTGGCCCTTCCACGCCAGGGAACGGTTGGCTCGGGTTAGCATCAGAAGAATAGACAGAGAGTTGAGCGTATGGCTGAGATCAAAGAGTTCGTCATCAATGACCGTCGCAAGTTCACCGCCGAGGGCGAGTTGCGTCCCGAGGCCCAAACTGCCCAGCGGCACAGCCCTGAGCCCCAAACCAGCCCTGAGCCCCAAACCAGCCCTGAGCCCCAAACCAGCCCTGAGCCCCGGGATGCCCCACCCCCGGCCGCCGCTGCCGAGCCCGCAGCCGCCCAGGATCAGGAGAGCCCGGATCAGGAGAATCAGGATCAGGAGAATCTGCTTCCCGCAGCCCCGGCCGCCGAGCAGGCGGAACAGGCCAAGCGCGCCTATGAGGCCACCGTCGATCGTCTGGACACGGCCATTCGAGCCACCAATCCGGGAATGGAACGGCCGCCGGAGATCAACCTGCAACAGGTCGTTCAGTCGCTCTACATGCAGGCCCTGATGCAACTGGGCGGAGCTGCCCTGCCCGGCCGGCAGCCGCAGGTGGATCTTCTCGGAGCGCGACAGACCATCGACATGCTGGTTGTTCTCCAGCAGAAGACCAAAGGAAACTGTACCCCATCCGAGACCAAACTGCTGGAAACGGCGCTCTTTGAGCTGCGCATGGAGTTCCTGGAGGTAACCCAGGCCCTCTCCCGTTCCGCGGCTGCCCGGCAAACCCAGAGCACCGGTTCTCCAGCAGGTCCATCCATCCCGGGCACGGGGCCGCGCATCGTCCGTTAGAGGCTGGCGGAGATCCCGCGCAAACATCACCCCAAACGCGACAAGTTTCGCAGCGGCAGATGGTGGTATGCAGCGATTTCGGTTGCGTCATGGCCGAAGCTCCGCGCCTCGGCAAACTCCTGGGGGACGGCGAATCCCGGATCCGCCTGAGTCGGTCCAAGGGCTCGCATGGCCGGCAGGATGCACAAGAGCGGCTCTCCGGCGGCATCAAGGCCGCTGAGTAAGATACGGACACAGGCATGCAAGCTACACTCACGTTTCTCGGAAGTGGAACCTCAATGGCGGTTCCTACCCTTGGCTGCCCATGCGCGGTCTGCGCCTCAGCCTATCTGCCAGGATCTCCCAACCGCCGCACCCGGCCCTCTGTGCTGGTCGCCTATGGCGGCCACCAAGTAGTCATCGACACCGGCCAGGACTTCCAAGTCCAGGCCGTGCGAGAGAGGCTCACCAGCCTGGACGCGGTCCTTTATACCCATGGTCACGCCGATCACGTCCTGGGGATGGACGACCTGCGTCCGCTCAGCTTCCATCATCCGGGCGGGCTTCCTCTTTACGCCGACGATGCGACAGCGACGATCATCGAACGAATTTTCTCCTACACCTTCAGCGAGGCCGGCCGCTATCCTACGAGTGCGCGGGTCACGCTGCACCGCATTCCGGCAGTGGCCGGCTTTGAAGTGCCGCTCTTCGGCGCCGGCTTCATCCGCGTCCCCCTCATTCATGGGCCAGACACCATTGCCGGCTACCGCTTTGGGGACGCCGCTTACCTTACTGACTTGAGCGATATTCCCGAAGAAAGCTTCCCTCTGCTGCAAGATCTGGACATCCTGGTGCTGGACGCGCTGCGTCCCGAACCTCACCCCAGCCACTCCCATCTGGCCAAGTCGGTGGAACTGGTGGAGAGGATCAGGCCACGCCGCGCCTTCTTCACCCACATCAGCCACGGCCTGGATCATGAGAGCACCAACGCGGCGTTGCCAAATCACATACGGCTGGCTCACGATGGCCTTAAACTGACATTTCGCATTGCGGAGTAGCCAACCTCCCGCCTTCAAGGCTCCCCCTCATTCTCGACTAGGACGGGCACCACCCGGGATTCGCCTCTTCACCAATGCAGATCTATCGCTCACTTGCTGAACTCGGCTCCTCTTCTTCCACCTCGGTGGTCACTGTGGGAAACTTCGACGGTGTGCATCGCGGGCACCAGATGGTCATCGCATCCCTTCTGGAGCAGGCCCGCGTCCACCGGTCGCGCGCCTGCGCCGTCACCTTCCATCCCCATCCGGCGCAAGTGCTTCATCCTGGCGCCCCGCTGCGGCTGATCACTCCGTTGGAGGAAAAACTGGGGCTGCTGGCTGAAACCGGCCTGGACAGTGTTCTGGTGCTTCCATTCACGGAGGATCTGCGCCGTTGGACGGCCCTCCACTTCGCCCGACAGGTTCTGCATCTCGGCATGCATGCCATCGAAGTCCACGAGGGAGAGAACTTTCGCTTCGGGTACCAGGCCGAGAGCGACGTTGCCGGCCTGGCGGAGATGGGGCGGATGCTGGGGTTTGCCGTGCGGGCCTATGTCCCTCGCATCGCTCGTGGCGCCCCGATCTCCTCCAGCCGCATCCGCGCCGCCATCGCCGCCGGCCGGATGCAGGAGGCGCGCGCCCTGTTGGGCCGCCCTTTCTCGGTGATCAGCACGCCGGCCCCGGGCCGCGGCTACGGCGCAAAGTACGCCGTGCCCACCATCAATCTTGCGCCCTACGCCGATCTGCTGCCCGCCCACGGCGTCTATGTCACAACTCTGCGCATCGGAGCAGAGCGCATCTTCACCGGCGTAACCAACGTCGGCAACCGCCCCACCTTTGGGGCGGACTCCTTCGCGGTCGAATCCCATCTGCTGGACTACGAACCGGTCGATCTGGACGAGACCACCCCCCTGCAACTCACCTTTCTCCACCGGCTGCGCGCCGAGCGGCGCTTCGCCTCTCCAGAGGCCTTGCGCGATCAGATCCGCGTGGACGTGCAAAGAGCCACTCGCTACTTCGCACTGGCCACAGCGCTCGGCAGGCCGATGCTGCCAAGGTAAGTTCCAAGCGAGGCGGCAAGCCGCCCCCCCTCAGAAACGCTTCCGGGAGAGACTCTGCTTCGATCGCCTTGGCGCCCACGAATTCGGCCTCCGGCGAGCGCTCACTGTCCAGACTTCGCCAAGAGCGCCAAACAAAGGCTACTGATTTCGGCCGCGCACGGCAGGTGACGCTCCGGGCGCTGCATTTTTGGACCCCTTGGCAGCGCTGGGCAACTGCTGCGCCGGCCTCCTGGAACCAGCCGTGTGCGGCACGTAGTGGCTCGGGTAACGCCGCTCGCCCGGCTGCAGGCGCACCAGTTGTGGCTGATAGCTTCCGTGTGGAACTGGGCTCGCAGGGCGGCGAGCGCTGGGCTGCGCCGTTGCCGAAGCCGGCGGAGATGCTGTGGCCGGCATCGCTTTGCTCTGCGGCCGGCCGGCAACCGCTTCCCTGGGGGTCTGGATCCGGCTCTGTGGAGCCTGGAGCGCCGGAAAGGACTCCTGCGGCAGGCCGGCCAGGGCAACTTTCATGAACTGCATCCAGATCGGCAGAGCGGCGCGAGCGCCCGTCTCCCCCTTTCCGAGGGGCTGCCGGTTATCAAACCCAACCCAGACGCCGCAGGTAATCGAGGGAGAGAAGCCCACAAACCAGGCATCGGTGTAGTTGTTGGTGGTGCCGGTCTTGCCGCCCAGCGGGCGGTTGAGTTGCGCCGCAGCGGCTCCGGTTCCGTGCTGGACGACGGCCTGCAAGAGCACCAGCATCTCCCGAGCGATGCGAGTTGGAATCACTTCGCTGACCCGGGTTTGCGCCTGCCGCAGGGGCTCGCCATCAAATTGCAGCACACGGCGAATGTAGTGTGGCGCCACAAGAATCCCATCGTTGGGAAAAACGCTGTAGGCCCCCACCTGTTCCGCCAGGGTGATGTCGGCAGCGCCGATGGCCACCGGCAGAAACGGCGGAATCTCGCTACGGATGCCAAAGCGATGAGCCACCGCAATCACGCGCCGGATGCCGACCTGATCGGCCAGCCGCAGGGCGGGGATGTTACGCGAGTCGGCGAAGGCCTCCACCAGCGAAATGGGACCAAGATAGTTGTGCTCGTAGTCATGCGGCGAGTAGGGCCCACCGGCGGTAAGGAAGGTCGTCGGCTCGTCCAGCACCGTGTCATCGGGCTCCATGCCTGCCTCCAACGCCGCTGTGTAGACATACGGCTTGAAGGAGGAGCCTACCTGGCGCTCGGCCTGGGTTGCGCGGTTGTACTGCGAAAGTTGGAAGTCGCGCCCCCCAACCATCGCCAGCACCTCGCCGTTGGCGTTGTCGACGGCCATCAGCGCTGCCTGGGCTCCACTGTCCTGCTCCAGCGTCACATGCACGGGGTTCTCCGGGCCGGCAGCCGAAGCGCCGCTGACCACCTTGACGTAGACGATATCCCCTACCTGAACCAGGTCTGTGGCTGTAGCCGCTCCCGTCCATGCCCAGTCGGCAGGGACCATGGCCGCCCGCAGCCTGCCCATCCTCACGGTGATGCGTGAGGCGGAGACGCCGATCACCAACGCATGGACGTAATCATGATCGACAATGGCCTGCGACCAGTCCGGGTGCTTGTAGCCGTCCAGCGCCGCGCCCTGTTTCAGAACATTCTCCAGGCCCCCCTGCCAGCCGCGGCGCCGTTCGTAAGCGGCTACTCCATCCAGCACAGCCTGGTTGGCAGCTCGTTGCAGATCGAGATCGAGCGTGGTGTCAACCCTCAGTCCAGCTCTCTGGACTTGATCGGAGCCATACTCGCTCTCCAGTTGCCGGCGCACCTCATCGACGAAGTAGGGTGCGGCGCCGTTGGGCGGCGACTCCAGATGCAAGCCCAGCGGCGCCGCCGCAGCCTCCTTCTCCTGCCGGCGGGTGATTTTGCGATTGTTCAGCATCTCCTCCAGCACCAGGTTCCTGCGCTGCAACGCTCGCTCCGGGTAGCGCAGCGGAGAGTAGTACTCCGGACCTTTGGGCAGAGCGGCCAGCAGCGCCGCCTCTGGAAGCGTCAGGTCGCGCGCCGGCTTGCTGAAGTAGTACTCCGAACCGGCTTCAAAACCATAGGTGCCTGCTCCGAGATAGATCTGATTGGCGTACAAGGTAAAGATCTGCGCTTTGGTAAAACGGCGCTCGATCTCCAGCGCCAGAAGGATCTCCTGCAACTTGCGGCTGTAGGTCTTCTCCGAGGAGAGAAACAGGTTGCGCGCCAGTTGCATCGTCAGGGTCGAGGCTCCCTGCACCTTGCCGTGGGAGTGAACGTCCTGGTAGGCCGCTTCCACCACTCGCACCAGGTTGATGCCGGTGTTGTGCTCGAAGTTCTTGTCCTCAATGGAAAGAATCGCGTTGCGCAGGACGGGGGGAAACTCCGAGTACGGTTCGACCAGACGGCGCTGCTCCGCAAAAGAGCCAAAGATGCGGCCGTGGACATCGTATAGCTCCGTGGTTGCGCTGGGATGGTAACGCTCCAGCTCAGAGATCTCCGGCAGATTGATCGAGTAAACCAGAACCAGCCCGAGCATGATGCCAAAGCCCGCCGAGGCTGCCAGCAACGCCAGCACCCCGGCCCGCGCCGCCAGACGCCAGGAGGGGATCTCCGAGTCCTGAAACGGGAACCGCCTCACCGCGCGCCACAGCATCGATCGATGCTGGGAGTTCTTTCTGTCTTGAGCGTGGCGGGGCGTAGGCACGTCGAATCCAACCGTAGAAGTTCAGGAGATCTGGTGAGACCGGTGACCAACGGCTCTCGAAGGAGAAAGACTGCGCCGGCTTTCGCCGGCCTGGGTTCTCATCTGTCTCCTGGCTGTGGCCGCCTGCTTCGACGCAGCCTTCCACAGAGCGCGCCTCGGAGCCTCCACAGAGCCCGGGACGGAAGCGGAATCAGGCTGCCTTGGCCTTCAGCATCTCCAAGGCTTTGTTCAGTTGATCGTCCGGCGGCGCGGGAGTCCTCTCTGTCTTACCACTGCTGCCGCTGGGCGCCGCATTGCTGGCTGGAGCTGCACTGCCGGAGTCTTCCATATCCAGACCTTCCAGCATATCGCTGTGGGAAGGAACGACCGTACCCGGCGTGACAGCGGCGTCCTCAAACTGCTTCCCGGACGGCGATGCGTACTTGGCGATGGAGAGAATCACGGCGCCTCCGTCCGGCAGAACAAAGGTCTTCTGCAGCGATCCCTCGCCAAAAGTCTTCTCACCCACCAACTGGGCGCGTCCATCGTCCTGCAGAGCGCCCGCAATCAACTCCGCCGGTCCAGCCGTGCCTTGGTTCACCAGCACGATCATGGGGGCATGCGTGTTGATGGCCTGGGATGATTCGGCGCTGAAGATCTGCTCGGGGTACTTCTGACCCTTCAGGCTGGCGATGGTCCCGCTGGCGATGAAGAAGTTCGCCATCCGCACGGCCTGCGCCATATCGCCAGCGGATACGTTGCGCAGATCGAGAAGGATCCTGGTGTCGCCATTTTTCTTCAGGGACTTCAGACGGGACTCCACCTCTTGCACGTGCTGGCGATCGATGATCATCGGATTCAAGTAAAGGATCGATTTGTCATCATAAAACGATGTGGAAACAGGAGGTTCGGTGATGATAGCTCTCGTCAATGTCACCTTCTGCGGCGTCGAGGATGTACTGCGGCGGCCCACCACGGCCAACTGCAACTGGCTGCCTGGATCTCCTTGCAGCAACAGCCGGATCATGGCCAGCGAGAGGTTGCCGGTATCTTCATTGCCGATCGCCTCGATGATGTCGCCGTCACCCATCCCGGCCTTATCGGCCGGCGAGCCGGGAACCACGGAGACCACGATCGCATAGCCGTAGCGCTTGGAAACATTGATCCCTACCTGCGCCTTGCCTCCCTGGTTCGCCTGATATGCCTTGTAGTCAGCCGGGGTGAGATAACTGGAGTCCGCGTCCAGGCTCTCCAGCAAACCACGCAGAGCGCCGTTGGTCACCTTGGGGATGTTGGGCACCTCCACATAATCGGACTGGATATGCTGCAAGACCTCTCCGTAGACATTGATCTGCTGATAGGCGTTCTGTGGCGCCGAGTCGGCGGCTGCGGCGACGCTGCGCGCGTTGACCCCGGCGAAGATGCAGAGGATGAGGGCTACGGAAAAAGCCAGCAGTGAGATCTTGAGACTCTTGGGCATAGTACGGTGACAAACTCCGAAATCGCTTGGGAAGGATGAGACGGGCGGCGAACGAACTTGCTACAGTTTAGACGCAGTCCGCTAGCCGAATGATACTCTCTACTCAGAAAGTTGCGATCCGCGGGCGCTCGGAACCGGATGGCCAGCCCCATGGTTGGCCGGCAGCCGGCCCCGCGCCACAGCAGGAGTGGTGGCGGTGAGTGGAATCGAACCACTGACCTACGGGTTATGAGTCCGTCGCTCTAACCATCTGAGCTACACCGCCGCAAGGAAGACTGCATTCAGCGGAGGGAAACGCCCAGCCGCGACGCCAGCCGCTTCTTCATCATAAGTTTCTGTACCGCGCAGGTCAAACGTGCTCCACAAGATCGTCCCTTCCAACAACGCGTGCCTGAACCCAGCTAGTGAAACGTGCCGGCAAGCTTCCCCGGATGCCTATACTCGGCACGAGGCCGGCCATGGGCCAGCCTTGATTGCCACCCGCGCCTCAGCGCAGGCCATGCTGATGCCATGGCTGCCGGCGCCCAACTGCAGCTCCAGCTCAGGCGTCACTGGCTGGCAGTGCTACCTTCCCTGGATCCTTTATCTCCTCTCGGCTCTAGCCGTCCTGCTGGGCCTGGTGCTGGTGCTGGTCGTCGCTGTGGCGATCCGGAGCTATCTTAAGAAAAAAGCCGATCTGAAAGTTGGTCCATGAGCCCTCACTCTCCGCGCATCATAGGCGTCATTCCGGCACGTCTGGCCTCCACCCGTCTTCCCCGCAAGGTTTTACGCCAAATGGCCGGCGAACCCATGCTCGCCTGGGTCTATCGCGCGGCGCGGCAGTGTACGGCGCTGGATCAGGTGATCGTCGCCACAGACTCGCTGGAGGTACACCAGGAGTGCTCGCAGCGGGGTTGGAGCTGCCTGATGACCTCGCCCGAGCTGCCCAGCGGCACCGACCGCCTGCACGCGGTCTCCCGCCTGGTGGATGCCGATATCTACGTGAACATTCAAGGGGACGAGCCGCTGCTGCTGCCCAGCCACATCCACGCGATTCTCGACCTGTTTACCGCGCCCCACATACAGGTGACCACTCCCAAGGTGCGCTGCTCTCCCGGCGAGATCTCCAATCCCAATTCGGTCAAGGTGGTTACCGCGCTGGACGGACGGGCACTCTACTTTTCACGGGCCACGATTCCCTTTGATCGCGAGGGATCCGGCGGCGCGACGTACTGGAAGCACCTGGGGCTCTATGCCTATCGCAAGGCGGCGCTGGAGCGCTTTGCCTCTCTCCGCCCCAGCCAACTGGAGATCTCCGAGCGCCTGGAGCAGCTCCGGCTGCTGGAAAATGGCATCGACATCCATGTGGCCGAGACCGAGCACGACACGATCGGCGTGGATACGGAAGACGACTTGAGACGGGTGGAGAAGATCCTGCTCGAACGCGGATCCGCAAGATCCTGAAACCGCAAAGGCAGAGCAGCCTTTGCAACAGCCGAGTAGGCCGCCCACGGCGATCCCATCGCCCACCAGCCGCTCGCCTGCCGGTTGCCGGGAAGCGCGCAGGTCGAACCGCTCGCCGAGCAACTGCTCTTTCAGCAAGGACTACAGGGCGCTTGAGCGGTTCCAGGGTCAATGTTCCCGTCTTGAGCGTGTTCCGCGCCGCTGCTCCCGGTTCGTCGCATTGACTTGAGGGCGAAGGATCTGAAGTTCGGCCTTTCTGGAACAACTTTCGCCGCCGCGAGCCTCGTCAATCCGCTCCCGTCTCGCCGGGCGCGACGGACCCTGGTTCGGACTCGCGCAGCGTCAAGACCACGCCCTGCGGGCCGGCCTCGGCGCGGACATCCTCGAGCGACCGGACCACCCAGCTTGCGCCCATGGCCAGCAGCTCTTCCAGGTCATGCGTACCCAATACCCCCAGCACCCGGCAACCGGCGGCTACGCCCGCGGCTACGCCGCTGGGCGCGTCTTCCACCACGATGCAATCTGCCGGCGCGGCGTGGATCAGCTCCGCGCCACGGCGGTACGGCTCCGGGTCCGGCTTCCCCCGCTCCACCGACTCCGCGCTGATGATCCGCTCTGGAACCGGAAGCTCGGCCGCCTTCAACCTCGCCGTAACCAGCCGGAAGGTCGCCGAGGTGACAATCGCCCAGCGCTGCGCGGGCAGAGCCTCAAGCAAGGTGCGAACCCCCGTCAGAGCCTTCACATCCTCCCCGTCGGCGATCTCCATCTCCTCGATCAGACGCAGCCCTTCCAGAACATCCACGTCAGGTTTCAGTTTGGCCACAATGTCGATGGCTCTCTTTCCATGGGGAACCGCCAAGGTGGAGGCATCAGGGAGTCCATAGTGCTCCGCCCAGCGCCTCCAGGAGCGATTCACGCTGCCGATCGAACTCGTCAGCACCCCGTCCATGTCGAAGAGAACTCCGGTCGCTTGAATTCTCACCCACTTGCTCACGCTACGCCCCCAGCCAGCACAAAATCCCGGGCCGCCTCCAGGATTCGCTGCACGCTCTCCACGCTACAGCTCTCGCAGTAGACGCGAAGCAGCGGCTCCGTGCCGCTGGCCCGCAACAGCAGCCAGGTCTCGGCGGCGTTGGGTCTGCCCGCGCAGGCAGGGTTCTCCAGAAAAAACTTGGTCCCGTCCAGGCTCTCCGTGCGCAGCACCTTCAGTCCGGCGATCTCACTCAGGCCGGAGCCCGCGCGTGCAATCGCGGCTTGCTTCAACGGCTCCGGGATATGCATATCGATTCGTCCATACTGGTGCTCGCCGTACTCGGCTTGCAAGGCTGCCACCAGCTCTCCCAGCGTCTTCCGCTCGTCGGCCATCACGTTGGCAATCAGCAGGCTGTTCAACAACCCATCGCGCTCCGGCAGGTGACGGCTGATGCCAATGCCGCCCGACTCCTCGCCGCCAATCAGGATTTCCCGCTCCAGCATCAGATCCACCACATACTTGAAGCCAATGCCGTGCTCCAGCAGCCTGCGCCCATGGCGGGCGGCGATACGATCCAGCATTCGGGTGGTATTGAAGGCACGCGTCACATCGCCCGGCCACTGCTTGCGGCGCAGCAGCCAATCTAGAATCACGGCATAGATCTTGTGCGCATCGACGACGTTGCCGTTCTCGTCCACGGCCCCAATCCGGTCAGCGTCGCCGTCGGTGATCAGGCCGGCATCGCAACGCTCCGCCACCACCGCCCTCTGCGTAGCGGCGATGTGCGGCAGAATGGGCTCCGGGTTGATCCCGGGAAAGGCCGGATTCAGCTCACTGCGAAACTCCACGCACGGTATGCCCGCGCGCCCAAAGATTCCCGCAACGTAGCCTTTGCCGGCGCCATACATGGTATCGATGAGGAAGCGATAGCCGGATCGCCGGATCGCCGCCAAATCCACAAAAGACTCCACGGCGGCGATGTAGGGCGGCGAAAAGTCCACCTCCTCGATCCGCGCAGGGGTTGCGGCCGCAGGCAGCTCCTGCAGCAGATAGCTCTCGATCGCGGCGATGATCGCGGGACTTCCCGAGCCGCCATAGCCGGCCTTGTACTTCACCCCGTTCCACTCTGCCGGATTGTGGCTGGAGGTGATCATCACCCCGCCCGCGGCCTTGCGGCTGCGCACCGCGAAGGACAGCTCCGGAGTTGGCGTCACCTTGCTGGAGAGCGCGACGGGAATTCCAGCGCCCGAGAGCACCTCAGCCACCACGCGCGCAAAGGAACGAGATCCGAAGCGAGTATCGTATCCTACGCAGACTCCCGCCTGCGCCGTCTCATGCCGCAGCACATAGAGCGCGATCGCGCGCGAGGCCACCCGCACGTTCTCATAGGTAAAATCGTCGGCGATGATGCCTCGCCATCCGTCGGTTCCAAACTTCACCACTGTATTCAAATCAGATCCGTCCTGCCCCGGCTCTGGAGCTCCTTCACTACTTTGCCCACATCCTGGGAACCTTCGCGGGTGGTGATCAACAGCGCATCGCCGGTCTCGACCGCCACGATATCCTTCACTCCCACCAAGGCTACCGTCTTGCCGGGCGCAAAGACGTAACAGCCCGCGGAGTCGATCTGTACGCTGCCGGCCGATTCGATCACGTTCCGGTTGGGGCAGGAGTGACTCTCGGTCAGGAACTCGTGCAGCGCCGCCCAGCTTCCCAGATCGTTCCAGGCAAAGTCCGCCGGCAGGCAGTAAAGTTCAGAAGCACTCTCTCCCTTGGCCGAGCGCGGTTCCAGCACGGCATAGTCAATGGAGATGGACTCGCACCGCGGGTAGAGCGCCCGGTACACCTGCTCAAACTGCGGGGTTCGCCAAGCCGCGGCGATCTTCTCCAGCAAAGGCGCCATCTTCGGAGCATGCTCGCGGATGGCATCGGCCAGCGTCCGCGCGCTCCACAAAAACATCCCGCTGTTCCAGGCGTAGTTCCCGGAGCGTAGAAAAGCCATGGCTCGCTCTCGATCGGGCTTCTCTGTGAATCTGCGCACCCGCCGCACCGGAATCGACTCTCCGCCCACCGTCACCGGGGCGCCCGACGCACCGAGCTCGATATATCCATATCCGGTCTCAGCGCGGGTGGGGGGAACGCCCAGAACCACCATCCTGGCGCCGGAGGCGGCCAGCTTAATGGCGGCGCGGAGAATCATGTGAAAGCGGGCTACGTCCCCGATGGCATGGTCAGAGGGAAAGACTCCGATCACCGTCCTCGGATCCTCCCGCTCCAGCAGAAACGCCGCCAACGCGCAGGCCGGAGCCGTATTGCGCGCCTCCGGCTCACACAGGATGCGCTCGCGCGGAATCGCTGGAATCTGTTGCTCGATGGCGGGACAGAGCAGATCGTTGGTGATCACCCACACCGCATCATCCTGAATGACGTCTTCCAGGCGGGCAACCGTCTGCTGAATCATGCTCCGCTCGCCATCCAGCCGCAGAACCTGTTTGGCCTGAGCCTTGCGGCTGCGCGGCCAAAACCGTGTCCCGCTTCCGCCGGCGAGCACCACGGCGGCCAGGGGATGGTGGATCTTCGTGGTTCCTGAAGACATGCGCCTCCATCCAAAATCGCCAAGGCCATCCTTGTTCAGTTGCAAGCGGACGGCCTCCGCAAGCTTCCCTCAGATCAACTTGGAAAGATACTCTCGCAGGCGCTCGATCCCCTTGTCGATCACCTCGCCGGAGACCGCATAGCAGAGCCGGATGTGCTCCGCGGTGCCAAACGCCTCGCCCGGCACCACCACCACATGCGCCTCTTTCAGCAGCTTCGCCGCCAAGTCGGAGGCAGTCTGGATTCCGCCCTTGCCCAGAAACGCGCTCACATTCGGATAAACATAGAACGCTCCCTCGGGCGCTGTACACCGCACCCCCGGAATCGTCCCCAATCCTTTCAGGATGCGGTCGCGCAGCTTGATGTAATCGGCCCGCATCTCGGCCACGCACTCCTGCGAGCCGGTCAGCGCCGCAATCGAAGCCCTCTGCACCATGCTGGCCGCGTTCGAGGTGCTCTGTGACTGCAGCTTGCTCATCGCCCCGATCACCTGCTTCGGACCCAGAGCAAAGCCGGCCCGCCAGCCGGTCATCGCGTAGGTTTTGGAGAGCGATCCGAGCACCACCACATGCTCCTTGCACTCGGTCCAGGAGGCTCCGCTGACGATCTTGCCGGTAAAGTTCAGATACACGTAACACTCGTCCAGCAACAGATAGATGCCCCGCTGATGAGCCAGATGGACGATGGCGTCCAGATCTTCCGGGCTCACCACCGCTCCCGAGGGGTTCGACGGCGTATTCAGGACGATCGCCTTGGTGCGCGGCGTAAGCGCCTGCTCAATCATCCGCGCGGTGATGCGGAAGTTCTCCTGCTCGTCGCTCTGGACGTAAACCACCTTGCCCCCCGCGTACTCGATGATGTCTTTGAAGCTCACCCAGTACGGAACCGGCAGAATCACTTCATCGCCATGATCCACCAGCACCTGGATCGCGTTAAAGAGCGCCAGCTTTCCGCCGGTGGTGAAGACGCACTCCTCCACCGAATAATTGCTGCCGAAATCCGCTGCATGGCGATCGACAATCGCCTTTCGCACCTCCGGCGTGCCGGCCACCGCGGTGTAGCGGGTAAAGTTCTGCTCAATGGCCTGAATCGCAGCCGCCTTGATGTGCTGGGGCGTAGGGAAGTGGGGCTCTCCAGCGCCAAAGTCCGCCATATCGATCCCCTGCGCCTTCAGCTTGAGCGCCTCGGCGGTGATGGCCATGGTGGCGGAAACTTCAATGCGGTTGATTCGATCGGTCAGAACTTTTGTGGCGATTGCAGTTGTCATACTTCAAGTCTTTCAGATTTTTCTGGGAAGGAAAAGGGTTCATTCGGCCGGCGTCCGCGTGAAGCCACAGACCCGGACTGATTCGCGTGGTCGAGGTGAGCCACCCGCGGCGGAAGCCGCTCCATTCCCACCCTCAAAAAGCGATGTCCTTCGGTCGCCCCGCTAGGGTCCAATCGAGAATCCCCTGGCTCATCTCCGACAGACCGCCACTCCCCGCCTGACGGCAGGCCGGCGCCACGCTCTTCGTTCTTCAAGGTGCAACAGCAGCCCGTTCTGCGAATCAATCAGGGCGAGCCTTCGCTGGCCTCAAATTCCTTCCGATCGCTCTTCAGGACTTTCCCAGCGCCTTGCGCTTGAGCCGCTGGACGACGTTGGGCGGCACCATGCTGCTGACATCGCCGCCCAGTTCAAAGACGCCCTTCACCAGCCGGGAACTGACGTAGGTGTAACGCTCGCCCGGAATCATGAACAGCGTCTCGATCTCGGGATCGAGCTTGCGGTTCATCATCGCCATCTGCAGTTCATACTCGTAGTCGGAGACCGCGCGGATACCGCGCAACACCGCCTTGGCTCCCAGCGCCTTGGCAAAGTCCACCAGCAGGCCATCGAAAGTTGTCACCCAGACGTTGGGAATCTCGGTGGTGGCCTCGCGCAGCATCTGCTCCCGCTCCAAAAACGTAAACAGTGGTTTGCCCTTGCCCGACCCGCCGCGCTCCGAGTTGCGATGCACCGCAACCACCAGTTCATCCACAATCTTGGCTGCGCGCGCAATGAGATCCAGGTGCCCGTTGGTCAACGGATCAAAGGTCCCCGGATAGATGACCTTGGTCTTCTTGGTTCTTTGCATCACATTGGCCAGCATAACCCGTCCCGTCCTCCAAGGGAAAACCAACCCAACAGAAGACCAGGCAAAAGCTTACTTCTCGAGCGGCAGATAGTATCCCGTAATGTACTCGCGCACGCCATCCTCCAGGCTGGTAAACGGCCGGGCATATCCGGCCGCGCGCAGCTTGCGGTCGTCGGCCTGGGTGAAGTACTGGTACTTGCCTTGCAACCCCGGCGCCATCTCGACGTACTCGATCCGGGGCGGAAGGCCCATGGCCGCAAAGACGGCCCGCGTCAGATCCACCCAGGTCCGCGCCCTTCCGGTTCCACAATTGAACAGCCCTCCGGGAGCGTCGGCAGGCTGCAAGGCGAAGTGCAGGGTCACATCCACCGCGTCCTTGACATGGATAAAGTCGCGCATCTGCTCGCCGTCCTTGTACTCCGGGCGATAACTCCTGAAGAGCCGGACCACGCCGTCCTCGCGAATCTGCCCATAGCTTTTGGAGACCACCGAGCGCATATCTCCCTTGTGATCCTCATAAGGGCCATAGACGTTGAAGTACTTCAGGCCGACGATGTTCCCGGTTGGAGTGTCATGGGCTCGCTCCGGAACTGCCTGAAACAAGTGATGCTTCAGCGCCCACAGATCAAACATGTGCTTGGAGTACCCATACATATTCAGTGGCTGCAGCAATCCGGTTGCCGCATCGGAGTCATCATAACCATGACTCCCATCCCCATAAGTAGCGGCGCTGGAGGCGTACACAAAGCGGATCTCGTTGGCCATCGCCCAGTTGCACAGCACCCGCGTGTACTGATAATTGTTGCGCAGCAGAAAGCCGGCATCCTTCTCCGTGGTGGAACTGCACGCTCCCAGATGAATGACCGATCGCGCATTGCAGAAAGCGTCCCCTTCGATGAGCCCGAGAAACTCCTCCGGTGAAACGATATCCTCATACCGCAGACCGACCAGATTTTTCCACTTCTCATCTTTGCCCAGTTCATCCACAAGGATGATCTCATTCTCCCCGCGCGCATTCAGCTCCGCCACCGTGTTGCGTCCGATAAATCCAGCCCCTCCGGTCACGATAATCGGCCTTGCCATCGATACTTAATCTCCTTCCTGACGGACCTCTTCCCACCGGACCTGTTCTTCTCTCCGATGATACCCTCCATCACTGCGGACGATCCTGCGTCGTTGTATAGTGCGTTGCTAGATGGGGTTCTAAATCCGCAAGGACATCGGAGCCGCATAGTAGAAAATGGCAAGGAGATCCGTTATGAAAAGGACTTGGAAGGTTGCAGCCACAGTCTGCTTGGCAGGGCTTGCCGCAATGCCGGCAATCGCGCAAAACAATGGAATGGATGTCTACCAGTCCAAGTGTCAGATGTGTCATGGGCGGGAGGGGACCGGCAACACGCCTGCGGGAAAGGCGATTAAAGCTGTATCCTTCAAGAGCCCTGCCCTCATGAAGGCCACGGATGCCGAACTGATCGCGGCGGTCAAGAACGGGAAAGGAAGGATGCCTGCTTACTCCGGTAAACTCTCCGACACCCAGATCAAGGCTGCCATCGCCTACATCCGCAAGCTACAGCACTCATGATCTTCGTTTTTTGATGTCAAACTGCTTGACAACGCAACTCGCCGCACTGCGCAATAGGTTCCACCATGATTGAACCACCGCAGCCGCCTTCTATTCGAGGTGAACCTTCTAACCGCCCCGATCACACTCTCCCGCCCGGCCTGGGGCTCGGCTCCATCGCCCGCAGCCTCTTTTCCTCCGCGCTAACCGACTGCAGCGTTGAGCGGGCGGTCAGCCGTTCGCTGGAGATTCTGGATCCCCCCGGAGGCGAGCGCACGCTTCTGCTCGGTCATCCCGGCTCCCAACGCCTGCGCGTCGGGCTCGGGATGATCCGGCAGGTGCGTGTCGTCGCCGCAGGCAAGGCTGCCGGCCCCATGCTGACGTCTGTGCTCGCTCAACTCCGCTTCCCTGCCGCTCTGGATGTGCAGGGGATACTCATCGCCCCGGCGCCGCCCGCCACGCTGCCACCAGGATTTCCGTTCTTTGCCGGCGGCCATCCCTTGCCCAATGCTGCCTCCTTCGCTGCCGCGCGGGCCGTCCTGGCGATGCTGCAGGGAATTCCCAGCCCTACTTCCAGCTTTGCGGACACCCTCTGCCTGTTTCTCCTCAGCGGCGGCGCCTCGGCGATGATGGAACTCCCGTTAGACCCGGCTATCTCGCTGGAAGACACTCTGGCATTTCATCGCGCCCTGGTTCACAGCGGGGCATCCATCACCGAGATCAACTGTGTCCGCAAGCACTTCTCCGCTGTCAAAGGAGGGCGGCTGGGGCTGCTCTCCCGGCGCGCCGCAGCCATCTCCCTGTTTGTCTCCGATGTACCTGCCGGCCATCTCGACGCCCTCGGCTCCGGGCCTACCCTACCGGATACGACAACCGTCGAGCAGTGCCGCCAGATCCTGAACCGGCATCACCTGCTCGACCGCTTCCCTGCCGCGGTACGGCAGTTTTTTCTCTCCGGAGCGCTGGTGGAGACACCCAAGCCCGCAGCGATGAACATGCATGCACTGACGCTCCTGGAGTCCGGCGATCTGGCCCAGGCGGCGCTCCATCTCGCCGCCCAGATGGGCTTTCATGCCGTCGCCGACAACGCCTGCGACGACTGGGAGGTTCGCGACGCTGCGGATTATTTGCTCTCCCGTCTGTATGAGTTGCGCCGCAGCCATCCGCGCGTCTGCCTGGTTTCAGCCGGGGAGATCACCGTAGCCTCCGCGGACAGCCGTCTGCTCTCCGAAGGTTCTGGTGGCCGCAACCAGCATTTCGCTCTCTATGCCGCCACGCGTCTGGATCCACTGGGCCCGTACGTGGCCGTCCTCTCAGCCGGTTCGGACGGCATCGACGGCAACAGCGCTCGCGCCGGAGCCGTCGTCGACCAGAACAGCCTGCGGGATCCGGAAGTGCGCGCCGCGGCGCAGCAGGCCCTTGAGACCTTCCGCTCTTCGCCGTTTCTGGACAGTCTGGGAGCCACGCTGACCACCGGCCCGACCGGCAATAACCTCCGCGACCTGCGGATCCTGCTCTCCACCTGAAATTTTTCTCGCCGGCCCAGGAGTCAACCATGTTCTGTTTCGAATTCGCAGGAGCTGCGCTCTGGCAAAGGCGCTGCCGCCGGGCCGCCGCTTGAAACGAAGCTGCGGGCAAGGCATACTGCGACACCTGGGAAATTTGCCCGTACAGCCATTGAATCTACAGATGCCCGTACTTCTCCAGGGCCTTTAGCAACGGCAGGCCGGCGATGATCTCTGCGCGCGCTTCCGTCTCCGCCCGCGACCACTCGATGACTTTGGCCGTCACCTCCTCCAGCAGCGGCTGGGGAATCACAATCTGTCCATCGGCATCGCCCACGACGATCTCGCCCGGATGCACCGTGATCCACTCCTCCAAACCGCCTCTTACCCGCACGGCAATCTGGGCTCCAGTGACGCGCCAGCGCCCTACACCCTGCGCCGGCGTCCGGTAGCGCGCCACCACGGGCATGGCAAACTCTTCCAGAAAGGCCGTATCGCGCACGCCTCCATCCACAACGGCTGCGGCGCATCCTCGGGCGCGCATCGCGCCGGCCAGCAAATCGCCAAAGCAACACACTCCCCTGGCGTCCTGGCTGGCCCAAACAGCCACCACTCCGGCCGGCATCCGGTCGATCGCCTCCAGCTTGGCGCGATCGCCGCCCTGAAACCGCTCGGACTCGCCGGTGATGGTATACGCCGGACCGGCAAAGGCTACAGCTCGCCCAACCGGCCGCAGACTGGTATCCAGAATCGGCGGCGTCTTGCCCAGCGCGTCAAAGACATCCGCAACCACCGCCGTGCCCGCGCTCTTCAAAACTTCCAAATCTGTCTCCATTGATCTCCTCCTTCAGCCTTCTCAGCACAGACGCTCCGCTGCCACCAGCACCCCAGGCCGAAGCCGGCGGCGTCGCCGGCGCGCCACACAGGTCCGCGGAGCCGGTCCGTCTCCATCATATGGTTTCCACCCTGAGATCTTGCGAGACGCCGGCGTCCATTGCCTTTGGTCCACTGTCTCTCATCCAACTCCAGGCTCGCCGGAGGCGACCGGCATCGCGACAACCTGCCTGGCCGCCAAAGCAACTGCCTG
>JAKAQS010000212.1 GCA_021819585.1 Acidobacteriota bacterium
CCAGCGTTCGACGATCGTCGAACGCTGGATCGAAGCCCCACACCCAGGACCCTCCGCCATGTAAAGGATGTCCCGAGACAAAATGTAAAGGATGTCCCGAGACTTGACAAAGAACGAGATGTGGGGCGCCCGATTTTTCGGTTCCAGCAGGAGGAACGAGATTTTGAAGGGATACAGGCGCCCACATCCGGTACCCGGCAGTGATGTAAGGATGCCCCGGGACAGCGTGTAAAGGATGCGATGAGACCGAACAAAAAGCCCGGATGTGAGGCGCCCGCTGGGGGTTTCGGGCTGGAAGCTTCGAGCTGGGCACTCCGGCTTGAACGGGAGGCGGCGAGGGCGGCGGCGAGGGCGGCGGCGAGGCGGTTATGATGCTGAACATGCCCCGTCCCTCCGGCCCCACCCGCAAACTGCCTTATGACCCTGCGGCCGCGGCAGCCGCTCTTTCCGCGGCCGATCCCAAGCTGGCGCGTCTGATTGAACGCGCCGGTCCGTTGACACTGCGGCTGCGGACCCGTCAGTCGCCGTTTGAGGCGCTGACCGAGTCAATCATCTATCAGCAACTCCATGGCAAGGCCGCCGCCACGATTCATGCCCGCCTGCTCGCCGGCTTCGACGGGCTGTGCGAGGGCGGCCATCCCTCACCAGAGCAGATTCTCGAGTGCCCCACCGCTCAGCTACGCTCCGCCGGACTCTCGCACAACAAGATTCTGGCCATCCGCGACCTGGCCGCGAAGGCGCTGAAGGGCACGGTGCCGACGCTGCCCCTGATTCGCCGCATGTCCGACGAGGCCGTCATCGGCCACCTGACGCAGGTGCGCGGCATCGGCCGCTGGACGGTCGAGATGCTGCTGATCTTTCATCTGGGCCGCCCGGACGTCTTTCCCACGAGCGACTACGGGATTCGCAAGGGCTTCGCGCTCACCTTCCAGGGGCTGAAGCCCACAGTGAAGGTCACACCGGATCTGCTGCCGGAGCCGGAGGCGATGGAGCGGCGGGCGAGGCGATGGGCTCCATGGCGCTCAGCCGCAAGCTGGTATCTATGGCGCGCCTGTGACCTGGCCGCCGCCGAGGCTGAGGCGAGGCGCAAAACCTCTTGATGACTCTCCGGCTGCGGCGTCCGGCGCCCGCATCCTGAAAACCCACATCTCCAGGAGACCGCGAAGTGGCGCGCCGCGATGTGGGGCAGATCCCCTTTCATAGAACCCCCCAACTTCGTCTGCACAACGATGCCGGTTCGCATCCTCACTTGATCACCTGCTCACCGGCAGAGGTGCTCTTGCCTTCACCCGCGATGGTCGTGTGCTACCGAAGATTCAAGACGCAAGAAAGGTCTGCAGACCAGCTCTCATCGAAGGAGCCGGCTTGCAGACCCTCGGCTGGATAGCCCGGACCTTTGGCCCATGCCACAGGCATTTCTGTTCGGATCTAGTCGCGATGGTCGTCCAGCTCGCCCGTGTAGGTGGACTTGAAGACCGAATCGTCGGCTACGGCCGCCTCTTCGGCCGAGCGCTCCGGCGCGTCGCTCTTGATGGTCACCTGCACGTGCGCGGAGACCTCGCGATGCAGCTTGATGGGCACATGGAACTCGCCCACGCTCTTCAGCGGCTCCTCCAGATGAATCTTGCGGCGGTCTACCTTGTAGCCCTGCGCCTCCAGCTCCTGCGCGATGTCCAGCGAGGTGACCGAACCGAAGAGATGATCGTTCTCGCCCGTCTTGCGCTCGAAGACCAGCACCAGCTCATTGAGCCGGGCCGCCAGATCCTCGGCGCCGCCCTTCTCAGCGGCGGACTTGCGGATCGCCGAAGCCTTCATCTGCTCGATGACGGCCTTGTTGGCCGGCGTGGCCTCCATCGCCAGCTTGCCGGGCAACAGATAGTTCCGGCCATAGCCGGCGGCCACCTTGACCACATCGCCGCGGTGGCCGAGCTTGTTTACATCTTCTTTCAGAATGACTTCCATGACAGATCTCCAGATTCATCGAGGCGCCGCGCAAAGCCGCCTCGGGGTAGGCGCCGCCAGGGCGGCAAGGATACTAATACTTGGCCGCAAAGGGCAGCAGAGCGATCGCCCGGGCCTGCTTGATGGCGCGCGTCAGCTTGCGCTGAAACGGAGCGCTGGTGCCGGTAAGACGGCGCGGGATGATCTTGCCGCGGTCGGAGACGAACTGCTGGAGAAGACGCACATCCCGGTAGCTGATGGTATCGATCTTCTCCACCGTGAACTTGCACACCTTCTTGCGGCGGAAGAACTTGCGTCCGCCGGCCCCTGCCCCCGCTCCGGCTCCAGAGCCGGCCCCGGCCGGACGCGGTGGACGGCTTCCACCGGGACGGGAGCCCTGATAACCGCTGCGCGCCGCCGGCGCGCCCTCATTGGTGCTTGCAGCCGGTGCTGCCTGTTGTACTGTCTCGTCAGCCATTTTGTTCATCCTTGGTCTGCCGCCGGCTCATGCTGGCCGGCGGCTGGTTCGGCCGCTCCTGCTCCAGATCCGCCAGGGGATCTCTGGACTTGATCTCCGCTCTGGGCTCCGCCGGGTTCACCGGACGGGAGAGGAGATCGTGGAAGCATCTTGCGGCGTTGGCTTGGTCCTGTCAGCGGACGGAAGGAGATCCATCCCGTCCGCGAATCAATTGGAGCGCGGCCTCAGGAGGCTGCGGCGGTCTCCTCCGCCGGCGTCCCCGCTGCTTCAGCGGCCACCTCCGGCGCGGCCTCCGCATTCACCTGCGGCAGGGCGCTGCGCTTCACATGAGCGTCGCGGTGGGCCTTGATCTTCGCCACCCGCTTGTCCTCCTCATCCATGCGCACGGTGATGAACTTGATCACCTGCTCGGAGACGCGCAGACGGCGCTCGATCTCCGAGATCAAGGAGGCCGGAGACTCCACGATCAGCAAGATGTAGAAGCCGTCGTTGAACTTCTTCACCGTGTATGCCAGACGCCGGCGGCCCATCTTCTCGGTCGCCTTCACCGTTCCGCCCCCGGCGGTGATGTAGCCGGAGAAGGTCTCCATGATCTTGTCGAGCTCAGCCTCTTCAACGTCCGGCCGAACGATAAACATGATTTCGTAGCTGCGATTCATCATTACTTCTTTCCGCGGGGTTCTGCCCCGCACCGTTCCGGGATTGCCTTCCATCCGAAACCGGTGTGGAAGATTGCTTCTGCCAACCAACGATCAAAAACTTCTTGCAACCGCTTCCTGCATCCTGCAACAACTTGCCGAGAGCCGCTCAAACCGGAGGAGATTCCTCCGCTTTGCGGTTGAACTCGTTCATCGCCGCGCCTACGCCCTTGCTCAGCACCATCTCTACCGCGCGCAGAGCCCGGTCAAGCGATGCGTCCAGCTCCTCGAGCATCTGCCTGCGCATGGGAGCCAGAAGAAAATCCTTCCCGCCGGATTTGACGATCTCTCCCGTCTCGGCCGGCGGCCTCCCAATCCCAATCCGGATGCGCGTCCACTCCTCCGTCCCAAGCACGCCGGAGATGGACTTCACTCCGTTGTGCCCGGCCGCCGAGCCACGCTCGCGGATGCGAATCGTGCCCAGAGGAATGTCCAGCTCGTCGTAAAGGACGATCAGATCCTGAACTTCGAGCTGCAACTCATCCAGCAGAGCGGCTACCGAAAGCCCGCTCAGGTTCATGAAGGTCTGCGGCTTGGCCAACAGAACCTCATATCCTGCCAGTTGCGCCTTGCCCGTCAGCGCTTTGCCGCGACGGTTGACGACCTGCGCATGGCAAACCTCCGCTATGCGATCGATCGCCAGAAAACCTGCATTGTGTGGCGTGTAGGCGTACTCCGGACCAGGATTCCCAAGACCGACGATCAGCTTCACGCCCCCACAGCACCTTTCCAGTTCCTCTTGCCAGCCTGCATTGACTTCCTCGACCGGCTTCAACGCAGCTTCAACTCGAGCTCAACCCAACATCCTTCGTCAGCCCTCTGCTCTGGCTTGTTGTTTTCCCGAGCTTGGGCCGGCTTACTTCTTGCCCTTCTCCGCGGCGGCCTCGGCAGGAGCCTCCGTCTTGCCCTTCTTGGCTACCTCCGGCTCCGCAGCGCCGGCTACCGGCTCCGCCACAACCTCTTCGCGCAGCACCGTCACATGCGCCACCATCGCTCCCTCATCGCCCAGAAACTTCAGCTTGCCGGAGTGGGGAAGATCGGAGACGTGAATCGCGCCATGAAGATCCAGTTCGGTCACATCCACGTCGATGTGGCTGGGAATATCTCCCGGAAGGCACTCGACCTCGACCTCGTGCAGCACCTGGCTGAGAATCCCGCCCGCGTTCTTTACGCCCTTGGAGACCCCCACCAGTTGTACCGGAACCGACACCCGCATCACCTTGTCCATTGCAATACGCTTCAGGTCGATGTGCAGCAGCTTGCCCTTCAGAGGCTCGTTCTGCCAGTCGACGATCATCGCCTTGGTGGTGCTGCCGGCCTGGCCCGTCTCCGAACCCTCGATCTGGAGATCGAAGATCGTGTTGTGACCCGAGTCGGAGTACAGAATCCTGGTGATCACCTTGGGATCGACACTCACCGCCATCGACTCCGCTCCAGCGCCGTAGACCACCGCCGGAATCATCCCCTGGACGCGCACCCGGCGCGCGTTGTTCTTGTTGAATTTACCCGTGCGGGGCTTGGCCACCACGGCTTCGATCGTTCTCTCTGTCATCAGCTTTCATCCTTTCGGGCACGAGGTTGAGCCTCGCTCCCTTTTCCTGCGCTTGCTGCCTTTCCTGCGCTTGTTGCTTCTGCTGCTCTTGTTGCAAAAACCCGCTAAACGCCGCCGTGAAGATCCGCGCACCCTAGTTGAATAACGTGCTCACGCTGGTCTCCATGTGGATGTTCTCAATCGTGCGGCCCAGCAGACCGGCGATGGAGAGCACCTTGATCTTCTCCACCTTGCGCGCCGCCTCAGTCAAAGGAATGGTGTTGGTCACCACCAGCCGCTCCAGGCAGGAGTTCTGGATGCGCTCCACGGCGGGGCCGGAGAGCACCGCGTGCGTGGCGCAGGCGTAGACCTTCTCCGCCCCCTGCTCCAGCAGCGCCGCCGCGGTCTTCACCAGGGTCCCCGCCGTATCCACAATGTCATCCAGAATCAGGCAGGTGCGTCCTCGCACCTCACCGATGATGTTCATCACCTCGGTGACGTTGATATCCGTCCGCCGCTTGTCCACAATCGCCAGCGGCGCCGGCTGCTGCAGCTTCTTGGCGAAGAACCGCGCCCGCTCCACGCCCCCCGTGTCCGGACTCACCACGGTCAGATTGGGAAGGTTCAGCTCATCGAAGTACCCCACCAGCACCGGGCTGGCGAAGATGTGATCCACCGGAATATTGAAGAACCCCTGAATCTGCGCCGCATGCAGATCGACAAACAGCGCCCGATTGGCCCCCGCCGTCACCAGCAGATCCGCCACCAGTTTGGAGGAGATCGCCACCCTCGGCTTGTCCTTGCGATCCTGACGCGAATAGCCGTAGTACGGCACCACCACGGTGATGCGCCGGGCCGAGGCGCGGCGCAGAGCGTCCATCATGATCAGCAGCTCCACCAGATGCTGGTCCACCGGATTGCACGTCGGCTGGATCAGAAAGACGTCAGCCCCGCGCACGTTCTCCAGAAGCTGAAAGAAGGTCTCGCCGTCGGAGAATCGCTCCAGACGCGACTCGCCCACAGGGACCCCTAGAAATTTGCCGATCTCCTCGGCCAGCGGACGATTGGCCGTGCCGGAGAAGATCTTGAACCGCCGGTCCTCGCTCAGCCGCGAGGGGCGCTTCTTCTCCGCCGCCCTGGGATCGGCAGCCTTGCCGGCGGACGATGCGGCGGAGAGCGGATGGCTCGAGTTTGGGTTGGGAACCACAGTTGTGTCTACCACGTTCTCGGATGCTGTCACAGTTTCGATGACGGTTTCGGAGACGCTGTCGCTCACGTTGAAATCCTCCAGGCTGGTTGACCGATGGGCTCTTTCATACTGCTTGCCTTACTGCCTTGCAGCCGGTACTGGTTTCTTCACCGGCCGCCCGCATGTGCGAGACCTGATTCCCTGAAGATTGCCCATGGATGGGTGATTCTCAGGACAAACTCCTTACTCCTTGCCGCTCCCGCATCCGGCGCCGGATTGCGGGTCCTGCTCACCTTCCTGGCGAGGACGTTTCCATCGCGAAAGATCAAAAAGCTCCCAAACTTTGCCTTCCGCGCAGAACCGGACTCGTCGTCCGGAGGCTTCTGCCTGGCCGGCTCAGCGAGCGGCTGCCACGGCTGGGCGGATCCTTATGGCTGGGCGACTAGGATTCGAACCTAGACAAAGTGCGTCAAAGGCACTTGACCTACCATTAGTCGATCGCCCAGTATAGCCGGCTTGC
>JAKAQS010000213.1 GCA_021819585.1 Acidobacteriota bacterium
GTGAAAAGGGTTCAAGAAAAAAAGGGCGCATCGGAGTTACTCCCGATGCGCCCTTTGCCATGCCTGACTCTGGGTCCGTTTCTGGCCCGATTTTGGGGCTGGTTCTAGAACTGGTTCCAGAGCAACTGGTTGTATACGTCGTGATGGAACTGGATCTCGTTGGCTTTGACGATCGTTCCCAGAAGGCGGGGGCAGCGATCCGCGGATGCCTGCTTGAGTTCGGCGTACCGCTCCTTCACGTCCGCACCCAGCATCTCATCGATCCAGGTGGATGCGCGGAAGTTCCCCAACGCGGTATAGATGTTGTCTGGCAGGTAGCGCTCAGCCTGGCGCAGGTTCTTGATCTTTGCCGTCTGGCCATAGAGACCGGTCTTGAAGATGGAGTAAAGAACCATGTAGGGATTGGCGTCCGGACCGACGGAGCGAACCTCGACGCGAGCCGACTTTGAGTTGCCGATAGGGATGCGGATCATGGAACCGCGGTCCACCGCCGACGCCTTGATCTGGTTGGGGGCTTCGAAGTGCGGGTCCAGACGGCGATAGGCGTTCACGCTGGCATTGAGCAGAAGGCAGATATCGTTGCCGTGGGTGAGGATTTTGTCCACGAAGCTCCAGCCCAGCTTGGAAGTTTTCTCCTCGCCGTTCGGATCCCAGAAGAGGTTCTTTCCGCTCTTGGAGATGGAGACGTTGGTGTGCATGCCGGAGCCATTGACTCCCGTCACCGGCTTGGGAAGGAAGCTGGCGGTCATGCCCATCTGGGTGGCCACCTGGCGGCAGACCAGCTTGTAGAGCTGAATCTGGTCGGCAGCCGCGACCACATCGCCGTATGAGTAGTTGATCTCAAACTGGGAAGGCGCCACCTCGGGGTGATCCTTCTCATTCTCGAAGCCCAAGGCGCGCTGCACCTCGGCGGTGGTGTCAATGAACTCGCGCAGCGGGTCGCCGGGGAGCGAGTGATAGTAGCCGCCCTGGTTGACGTACTCGAACTTGCCGGTGGAGTGGAAGGTGCGCTCGGCATCGATGCCGTCAAAGAGGAAGCCCTCGATCTCGTTGGCGGCGTTCAGCGTGTAGCCATTCTTGCTGAACTGCTCAGCGGCAAAGTCCTTCAGCACGCCGCGAATGTCGCCCGAATAATGGGAGCCGTTCTTGTCGATAACCTCGCCAAAGACAAGCACTTTGCCGGAGCCGAAGACATCGGCAGGGGTCCAGTAGAAGGCGCTCCAGTCCAGCGCCAGGCGAAGGTCGCTCTCACGCTGGGCGGTGAAACCGCGGATGGAGGAACCATCAAAGGTCAGGTTGTCATAGCTCTTGACCAGGAACTTCTTGTCATAGTCCAGCATGTGCAGCCGGCCTTCCAGGTCAGAGAAGAGCACGGTTACAGCCTTGATTCCAGGGGTGTCGGCCAGATACTTCAGGCGCTCTTCCTGGACGACATCGGCAGCCACGCGGTTCCGGCGCTGCTCCTTTGCCCTGAGGTTGAGCTCTTCCAGCTCCGGATAGGACAACTCCAGAAAGTTACGAAATTCGGTTGACATGGCGCTCCTTGGGTTGGCAATCAGTTGCCTGGGTTAAGATTCCTCTTGCATGGAAGCGAACGAACACGCACGGGTATTTTAGCGGCTTCATTCAGGGGCAAGCTTGCGGCTTGAATTTAAAGTTAGCAGAAGCCGCCATTAAGAAATCATAAAGAAAAGTTGGGAAAAATCAGCGGAGCCGGCGAGGAATCGATGCAGTCTGGGCGCAGAGGGTGGATAGAATGGATCTGACCGGATCCGGCGCTGGCTCCTTCCAGCGCCTTTTGCTTGCGCGCCCTTGCTCTGGCTGGATAGAGAGGAGTTTATGGCTACTGTTCGCGTTGCCCTGATTCAGATGTCGTGCGAGCCTTCAACCGAGGCCAATCTGGCCAAGGCTGTCGCTCGGGTCCGCGAAGCCGCCCAGGCCGGAGCCAAGGTGGTCTGCCTGCCGGAGCTATTTCGCGCCCAGTACTTCTGCCAGCGGGAGGATCACGCCCTGTTTGCCGTGGCTGAGCCGATTCCGGGACCGTCCACAGCGGCCTTGAGCTCCGTGGTGCGCGAGTTCAGGCTGGTGTTGATTGCCAGCTTGTTTGAGCGCCGCGCGCCGGGCCTGTACCACAACACCGCCGCGACGCTGGACTACGCCTCCAGCGCGGTGGATCAGGTGGCGGGCATCTACCGCAAGATGCACATCCCGGACGACCCGCTCTACTACGAAAAGTTTTACTTTACGCCCGGCGACCTGGACTTCCGGGCGCAGCAGACCTCGGCGGGTTCCCTTGGAACGCTGGTGTGCTGGGACCAGTGGTACCCGGAGGGAGCGCGCATCACGGCCCTGAAGGGCGCCGAGATTCTTTTCTTCCCGACGGCCATCGGCTGGCACCCGAGCGAGAAGCAGGAGTTCGGCGTCTCTCAGTATGAAGCGTGGCAGACGATCCAGCGCGCGCACGCCATCGCCAACGGCGTCTTTGTCTGTGCCGTCAATCGCGTGGGGCACGAACACGGGGAGGTGGTGCATAACGGAGAGCGGATCAGCGGGCCGATGGAGAGTCTGGCAGACCTCTCGGCGGGCGAGGGGATCGAGTTTTGGGGCGGCAGCTTCATTGCCGACCCCTTGGGCCGAATCCTGGCCCGAGGCGCGCACGACAAAGAAGAGATTCTGATCGCGGATCTGGATCTGGATCAAATTGAAGTCACCCGGCAGCACTGGCCATTTCTGCGTGATCGCCGCATCGACGCCTATGCTGGGATCACCAGCCGATTCCTGGACGGAGCATCGAACTGATTGTTTTGGAGACCGCAGCCGGAAAGGTAGACAACGTATGCTCGCTTCTCTCGTTTTGCTCGCATTGTTGATGCCGGGCCAGAGCCAAGACCCCACTTTGCCACCCCCGGAGGCTCATCTTAAGGCCACCGCTGTCGGGTTGGGTGTGCAGGTTTACCGCTGCGCCCCGCGGCACGGAACTTATCAGTGGACGCTGGAGATGCCGATCGCCCGTCTCTTTGATCCGGCCACGCGGCAGCCGGTGGGAACGCACAGCGTGGGGCCCACCTGGACCTGGATGGACGGCAGCTCCATCACCGGCGAGGTCATCGCGCGCCGGCCCGCCGCCAATCCGGCGAACCTGCCCTCACTTCTGGTGCGCACTCACTCTAGCGGAGGAGCCACGGGCGCCTTGACAGACGTCACTCTGGTGCGCCGATCCGATACGCAGGCGGGGGTTCCCACCATGGGCTGTGACGCCGTACACCAGAATAACGAGGTGCGGGTGCCCTATCAGGCCACCTATTCCTTCTACGCGGCCGGCCAAACATCGGCCCATTGACCCTCCCGTGACGCGCCAGTGAACCAGAACCGAGCGACAATACAAATAGACACCGTGACGCGAGCGAATCCATCTGCCAAGAGCGACTACCGCCTGCCGGCGGAGTGGTCCCCCCACGCCGCAACCTGGATCGCCTGGCCGCATAACCCCGAGGATTGGCCCAACAAGTTTCAGCCTATTCCGTGGGTGTACTGCGAGATTGTGCGGCATCTCTCGCAGGTGGAGGACGTCCACATTCTGGTGAATGATGAAGGGGATCAGCGCCGCGCGCTGAACATGTTGCGCAGGCAGGGTGGAAATGCGGCCCGGCTGCACTTCCACTGCTGGCGGACCGATCGCGTCTGGCTGCGAGACTCCGGGCCCATCTTTGTGAAAGACCTGCAGGGTGAAGCGGTGGTGACCCACTGGAAGTTCAACGCTTGGGCGAAGTATCCCAACTGGCGGAACGACGCCTTGATTCCCAGGCATGTGGCAAAGCTCAAGGGCATGCGCCTGCTGGAGCCGGTGACCAAGTTTGCCGATGGCCGGACGCAGCGGCTGGTGCTGGAGGGCGGCTCCATCGACAGCAACGGCGAAGGGATTCTTCTCACCACGGAAGAGTGTCTTTTGAGCCCGGTCCAGCAACGCAATCCGGGCGTCAGCCGGGAGCAGCTTGAATTGGCCTTTGCCGAGTACTTGGGCATCGAGAAGGTGATCTGGCTCAACCGCGGATGTGCCGGCGACGACACCCATGGGCATATCGACGATATCTCCCGGTTTGTCGGCGCCAATACCATCCTGACCGCCATCGAGCCCAACACCAGGGACGAGAACCATCTGCCCCTGGCGGAAAATCTGGAGCGGCTGCACGCCGCGCGCAACCTCAAGGGAAAGCCGTTCACCATCAAGACCTTGCCCATGCCCGCGCCCGTGGTCTTTGAAGGGCAGAGGTTGCCGGCCAGTTACGCCAACTTTTACATCGCCAATCGCCTGGTGCTGGTTCCAACCTTCAACGATCCCAACGACCGGATTGCCCTGAACATTCTGGCCGAGTGTTTCCCGGACCGCACCGTGACCGGCATCCACTGCACCGACTTCATCTGGGGCCTGGGAGCACTGCATTGCATGACCCAGCAGGAGCCGGCATGAGGTCTGTTTTCCATCCCATCCGGCGGCCGGGCCTTCACGCCGGCGTTGTGGGGCTGATTCATGCCCACTGAAGCTCTTGCGCTCGATCAACGGTTCATGCTGCTGGCGATGGAGCAGGCGCGCGCCGCCGAAGAGGCCGGCGAGGTGCCGGTGGGAGCGGTGATTCTCTCGCCCGAAGGAGAGGTGGTTGCCTGCGGAGAGAACCGCGTGCTGCGGGACTCGGATCCGACGGCGCACGCCGAGATGGTGGCCTTGCGCGCGGCGGGCAGAGTTCTGGGCAACTACCGGCTGCCGGGCTGCACGCTCTACTCCACTCTGGAGCCTTGTTCCATGTGCTCGGGGGCCATCCTTCATGCGCGCGTGGCGCGGCTGGTCTTTGCCGCATCGGATCCAAAAGCCGGGGCCTGCGGTTCCGTGCTGGAGGTGATGAACCATCCCCGGCTCAATCACCAGGTAGAGCTGGTGGGAGGGGTTCTGGCCCTGGAGTGCGGCCAGATGTTGACCGAATTCTTTCGTGCCCGGCGGTGAAGCCGGTGGCGTGGAGTCTGTGCGCCTCTACTGCGCCACGGCTCTGCCGGCGCGCAGCAACACAATCTGGTCCAGAATGCGATTGGCTACTTCGCTCTTGGAGGACTCTGGAAGCCGCACTTCAGCTTCCATGGTCAGAAAGACTCCGGCATTTCGGCTGGCATCGAAGCCAACTCCCGGCCGGCTGATGTCGTTGAGGAAGACGGCGTCGGCGCCCTTGCGGAGGAGCTTCTTCCGGGCGCGTTCCACATCCAGGCCCATCTCCGCGGCAAAGGAGATCACCAGGGTTTCGGGCGCCTTTTTCTCGACGACGCTGCGCACAATGTCTACGGTGGGTTGAAGCTCAATCTTCGGCGGATCGTCGCGATGCAGCTTGGTGACGGCCACCTGGCGCACGCGAAAGTCCGAGACGGCAGCGGCCTTGATCACGATGGTGGCCTGGGGAAGGCGATCGAGCACAGCCGCATGCATCTCTTCGGCCGTTTCGACCGGCATCACCTCACACTCCTCCGGCACGCGCAGTGCAGTGGCTGCGGAGACCAGAATCACGCGGGCTCCGCGGCAACGGGCCGCTTCCGCCAAGGCGTAGCCCATGCGGCCGCTGGAACGGTTGCCGATGAATCGAACCGCATCGATGGGCTCTCGCGTTCCTCCGGCGGTAATCAAAACGGTTTCTCCCGCCAGATCCTGGGCCGGCGGCTGCGGCGCGGAGCTTGCCGGGTTCAGGACACTCTGTTCAAGAACGGCTTGCACAATGGCCTCTGTCTCCGCCAGACGGCCGTCGCCAGTCATGCCGCAAGCCAGGTAGCCGCTGCCCGGCGCAACGATGCGATGCCCACGCCTCTCCAGTGTCTCCAGGTTGGATCGCGTGGCCGCATGATTCCACATGTTCACGTTCATGGCCGGCGCCAGAACCACCCGTGCCTGGGTGGCCAGGTAGGTGGTGGAGAGGAGATCGTCGGCCAAGCCTGCGCTCAGTCTGGCCAAGGTATGCGCCGTCGCCGGAGCGATCAAGAGCACCTCTGCCCATTGCGCCTGCTCAATATGTTCCATCGCCGTCTGGCCGGCGGGCAAGTCCCACATGCTGGTGTAGACCTTGTGTCCGGTGAGCGCGGCGAAGGTCAGCGGGCGAACAAACTCCTCGGCCGCCCGGGTCATCATGACCCGGACCACGGCGCCCCGGCGCTGCAGCTCCCGCACCAGCTCCGCAGCCTTGTAGACGGCGACGCCGCCGCAGACTCCCAACAACACTCGACGAGGTTCAGACATGCATCTCCTCGATCTGCTCAGGCATGGAAGCCGTCCGCAGGTGCTCGACCGATGAAGTCTCCACCAGGAGGTTGTCGATC
>JAKAQS010000214.1 GCA_021819585.1 Acidobacteriota bacterium
TTGGATGTAGCCGCCGGCCGACCGATGCACTGAATTCAGATCCGGAGCTTTTAACAGAGTAAAAGCCTCCCGGCTTGGCGATGTGGAAGACAACTCTGCCCCCAACTTCCTCCTTGAGTTCGCGGTTCCCTTGCGGGCCTTTGTACAGCATCTCCTCAAGGGTCGTGTACCTTACTTTTATGGCACGCAAAACGACCCAATCATCTCCCCATCAGCATCTTCCCGCCGCCCGCCGCGTCACTGCGGCCCGCTCGAAGACGAAAAACGATCCAACCGCCCCCACAAAGACGGTCAGGCTCACCGGCCGGGGACGGACCCTCTCCTCCAGAACCGTCTTTGCCGGCAGAACCTTCTGGGTAACCAAGGATGAGGTGATCGAGCCGGGTGGGGTGCGGGCGACCCGCGAGGTCATTCGCCACAACGGCTCTGTCGTCGTGTTGGCTGTTGACCGGGAGACCAATCCCAGGGATCCCGGCATCCTGCTGATCCGGCAGTATCGGCACGCCGCAGGCGAGTTCCTTCTGGAACTGCCCGCCGGGCGCATCGAACCCGGAGAAAAGCTGATCCCGGCCGGAAAACGAGAGCTCATCGAGGAGACCGGCTACCGTGCCCGGCGCTGGTCCCGGCACGCCAATTACTATGCCAGTCCCGGCTTTCTCACCGAGACCATGACCATCCTGCTCGCCGAGGGCTTGACGCAGGGGAAGGCCGAACCGGAAGAGGATGAAAAGATCGAGGTCCAAATGACGCCTCTCTCCGAGGTGGTGCATCTGATCCATTCGGGCAAGATCGAGGACGGAAAGACCCTGATCGGCGTTCTGCTCTTCCTGTCCTTGCACGGTGCGAAACTCCAGCCCGGAGCCAAAAAATCCCGCTCCTCAGCAGGCCGTTGACTCGTTCTTTGCGAATTGCGGTAAAGATTTCTTTTCAAGATACTTACCTCTCTTTGCATGGTCTTCTCCCCGCTCCCGCCACACGCTCCATGCACAGAAATTCTCAATTCGTGCGGAACTCAGACCGCCTAATCGCTCTCGGATGCGTCTTAGTAGATAACTTCCGCCCAAGCGGTAAGGATATTTCGAGCATGGCAAGGGAACCCATGGCACAGTACAAAGGCACGGTTAAGTGGTTCAATAACGCAAAGGGCTACGGATTTCTGGGGCGCGAGGACGGCCCCGATGTCTTCGTACACTACAGTTCCATCAAGTTGGATGGGTATAAGACACTGAAAGAAGGCGATGAAGTGGAGTTCGATGTCATTCAGGGAACCAAGGGACCGCAGGCTGACCAGGTCGTTCGCACCAAGGCCGGTTGACCTGCACATAGCGTCCACAAAAGCGGATGAAATTGGTAAAGGCGAATCGTAACAAAAAGAAAACTTTAGCGATTCCGCACTCTCGCTCCGCTCTCGCCTCATCTTCACTCGATAAACTCCTTTGATCATGGGTTCGTGCCTCGGTAGAGGCTCTTCTTTCCCAAAACCACGAGCCCATATCACGCAAGGATGCTTTCGGCAGCAGCCCATCTTACAATCGAAGACAGATCTCGATCCTAGCCCTGCTTCAATGCCAGTACCGGGATCTTCGGTTCACGATGGACAACCTGACCATTGCCCGGCTGCTCGATGAGACAGCGGCGCTGCTTGAAATCGACGCCGGAGATCCCTTTCGGATCCGTTCCTACCGTCGCGCCGCTGAGGCCGTCCAGCAGCAGACCGTCCAATTGGAGACGCTCGCAGCCCAGGATGCTGACCCCAAGGCCCTGCTCGCCATTCCGGGCATTGGCAAAGGGATGGCGGCAAACATACGCGATCTCGTCGCCACCGGCTCCTTCCCCCTGCGCGAGGAGTTGCTGGAACGCTACAAGCCAACGATCCTGGAACTGCTCCGGCTTCCTGGGATGGGTCCAAAGACCGTAGCTCTGATTCACGCTGCGCTCGGCATCGCGGAGATTGATTCTCTCGAAAAGGCGGCCCGCCGCGGTGACCTCCTCTCCTTGCCCCGCATGGGGCAGAAGTTTACGGAGAAGCTGCTCAAGGGTATCGAGGATTATCGCAAGAACTCCGCGCGGTTCCGCATTGACGTGGCGCGCGGCTATGCCGAGCGCATCTGTGCTTTCATCGCCACGTTTCACGGTGTTGAGACCATCACCCCAGCCGGCTCCCTGCGCCGTGGCCGGGAGACGGTCGGCGATCTCGATCTTCTGGTCACCGGCCCAGCCTGCGAGCCGGATGTTGTGGCTGCCGCATCTGAGCACGTCGCCTCCCTGCCCCTGATCGACAAACGGCTGGCCAAGGGCCCAAACAAGGTCAGCTTCACCCTGCGCAACAATCTTCAAGTGGATGTGCGGCTTCTACCCCGCTCCAGTTACGGAGCCGCGCTACAGTACTTTACCGGATCCAAAATGCACAATGTCGCGCTCCGGCAGCGCGCCATCAAGCTTGGCCTTACCCTCAACGAATATGCCCTACTGCGGCTCGAAGACAACCTGGTGCTCGCCTCCCGAACCGAGGCGGAGATCTATCACGTTCTGGGCCTTGAATTCATCCCGCCCGAACTACGCGAGAACAACGGCGAGATCGAGGCGGCAGAGGCCCATACGCTGCCCAAGCTCATTGAGCGCTCGGAGGTGCGTGGCGACCTTCATATGCACACCACCGAGTCTGACGGCCACAACTCCATCCGCGAAATGGCGGAAGCCGCCATCGAGCGTGGCCTGGAGTACATCGCCATCACCGATCACTCGAAAAATCTGGCCATGACCAACGGTATGGATGACCTTCGCACACTGGCTCATGCGGACCGCATCCGCGCCGTCTCCGCCGAACTGGCCGAAGAGTTCGCCGCCGGCCGCGGGCCGCAGTGGGAGCGTTATGAGCGGCTGCAGCGCAACCATCCATCCGGCCGGCATTCATCCCCTCACCCGCATGAACCGCCAGCTCGGGAGCCCGCGGTTCCCTTCCGCATCCTCGCCGGCGTGGAAGTGGACATCCTCCTGGATGGAACGCTCGATCTCTCCGACGAGACGCTCTCCAGACTGGACATCGTCGTGGCCAGCGTACACTCCGGATTCAACCAATCCGGGGAAGAGATTACAGAGCGAATGCTGCGTGCGGTGCGGAATCCACATGTGCATATCCTCGGCCATCCCACCGGACGAAAGTTGCTGGAACGCGAGCCTTACAAGGTCCAGCTTCCCCAACTTTTGCAGGCTTGCGCGCAGGCGGGAGTGGCCGTCGAGCATAACGCGCAGCCGGAGAGGGCGGATCTGAACGACCTCAATCTGCGTCTCGCCCTGCAACTCGGCTGCAAAATCGTGGTGAACACCGACGCCCACTCCACGGATCAACTCGACCATCTGGCCGATGGCATTGTGCAGCTTCGGCGCGCCTGGCTCAGAGCTTCGGATGTCCTCAATACGCTCCCCGTCGCAGGTTTGCCGGCCAATCTGCGCAAGACTGCCTCTGCCGCACTCACCCCTGGGTAAGACCTGTACGTCTGGCAAATGCCCTTGGAACACCTACCCAGCTTTCTATCGGATCAGTACCCGCGGTCCAGCCTCGCGCAACCGCGCTTCTCTTGCATGGGGCGCTCTTCGATACCCAGCACTCCCATCCCTTCGCCAGAAAAATTCCTCTATCCTGAGAGTGAATGCACTCGCCCGAACTCCATCTTGAACCGCCCCAGGACAGAAATCGTCTCCTCCCCAAGCTCCTCATCGCCGCAGCCCTCATGATCACAATCGGCGCAATCGTCTATCGATTGAATCCACGCAAGGCTCCGGAGGTCAGCGTCCAGAAGGTGCGGATATTTGTCCCTCACACCGTCATGAACCCACCCATCAGGGCGATTCACATCCTCGGTGCTCCTCCAGAATCCGAAGATGATGTCTATGCCCTCACCAGCTTCACCATCACCAACAAGCTGTCTCATCCCATCTTCGTAGAGAGCGTCTCGTCCACCATGACCGCCGCAGATGGAACCACTCTGCAGGCAACCATCATCGCTCCATCGGATCTGCCACGGCTGGAGGCAATTTTTCCGCAGCTTCTCTCTCTGGTGAAGCCGCCGCAGCCTCCGCCGCTAGCCTTCCAGGAGACCATCCAACCAGGAGCCACACGCGTTGCAGCGGCCATGTTCTTGTTCCCGCGAACAACCCTCCAGGTTTGGCAAGCTAAAAAATCCGCAACGCTCAGTGTCTCGTTGCTTCACCAATCCGCGCCCATCTCCACAAACTTCCGCTGAAAATAGATTCCCGCCTTGAAAGCCGGGGGCTGCACAAAACACTGTGCAGCCCCAGCGGCGCATCAATGCCGTTCTTTAGGGAACCGAGATCGGTTGCGGAGCACTCTTCGGCGTGCTCAGATAGCCCGTAACCGTCTTCTTGCTCATCTGGTTGACGACGATCTCAAAGAGCTGCGGCGTCTTTCCAGAGTAAAACTGGATAGGTTCATCGATGTTCCGGTCTTTCTTCTCAATGTTCCGGTCGTCCGAGCTGACGATCAAAGTGAACTTGGAGCGCTTCGAATCCACCTTCCTCAGTCTGATCTTGATAGTGCCAACATTCTTCGCAGGCGCTCCTCTGGTCAGCGTGAACTCGTAGTAGTTGCGGTCGCCCTGATGCTCCAACTCGACTAACTCCGAGTGGTTCTTCGCAATCAGACCGCTCATCACACCGGCATCACCTACCACTCGCGTCAGTTGCGTCTTGGTCGCAGCCAGATCAGCCTTGGTATTGGCAACATCCGTCTTCACACCGCCCACATCCGTCTTCACATTGGAGACATCGCCCTGCACCGCACCAACCTGAGCTTCCGTCGCTCTCTGCTCACGCGCCAGCCGCGCCGTCTGGATCTGGCTCCTCCGCTGCTCGGCAACCAGTTCATTCGACTTGTCTTGAAGCTGTTGCTGCGTCAATCCCACACTCTGCGCCAGCGCCTGACCCTGAGCCTTCATGCGCTCGTTCGTGTCGTCGATCTTCTGCGCCAGATCGGCATTCTGTTGGATGGCAGAGGCCAGTTTGGACTCCGCCGCCGTCAACCGGCTCTGCAAAGTGATGCTCCATATCACGCCCCCAGCCGCCAGCAATAAGGCGGCAACGGCCACTCCCGCAGGCCACATGGCCGGTTTCTGTGCCTCATACCCGTGCTGAGGTGTCGTTCCCTCATCCTTCTCATCCAAAAGACTCATCTCGTCTCCTCCCGGCATCAAAATTGGGCTTCTTGTTGCTCCACAAAGCGTTGCAAAATAAGATGCACATCAGGCGGGGGTGTTGCCCGCTATCATGAACATACATACATCGTGGATCGATGTTTTCTTTGCCCCCTCCAGCATCCTAAGGAAAGTATGAGTCCTCAAAATTCCCTTACCTCTTCGCGACCCTCGCGCGACGTTGTGATCCTTGGCGCCGGCCTCATTGGCCTTGCGGCCGCCCTGGAGCTGGCGGATCGTGGGGCCTCGGTCACTGTCATCGAACGTGGCCGGATCCTCGCTTCGGCCTCCACCGCGGCGGCCGGGATGCTTGCCGCCGAGGACCCCTGCAACCACGACAGTCTTCGCGATCTCGCTCGGCTCAGCATCCAGCGTTATCCCAAATTTCTGCACCGAATTGAACATCTCTCCGGGTTCCCCATCCCTTTCCAGACCGAGACAACGTTGCAGTACATGGCAGGGGGCCCGGCGCTCCGGCTCAAGGAGCACTCCATCGACCCTCGCCAGCTTGCATCTGCCCTGTCGGCCGCGATTCGCCCCACCGCCATCCATCTGCTGGAAAACACCAGCGTCGCCTCCATCGAATCCGAGACCTCCGGCAGCAAACTCCGGCTGGAAGACGGTTCTTCCGTCTCCACCGGAGCGATCCTTTTTGCAACTGGCGCCTGGACGGCTGAGACCTCAAATGCTCTCGCAGGCAAACCGCTTTCGGTGTCGCCTCGCAAGGGGCAGATGCTGCGCGTTCGCATCTCGCCGTCGCACTCTTTCCAGGAGGTTCACCGCAGCGAAAGGATCTATATCGTTCCTCGCACCCACGGCCCCCAGGCCGGCACGGCAGTGATCGGCGCCACCGTCGAAGAGGCCGGCTTCGATACAACCGTGTGCGGGCGTGATCTGGACGGGCTGCGCGCTCTGGCGGCCGCGTTGCTCCCCTGGCTTGGCTCAGCCGAAGAGACGCCCATGGTGGAGTGTTGGGCAGGGCTTCGACCGGCGACTCCAGACCTGTTGCCGATGCTCGGAGCAGGCCTTCGGGTGGGACATTTCATCGCCACGGGACATTACCGGAACGGCATTTTGCTCGCTCCCGCAACTGCCGTTGTGATGGCGGATCTG
>JAKAQS010000215.1 GCA_021819585.1 Acidobacteriota bacterium
CACGCAGGACAGTTGTGGATGGCCGCGGGGGTCGCGGGTTCGGGTGGCAGCACGGTTGTATTCACGGAAGGAGACACAGCAATCTTATTGTATTGGACGCGACCAGCCCGTATCGGACGCAGGCCGCGCCCAAATGGCGCTGGAATAGGTCCAAGACCCGCGCAGCCTCATCCAATGTTGTATGAACCATTCGACGAACAGCCTGTTCACCCCGCTCATCCAGCGCGGCGTCACCCTGCCCAACCGCATCGTTGTCTCGCCCATGTGCCAGTTCAGCTCCGTCGACGGATACGCCTCCGATTGGCACCTGGTCCACCTTGGCAGCCGCGCCATCGGCGGGGCCGGCACGGTGATGACCGAAGCGGCTGCCGTCAGTCCCGAGGGCCGCATCACCCCCGCGGACCTGGGTATCTACAGCGACGATCACATCCCCATGCTGGCCCGCATCGCCGCCTTCCTGAAGCAGAACGGGAGCGTTCCCGCCATTCAGCTTGCCCACGCCGGCCGCAAAGCAAGCATGCTGCCGCCCTGGGAGGGTTCGCGCGCCGCCACACCCCGGCCCGCCAGGCTTGAAAACGGCGCGGATCCCCGCAGCGGCTGGACCTGCGTGGTTGCTCCCTCCGCCATCCGCTTCCATGACGAGTACCTTCTGCCCCAGGCCCTGGACCGCGAGGGCATGGACAAGGCCGTGGCCGACTTCGCCTCTGCCGCCCGCCGCGCCGCTGCGGCCGGCTTTCTGATCGCCGAGGTCCACGCCGCCCACGGCTACCTGGCTCATGAGTTCCTCAGCCCGCTCTCCAACCGCCGCAGCGATGCGTATGGCGGCAGCCTGACCAACCGCGCACGCTTTCCCCTGGAGATCATCCGAGCGGTGCGCGCCGCCTTTCCGGCCCATCTTCCGGTCTGGGTCCGCGTCTCCGCAGTGGACTGGGTTGAGGGCGGCCTCAGCATCGAGGACAGCGTGGAGTTCGCGCGGCTGGTGAAAGCGGAGGGAGTGGACCTTCTGGACGTCTCCTCGGGCGGCAACGACCCCAACCAAAAGATCCCGCTCGGTCCCGGCTACCAGGTCGCCTTCGCCGAGCGCATCCGCCGCGAGACCGGGCTGGCTACCGGGGCAGTCGGACTGATCACCAGCCCGGTCCAGGCCGATCAGATCCTCCGCACCGGCAAGGCCGATCTGGTCCTGCTGGCCAGGGAGTTGCTGCGCGATCCTTACTGGCCTCTGCGCGCCGCCCAGGAATTGCACCTGCCCGGGAGCTGGCCGGTGCAGTATGAACGCGCCGCCCTTGGCCCGGTCCAGAGGCGTCAGCCTTTGGCCGCGCCTGAGATGCAGGCTTAAAACCAGGATGGGGCAGATGCCCTCGCTGCTTCAACCCGTCCCACCCGACTCTTCAAGTAACTCTCGAACCAACTATTTACTATTATGATACGTCTCTACCCCAAGGACGAATCACGGGGCGGAACCGGACTTACTAATGGTTGAATCCCACTGCGATCCTATACTTTAGTACTGCGGAAGCAAGTGACCTCTCATCACCCAATTCGGAAGGTCGTGGTCCCTAGTACACCAGTGATTCCGGACAAGCTTTACTTCCGGATCGGGGACGTAGCCAAACTTTGCGCGGTTCCGGCCTACGTGCTGCGTTTTTGGGAGACAGAGTTCCCCCAGCTCAAGCCGAACAAAGGCGGTACGGGGCAACGCCTGTATCGCCGGCGAGATGTCGAGGTGGCCCTGCGCATCAAGAGCCTGCTCTACGAGCAGGGCTACACGATCGCCGGAGCCCGCCAGGTCTTTGCCGCCGAGTCCAAGGCAAAAGAGGCTGCGGAGTCTGTAGCGCCGACCACGGAGATCTCACAGACCGTTCCGGCAGCGGATCCCCGGCCCAGCGAGATGGGCCCCGCCAACCCGGAAGATGCCGGCGCGGCGGGCATCGAGGAGGCGCGGCGCCGCATGCAACTCTCCGCTCTGCGCGACGAACTGCGCGCGCTGGCCGGCCGGCTAGCGCAACCCCTTGCACCGGCGGCAGCCGCAGCCGGGGATCCACCCGAGCCCATCCTAGCCGAGGCCGGCGCTTCCGAGCCCAAGCCGAAGACCATGCGGCCCCGTCTGGTTCTGGAGCCCAAAGCCGAGCCCAAGATCAGCGCCCGTCACACCGATCAGGGAGATCTCTTCCCCTCCGAATGACATACTGATCCTGAGCCGCTCTCGTTCTCCTGCCACGCCAGACCAAAGGCCAAGCCAGGCCGGGCCGGTTTGAAGAAGGCTCGGCCTCTCGCGGATGTCGAACCTCACCTCCTCCATGATCACCAGGCCCATCTCCAATCTCGCCCCAAGCACGCGCAAGACCCACACCGCGGGCTCGGCCGCCATTCTTCTCATGCTGAGCTCCATCGGCTCCGGCCTGCTGGCCCTGGTGAGAATCAAGTACGTGAACTTTCTCTTCGGCGCCGGCGCCGCGCAGGACGCCTACCGCGCGGCCTTCAAACTGCCGGACCTGCTCAGCTACTTTCTCACCGGCGGCGCGGTGGCCATCTCCCTGATCACGATTCTGAACCGCTACCGCGAGCGAGGCGACGAAGAGGGAGCGGACCGCGCGCTTTCGGTGGTGCTCACCACCATGAGCGTGGTGCTGGCGGCCGGCGTGCTGGTCTCCGAAGTGATTGCGCCCTGGTACGTCTGGCTGGCCAACGCCGGATTCCGCACCGACCCGCTGCGGGCTCACCTCTGCACCTCGCTGACCCGCATCATCCTGCCGGCACAACTCTTCTTCTTCATTGGCTCCTGCATGAGTTCGCGGCTGCAGGTGCGCAAGATCTTCATCTACCAGGCGGGAGCGCCGCTGATCTACAACGCGGGCATCATCCTGGGAGCGGTCCTTCTGCATCGCCGCATGGGCGTCTACTCGCTGGCGGTAGGCGTGCTGGCCGGCGTCCTCTGCGGCTCCCTGTTGCTCAACTCGGTGGGCGCCTTCCGCACCGGCCTGCGCCTCCGGCCCGTGGTCGGCTTCCGCGACCCCGCTTTCCTGGAGTGGTTCCGGCTGACCCTGCCACTGATGATCGGGGTCTCGCTGGTAATGTTTGACGGCTTCTTTCTGAACTACTTCGCATCGATCGCCAAGGGCGGCATCACCCTGATCGGCAACGCCAAGGATCTGTTCAATGCGCCGTTCAACGTGATTGGCCCGGCGGCGGGAGCGGCTTCTCTGCCCTTCTTCACCTCGCTCTTCCAGCAGAAGCGAGCCCATGACTTCTCAGCCTCGGTGGGCCGCTCGGTCTCGCGCCTCTTCGCGGTCGGGATGCTGGTCTCGGCGTGGATGATCGCGCTGGCGCCGTGGCTGCTGAATCTGTTCAAGGGCGGCAAGTTCAACCGCGCGGACGTTCTCAGCGTCACCTCCCTGTTCCAGATCTTCTCCATCACGCTGGCCATCTGGGCCGTGCAGGGTATCTATGCCCGCGCCTTCTATGCGGCCAGCGATACGACGACCCCGGCAATCACCGGGACGCTCATCACCATCCTCTCCATCCCCATGTACTGGGCCCTGTTCCACGCTTTTGGACTTACCGGCCTGGCCATCGCCTCTGACATTGGCATGCTGGTCCAGACGGCTTCGCTGGCCATCCTGCTGCATCGCAAGCGGCTGGTCAGCCTGCTCCATCTGGAGTTCGCCGAGTTGGGACGGGCGCTGGCCGCCGCCCTGATCGCCTTTGCCGCCGGCTACGCCGGCGCCCGTGCTCTGGCGGGAGCGCTGGCCCATGACCTGCCCGGACTGGCGACACGTTTCGGGGGACATCTGGAAGCTCTGCTGATCATCACCGGCGGTAGCCTGGTCTGGGCGCTGGCCGCGATTTTGGCGCTGCTGGCGCTGCGCTCCAAACTGCCTGCGCAGGTTCTGCGCCTCCGGCCGGTCTGAGCGCCCACGGTGTCTGAAAAGCGGGTCCGTGAACGCATCTCATCCTCGCATCCGTGCCCTTCAGACCGGATTTTTTCCCGCTCACTGTTTCCCCTTCGGCCGGGCTGGCTGGTGTACAGGTAGAATAGAGGGGTTCCATCCATCCGGCTTCTCGCCGTCCTGGGGGAACGACCGGAGACCACTGCCGCCTCCCTGGCGTCTTCCAGGGCTTCCTCCTGCAGCGCGGCTGGCGGTAGCCATCGGGACCGGTCGTCGGGCGCTCCGCATCCACAGGGGGCGTGTCCGGCTATCTGAGCTAAGGAGCTTTCCACTTTGCCTACAACTGATCGTTTCCTCTTCACCAGCGAGTCTGTGACTGAAGGTCACCCCGACAAGATCGCCGACCAGATCTCCGACGCCATCCTCGACGCCTGTCTGGCCGAGGATCCCTACAGCCGTGTCGCCTGCGAGACCCTCACCTGCACCGGCCTGATCGTCGTGGCCGGTGAGATTACCACCAAAACCTACGTCGACTTCCAGACCCTAGTACGCGAGACGGTCCGTGAGATCGGCTACGACGACGCTCTGAAGGGCTTCGACTGCAACACCTGCGGCGTTATCTCCACCATCAACCGTCAGTCCCCGGACATCGCGCAGGGCGTGGATACCGGAGGCGCGGGCGACCAGGGCATGATGTTTGGCTACGCCACCAACGAGACCCCCGAGCTGATGCCGGCGCCCATCTCGCTGGCCCATCGCCTGGCCGAAAAGCTCACCGAGGTGCGCAAGTCCGGCAAGCTGGCTTACCTTCGACCCGACGGCAAAAGCCAGGTCACCGTGGAGTATGACAGCAATTACAAGCCGGTGCGGGTGGATGCGGTCGTGATCTCCACCCAGCACGCTGAAGAGGTGGGCAACGATCAGCTCCGCGCCGATATCATGCAGCACGTAATTCAGGCTGTGATTCCCGCCCGGCTGCTGGACGCCGATACCAAGTACCACATCAACCCCACCGGCCGCTTTGTCATCGGCGGTCCCATGGGCGATACGGGGCTCACCGGACGCAAGATCATCGTGGATACTTACGGGGGCATGGGCCGTCATGGCGGCGGCGCCTTCTCCGGCAAGGATCCCACCAAGGTCGATCGGAGCGCGGCCTACATGGCCCGCTACATCGCCAAGAACATCGTCGCCGCAGGTCTGGCCGAACGCGCCGAAGTGCAGCTCGCCTATGCCATCGGCGTCGCCGATCCCGTCAGCATCCGCATTGACACCTTCGGCACCGGCACGCTCTCGGAAGCTACGCTCATTGAGCTGGTTCGCGAGAACTTCAGCCTTACACCCAAGGGAATCATTGAGAGCCTGAACCTCCGCCGTCCCATATTCAAGCAGACTGCGGCCTACGGTCACTTTGGCCGCACTGGCGAGGCCTTTACCTGGGAGGCCACCGACAAGGCGGCAGCTCTCAAGGCCGGCGCCAACGCCGAGCTGGCTGCAAAGTAACCGGCTGAATCACAGCACGCAACAAGGGCGAGCCTCGATGGCTCGCCCTTTGCTGTTGCCGCCCGCTCCCGCTCAAACCTCTTCCGGCTGTCCTGGCTGCGCCTGCAAAGCCCGGTGATCCGCCGCGCAGAATAGAAGAAGGCCTGCCGCCAGTTTCAACGGCAGGCCCAGAAATGGCCGCACTGATGAACCGATCGCTCAGTGTGTGACCGTGACCTCAAGGTTCATGTCCGCCGCGGTGGGCTGACCATCGACGGTGGCAGGACGGAAGTGCATCTGGTTGACCGCCTCAACCAGACGATTGTCCACAAACGCATTGAACGGCTTGATCACCCGAATGTTCTCGGCTTGACCGTTCTTGTTGACGGTAAGCGAGAGCCCGACCTGGGCGCCCTCGGGAAGTAGGTCGATCAGCGTACTGTCCGGCAGGGAGAGCACCGGAGCTCCCAGCACCGCTGGAGGGACCGCTCCAGCACTGACACGAACCGGGGTTGGGGTGGTGGCGCCGTCGGCTGGGGCACTGGCTTTCGCCGCCGTGGATAGAGTCAGCATGGAGAGAAAAAGACTGGCTGCAATGATTCGGCTCACTGAAAACCTCCTTGGCGACGATAGTCACCGGCATCAGTATCGTTCCAGCGTGATACGATTGTCAATAAAAAAATGTAAACAACTGATTCTAGGCATATTGTAAAATTAGAAATGTCGATTTTTGATGGGAAGGAGCCAAAATATCATTCCGCTGTCCGCCAGTGGTTCTTCCCGCTTTCGGAGAACGGCAGGCATTGATCCGCGCCTCCCGCACCGTGGCAACGGCCGGGCGGATATCCGGCTCGGAAGCTACGCGGCCGAGGTTCACAACATGCAACAAGGGCGAGCCGAAATGGCTCGCCCTTGTTGCGTCCAGCGGTTTGTCCTCAGAAGCGGATGG
>JAKAQS010000216.1 GCA_021819585.1 Acidobacteriota bacterium
CCGGAATTTCTCCAAGATGCGGCCCTCCCGCACAAACTAAGAATTATTCTCCGCCGCTATAGGGACCCGAGCAACCCCTCACAATCCAACGACTGCAGCTTGCAGACCGCCGCATGAGACAGGGATAACTTGGCACTGTCCAGTCATTTAGTCGAGGAAATCCACGGCGGGGCTGGGTTGTGGTACTTTACGTACGAGTGTCGCACCTGCTCGGTAATTTGGATCCAGTTCATTTCTGTAGCAGTATTTGTCCCGCACCTTTTACTACTGGAAAGAGGAGCGAATCCACAGCCTCCCGCTTGGCGCCGTCGTCCAAGTGCGCATAGCGCGCAGTAATAGCCAGCGTCTTGTGTCCCGCCAATTCCTTTATGGCTACGAGATTTACCTTCCTCATGGCGAGGCGAGAACAAAAGGTGTGGCGATTGTCGTGCCACCGATAATCGGCTAAGCCGGCGTGTTCGCGCACGTCGTCCCACCATGACCTTGGCAGTATGTCAAAAACCGGGTCTTTACTCTCAGCGAGCGGAACCTGGGCTCTACGTGCCTCGAAGGCTGCAAACACCGAGGCATTCATCGGGATGATCCTTGCCGTATAGTTCTTTGTCCTGGAGAGGTCCAGTTCACGCCGTCGAAAGTCTACATTTTGCCAGCGTAGCCGGCTTCCATATTGCTCAGAAAGCCGCATGCCTGTGCCGAGTGAAATATCGAGCTCGCACATCTTGTCCGGGTACTTCTGAGCAATGACAGCACGAAGAGCGGCCTCTTCGTGGTCGCGCAAAAAGCGAATGACGTTGCCACCCTCTTTCCGCTGCTTCACCAGACGAACCGGGTTACTTGTAGCTCTGCCGTTGCGAATGCCCTCGCGGTACGCGAGGCTCATGGCAGCTCGATAGCGGTTCGCCGTGCTTCCGGTCTTCGTGTTCTTCGAGAGCCAATGGTCAATCTCTGCCGGCTTGATTGACTCGGCTGCGCAATCACCGAAATGTGCCTTCAGCTTCTCAAGTCGCTGTTTGACGTTGCGAGAGTCTGAGTGGTGTGCCTTCGAATACTCGTCTGTGATGTAGTCGGCAAGTTCGGCGAATTTGATGGGGGCAGCGCGAATGTTCTCCGGCATTTTCTTGCCGGTGCGGCGCTCATTTCGCCTCTTGCCGAGAAGAGCTTCGGCATCGCTCCTTCGCCCGACCTTCTCGCGGTGCAACTTTCCGTCGGTGTCACGGTAGCGAGCCCACCAGACGCCCGAACCGGGCTCACGTTCCCAAACGCCCCGGATCCGTATCGCTTCCCTGCGCGCCATGCTGCTCTCCCAGGATTGCTACGAAACCAAAGTATCACCAGAAGTATCACCAAGGGAAATCAGGGACTGAGACGGGTGAAGGAAAATCTTCATAAACTATTGATTTTTCTGGTGCCCGGAGGGGGACTTGAACCCCCACGGCCGGTTAGGGCCTGCGGATTTTAAGTCCGCTGTGTCTGCCGATTTCACCATCCGGGCTTCGGCGTGGTTCTGATTCCATCGTATCCGGTTCTTGCCTGGCTTGGAATGCACCCCAGGGTACGGAACTGCATCGCTGCGACTTGCGTATTCGCTTCCAGTTTCGCATTCGCTGGATTCGCTGCAGCCCATACCATGCCCCTTTTCGAGATCTTCCGACAGACGATCGCCGCCCTATGGGCCACCAAGCTGCGCAGCCTCCTGACCATGTTCGGCATTGTCTGGGGCATCAGCTCCGTGATCCTCCTCGTGGGCCTCGGCATCGGCTTCGGCATCGACCAGCGAAATCAACTCCGCTCCATCGGTACCGACATCGCCATCTGCTTCGACGGCAAGACTTCAATGCCCTACCAGGGTTATGCCGCCGGACGACCGATCGCCCTTACTGTAGACGATGCGGTGGCCATCCAACAAGGCGCTCCACTGGTCCTGCGTGTCTCGCCCGAGCTGAGCCGGACCGTGAACGAGGTGAGCCGCTGGAACGCCGCCAGCCGGGCCGTGCGCGGCGTGTGGCCCCAATACCAGGAGTTCCGCTCGCTCCACGTCGACCAGGGACGGCGCATGAATGCCGACGATGAGAGCAGCGGCGCTCGGGTGGTGATCCTTGGCGCCGACGCCAACCGGCAATTGTTTCCCGGTGAGCCGGCCATCGGCGAGCCGGTCTCCATCGCCGGATATCCCTACACCGTGATTGGCGTGCTGGCCGCCAAAGAGCAGAATGGCAGCTATGGCTCCGGACCCGACAACTCGCAGCTCTTTGTTCCCTTCTCCGCCATGGAGCGGGACTTCCCTCCGAACGACAAGGGTGACTTTCGGGGCTCGGTCAGCAACATTGTCATCCAGCCGGTCTCTGCTGCGCTGCACGTTGCCGCGCTGCATGAGGTGCGTGAGGTTCTGGGGGCGCGGCATCACTTTGACCCCGATGACCTGGACGCGGTCTGGGTGTGGGATACGCTGGAGGACGCACAGTTCCTGGACAACATCTTCCATGCCATGACCGTCTTCTTTGCCGCGGTCGCCCTGCTAACGCTCGCCCTGGGAGGGATCGGCGTGATGAATATCATGCTGGTGGCGGTCTCGGAGAGAACACGCGAAATCGGCGTCCGCAAGGCGCTGGGAGCGACCGCCAAGGATATACGGCGCCAGTTTCTGGCCGAGTCGGCGTTCATCACTCTGGCGAGCGGAACCTTTGGCCTGCTGCTCGGAGTCGGCATCATCCTGGCCCTGCGCCTGCTCCCGATGCCGCCGATTCTGCCTCACCCGGTCTTCTCCGCCACAGCCATCGTCTCCTCTCTAATGACCTTGGCCGCCATCACCCTCAGCGCGGGAACCTACCCCGCAATGCGAGCGGCAAGCCTTACCCCCATCGAATGCTTGCGCGCCGATTAGACCCCTCATGAATGTCTCTGAAGCTCTCGCTGAATCCGTTGAATCGCTGCAGCGCGACCGCCTGCGTTCCGGCCTGACTATGCTCGGCATCGTCTGGGGGCTGACGACCGTGGTCCTGCTGCTCAGCTATGGCCGCGCGATTGGCAGCGCGGTGATGGAGGGATTTCTTGGCTTTGGAGACAACGTGATCATGATCTGGGGCGGCCAGACCTCCATGCAGGCAGGGGGCCAGCGTGCGGGGCGAAAGATCCATCTGCGGGATGGAGACATGGAGGCGATCCGTGACGCTCTTCCCTTTTTGAGCGCGATCTCGCGCGAGACCGATGATGCCTTCAGCGTGAAGTACGGCCCCAAGGTGGTGCTGATCCAGTCCAAGGCCATCGACCTTCCCTACGGGCGCATGCGGCGGCTGGACATTGCGCAAGGCCGTTACTTTGAACCCGACGACTTTACCCAACATCGCCAGGTGGCGATCTTTGGATCCCACGCGGCACAGAAGCTGTTCAACGGCTTTCCGCCGGTGGGCGAAGTGGTCCAGGTGGAGGGACAGCCCTTTACGGTGATCGGTGTGCTGCGCAACAAGATTCAGGACTCTTCCAACAACGGTCCGGACAACGAGAATATCTTTGTCCCATTTGAGACCATGCGCACGCTGCGCCGGCAGCGCGATCCGGATGACATCGTCTTCCAGCCATCGTCGCCGGCCCTGCATCTGCGCGCCTTGCAGGCGGTGCGGACGGTACTGGCGCAGCGCCACCACTTCAACCCACTGGACACCAAGGCCATCAACTCCTGGGATACCATCGAGGACGGGAAACAGATTGTTCAGTTCTCCATTGGCCTGCAGGTGCTTTTGGGTATCATCGGCGCCATGACCCTGGCGGTGGGTGGCGTGGGTGTAATGAACATCATGCTGGTCTCGGTAACAGAGCGCACGCGCGAGATCGGCCTGATGAAGGCCCTGGGAGCGCGCCGTGGCGAGATTCTCTCCCAGTTCCTGCTGGAGGCTCTGGTCCTCACGTTTCTCGCAGGACTGGTTGGCGCTTTGCTCTCCGTGGTGGCCACCTGGCTGATACCGCCCATGCCGCTTTATTCCGCTCTCTACCAGACAGCCAATCACGACGGCGACATCATCCTGCACGCTTCGTTCGGCGTAATGCTCTCATCCTTCATCATTCTGGCTGTGGTGGGAGTTGCCTCCGGCCTGCTGCCGGCGATTCGCGCGGCGAGGATGGATCCGGTGATCGCTCTGCGCCACGAGGGTTGAGCCGGAAGCAGCGAGGGGAGCTCTTTACCGAAGAGCGGCCCGCGCACCGGAAGAGTTCTCCGAGGGCGATTCGTAAATCTCACGATAGAGAGCGCGATTGCGCACAATGGCCTCGACATAGTTCCGCGTCTCACTGTACGGAATCGACTCCACCCACTCGGCCATATCCTGGTAGTTGTCCAACGCGATCCAGCGGCGCACGGGAGTGTCTCCCGCATCATAGGCAGCCAGAGCGTATTCGATCTGACCGCCGTATTCGTCGATCGAGCGGCGCAGATCCTGTGTTCCCAGCTTCAAATTGATGACCGGATTCAGAAGTTCGCTGGTCGAGAAGCGGCGCCGGCCGTCTTTTCTGGCCAGCGACCTGCCCACAGAAGGAAGCAACTGCATCAAGCCGTACGCCCTCATGGGGCTGACGGCGGCGGGGTTGAACTCTGACTCCTGACGGATCAGAGCGGCCACAAGGTACGGATCCAGTCCCTCGGCAAGCGCATCGCCCTGCAGCGCCGGCCAAAACGGCCGTGGGAACAGCAGATGCCAGTAGATCATCGGAACGTCTTGCACCGGCAGAAAGAAAAAAGGAATATCACTTCGCTTCATCGCTCGCAGGGCGCTGTCGCTCTGGCCAAAACTGGCGTAGATCTCAGCCTCTGCCAAGGTTCCCCATTGGGAGGAGGTTGAGCTGAGCTGAATCTCCGGCCGGATGTACTCATTCAGTGCCGCATTGGCCAGCAGTCTGGCTTTGATCAGGTGCGGATCGTTCTCTGGGAGAGCGTCGGTCAGATCCGGACGATCCACCACAGGGACATACGCCAGAGCCGGCGCTGGAGCCGTCTGCGTTCTCTGCGCGGCCGCCGCACCTGCCAGCCGCTGGAGCCGTTGGTTGCCAAGAAGCGCGTAGTAGCTGTTCACGTAGCAGGCGCTCAGCTTTCTGTAGTAGTTCATCGCCTGCCCGGGGTTGTGCTCCACCTCTTCATACAGGCGGCCTCTCCAGTACAAAGCCGCGAGCGCCTGGGGGGCTGCCGGATAATGCATGATCTGCTCATCCATCAGCCGCCCGGCATCGTCGTATCGCCGCAAGCGATAGCTCAGCCAGGCTGCTTGCCAGTGGGCGTTGGGAGCATAGATGCTATTGGGAAAGCGCTGCAGCAGGGTAAGGTCATCCTGGATCGCCTGAAGATCCTGCTGATGCAGCAGGAACATATTCCCGCCGGAGTAAAGGGCCTCTTCCAACCAGCGGCTATGGGGGTATTGAGATTCCAATAGCTGCACCAGAGCGTCCTGTTGAGCGGTGTTCCCGTCATCCCTGGCCAACTCAGACTCAAGATAGATCTTCAACGCTTCACTATCGTCCCCAGTAACGGGCAGGCGTTCCACCCGGCTTGGCGTGAGTCTTCTCAGACGCAGGTCACAGACCGCAATGTAGATATCCAGAGCATCGCGGTCAGATTGGCTGAGCCCCGCGCCATTGCTCCGCAGTTGCTTGTACTCCGTCTCCGCTTGCTCATATCGTCTGGCGTTGAAGAGCGCATCCGCGTACTCTTTGCGCTCGGCGGCGGAAAACGGAGTATTCATCAGCGTCATCTGTGTCCTGGCATCGACGGCCTCAGAGCTGAGCGGGTCTCCCAGAAAGATGCCTCGATAGAGGGCCGCAGCCTGCTGCAACTGGCCATTGGCCTGATACGCCTTTGCCAAAGTCATGCGAAACTTGACCGTCCGGCCAGTGGCGCCCGCGGAGAGGGGCTGCAGCACCCGGAGCGCACCCGGAGCGTCACCGCCATCCAGATAGGCGTTGGCCAAAAGAATGGGGGCTTGCTGGTCGAAGATGCTGTCCGGGTGGCGAACGGCAAAGCCGGTCAGCAACGGAACTGCATCCTGGGGACGGTTCGCTGCGACGGCGGCTTGCGCCTCCAGGTACTCTGCATAATCCTGAAGCGCCGCTCCATCCCGGCTCGCCTTGCGAAAGGCATCTTCGGCCTGGACGTAGCGTTGGTTCACCATCCAGGCATGCCCGACGGCCAGCTCAGCCGAGGCTGCCGCCTCTCCTTGGTGGGAGGCTGCAAAGTGCAGCACGCCGGCGATCGCCACCGGGGTGGGGTCCATCATCAACTGCTGCGCCATGGGGCGCAGCTC
>JAKAQS010000217.1 GCA_021819585.1 Acidobacteriota bacterium
CTCGGGCTGTTCAAACTCCAGGACGATGTCGAACGCATCCTCAATGGCGGTCACATCCCGTTCGTGACGAACGCTGGCGGAGATCGTTTTGGGGATCCCAAACAGCGCCAGCGATTGGTCCACAAGATGCGGTCCGAGGTCGAAGAGAATTCCATTGGTGGCTCCGCCCGCTTCCTTCCATGTGTTGGCCCGCTGCAGGGGCCGAAAGCGATCGTAGTGCGAGTCCACCAGCGTGATTCTTCCCAGGCGGCCTTCCTCCTTCAGCCTTTTCACGGTCAGAAAGTCACCGTCAAAACGGCGGTTGTGGAAGGGCGCCAGCAGCCTGCCTTGGCGCTTGGCGAGCGACATCAGCGCCCTGACCTGCGAGGAAGAGCCGGCCACCGGTTTGTCGACGACGACATGCTTGCCGCTCTCCAGAGCGCGCTGCGCCATCTCCACATGCGAGTCATTGGGGGTGGCCACCACGATCAGGTCGATGGCTGGATCGGCAAAGGCCTCTTCGGCCGACCGCAGCAGGCGGATCCCGGGATAATCCTCAGCGGCTGTCTCTCCATGCCGCTGCACGATGGCCGTCAGCTCGAGTCCGGGAACAGCGTTCACAAAGGGGGAGTGAAAGATTCGGCCTGCAAATCCATATCCCAAAACGGCGGTGCGAATCGGTGCTCTCTGTCTGGTCTCGGTTGACACGGTTCTCTCCTCATCCCTGACCAAGGTATCGCAATCACCGGCCAGAAGGCCGCAGTTTTTTTACAGAACGCAGCCGGGCAAGCGTAGCTTTGGCGCGGCGCGCATGGGCAAAGCAGCGCACGCTCCTCAGGGGTGTTGTGGGGGCGGGGTTGCCGGCGAGGAGGGCTTTACCGGGGTGTCGCCCATCAGCCGCGCCACATCCGGCTCGATTGCCGACGCCATCAGGCGCTGCCCCACGGTATTGGGGTGCAGCGCGGGACGCGGCGGCGAAAGGGTGGGGTCGTAAAACAGGCTGGTATCCAACTGCCCGAAGGTATAGAAGACCACGCTGACGTCGATGTAGGAGACCAAGGGATCTTCGCCTCCGGCGTAGTGGCCGCCCAGATAATCATTCACATCGAAGTTGACCTCCCGGGAGGGCAGCGCTGTGGGCAACAAACCCATCAGCAGGATTCTGGTCTGTGGCAAGCGGTGTTCCAGATCCTTGATCACCGCGTCGATCCCTTCCTCAGTCTGTTGGGCTGTCTGTCCCAAGGCCGTGTTATTGGTTCCGATCAGCAAGATGACCAGCTTGGGATGAAGGCCGGCCACCTCTCCGTGATCCAGCCGCCAGAGCACGTTGGCGGTTGTGTCACCGCTGAAGCCCAGGTTCAAGGCCTTGCGAGGGGCGTAGTAGGCGTCCCAGATGGGTTGAAAGTTCTGGTTGGGCGGGTCCGCCTTGTCGTAGTTGTTGGTAATGGAGTCTCCGATGAGCAGCAACTGGGCATCGGGATGGTCGGCCAATTGAGCAAGAATCCGCTGGTGCCGTGCTGCCCACCACCGCTCCGCGAGCCGGCCGGTGGGCACAATCGCTGGGTCTTGGGTTGCAGAGTCTCGGGCTTTGGAGGTGGCGTCCGTCGAGGCGGACACCTGTGCGCCAGAGGGCGCCGGATGAATCGCGAGCGCTCCCATCAGCGCGGCGGTGCGGAGATGCAGGAGAGAGAGCTTCATAACTCTAGATGCTACGACGGAGCGCGCCGCGTTTGGTGATCTGCCACTGTGCCCGGTCATGGGCGCGCGCCGCTGGACCGGCGCAGAAGTTCACGAAGAACGACATCGCATCCCAACCGCGCTCACTGCGGTTGGAGTGGGGCGGCATGGACTCGCGCTTTGGGGCGGGATTACCCGCTGATCTGACGGAGCGCAGGATACACCTTGCGATAGCGAGCGTAGGCCCGCGCCACCACTGCGGCGTGCCGCGGTTCGATCGTCTCCGCCGGGCGCACCGCGGCCTGGCAGGCTTCCTCGACCGACGGCCAAGCTCCCACCCCGGCGCCGGCCAGCAAGGCGGCTCCAAACGCTCCGCCCTCTTCAGCCTCCAGAATCTGCACGGCGTGGCCATACGCATCGGCTTGAATCTGCCGCCACAGCGGACTGCGTGCTCCGCCGCCGCCCAGGCGGATGGTTTCCACCGGGATTCCAAGCTCCGCAAAGAGTGTAAAGCTGTCCTGCAGCGAAAAGGCTACGCCCTCCAACACGGAGCGGACATAGTGCGCGGCGGTCGTGGAGGCGGTAATTCCCACAAAGGCCGCGCGCGCTTCGGGGTCCAGATGCGGCGTCCGCTCGCCAAACAGGTAGGGCGCCCACAACAACCCATCGCTTCCTGGCGGGATCCCGGCCGCCGAAGATGTCATTTCGTCATAAGAACGGGAAGGAAAGAAGGTGTCGCGCAGATAGCGAAGACTCAATCCAGCTCCGTTGGTCACGCCCATCACATGCCAGACTCCCGGGGCTGCATGACAGAAGGTATGCAGCCGGCCCTTGGGGTCCAGGGTGGGTTTGGCGGTCGCGGCGAAGACAACGCCAGAGGTTCCGATGGTTGCGGACACCGACCCTGGAGCCAGAATTCCCATCCCCACGGCCCCGGCTCCCTGGTCTCCGGCTCCGGCGGCCACTGGAGTTCCGGCGGCCAGTCCTGTCGCTGTGGCTCCGGTGGAACTGATGCGCGCGCAGATCTCCGGCCCTTCGAAGAGCCGCGGCAGCCAGCCCAGTGGGATCCCGGTCCGCTCCGCCATCTCGGTTGACCAGCGCCGGTGAACCACGTCCAGCAGCAGGGTTCCGGAGGCCTCCTGCAGATCCATGGCATACTCGCCGGTCAGCCGCAGGCGCACAAAGTCCTTGGGGCAGAGGACGTGCGTGACTCTGGCGAAGATCTCCGGCTCATGTTCGCGCACCCATAGCAGCTTGGTGAGGGTAAAGTTGGGCAGGGCAGGGTTGGCGGTGAGCTCGATCAGCCGTTGGTAGCCGATGGTTTCGGTCAGCCAGTCGCACTGGGGCTGTGTCCGCTGATCGCACCAGATCAGGGCGGGGCGCAGCACCTCTCCGCAGGCATCCAGCAGAACGCACCCGTGCATCTGTCCGGTCAAGCCCACCGCCTCCACTGGGTCGAGGCGCCCTGCTGTTTTGGCCTCCCGCAGAACCCCTGCGATGGCCTCCCGCGCCGCTCTCCACCAATCTTCCGGACTCTGTTCAGCCCAACCAACCCGCTCTGAGCGGATGGGAGCATGGTCGACGGAGTGCGATGCGAGCACTGTTCCGCCGCGATCAACCAGGATGGCGCGTGTGCCGCCGGTACCAACATCGATGCCTAGGAACATGAGACTCCTTTGGGTTTGTTGCTGCTCTCTCGCGGCTCCCCGCAGTGGGGTAGACCCGCCGGCCGGCTTGGCGCCGGCCGAAGGCTTGGCGGGGAGGCCCCAGCAAAAGTGTAAAGGGTGAAGCGCATTTTTATAGCGATTTAATGGCTGTCCTGATTCAACTTTCGCGTTGCCGGGCTGCGTGGCGGGGGGCGGAGGGGGCGAAGTTGGATTTCCTGTGAACTTTTGCATACATCGTCCCTTTCCAAGCATCTTTGAGGTATGAGACGCCGGACAGACGAAGATGATGACCGGCGAGTTCATTCGACGATTTAGCATGGAAGCTATGATTCGACTGCACCGAGACGCGTCACGGGACGCGATGAGGGGAGCTGTTGCTCTTCTGCTGCTGGCGCTGGCCGCTTCGATGGCCGTGGCGCAGTCCACTGGCACTACCTCCAATGGAGGCTCCGCGGAGCTGGGCGTTGCTCTGCAGACGCAGCAGCAGCTAGCCGCCCCAGGGCCCGCGCTGAATCCTTCCAATAGCACTTCGCAGAGTGGGATGGACCCCAGCTTCCATGGCAGCCTGGTGCGCGGAAGAGCGAACGGGCAGGTTTTGCCGCTGAGCATCGATCAGGCGATTCACATGGGCCTGCGAAACAATCTGGGCCTCATCCTGCAAGGCTCCAGCCAGCGCATGGCGCAGGGCGAGCGGCTGGAGAGCCTGCAGTCACTGCTGCCCACTTTGACGGCCGGCGCCTCGATCACCGTAGAGCAGATTGACCTGGCTGCCTATGGCCTCAAGATCCCTGAAATCAATCCGATCATCGGGCCGTTTCAGGTGGAGGACTTCCGGGCGTTTCTCAACCAGAACCTGGTCAACCTGAACTCGCTGCAAACCTATCTGGCTTCGAAGCACAACTTTCAGGCGGCAAAACTTACCGCGCAGGATGCCCGCGACCTGGTGGTGCTAACAGTGGGCAACGCCTATCTGCTCTGCATTGCTGACCAGACCCGCATTCAGGCGGTCGAGGCCGAGTTGGCCAGCTCCAAGCTCTCGTTTGATCAGGCCACCGACGCGCATGAGGCCGGCACCAGCCCCCGCCTGGATGTGCTGCGAGCTCAGGTGGACTACCAGAGTGAGCAACAAGCCCTGATCTCGGCCAAAAATGAGTTGGCCGAGGATAAGATCGCGCTGGCGCGCTCCATCGGTTTGCCGCTTGACCAGAGATTCCAGTTGACGGACGGCGAACCCTTCCAGGCGCTGGATACTCCCGATCCCGAGGCCGCCTACCAGGCTGCGCTGAAGCAACGCAAGGATCTCGCAGCGTCCGCGGAGCAGGTCAAAGCCGCCCAGGCCGGCCGAAAGGCTGCGGGCGATGATCAGCTTCCCACAGTGAATGTCAACGGCAACTATGGCGTCCTGGGACAGACCATGGCTCACTCCCACGGCACCTACACCGCTGTGGGGTCGATCTCCGCGCCCATCTTGCAGATCGCCAAGGTGCATGGAGAGGAAGAGACCGCTGACGCCCAGCTTGACCAAGCCAAGGCCAGGCTTTCCGATCAGGTACAGCAGGTGAACGCCGATGTCCGTGACGCCATTCTGGATATTCAAACCGCGGCGAAGCTGGTAGAGGCAACCAGAAGCAACGTGGATCTATCGCGCGAAGCCCTTGCGGAGGCTCAGGAGCGGTTCAAGGCCGGGGTTGACTCCAGCCTGACTGTTTCCCAGGCGTTGGCCACCGATCGCCAGGCGGAAGATCAATATATCAGCGCGCTCTACCAGCACAACGTCGCCAAGCTCTCTCTGGCCCGGGCGCTGGGAGTCGCTTCGACCAACTACAAAGAGTATCTCGGAGGAAAGTAAGCGTGTCCGAACAGAGCGAACGTTCGCAACAGCCGGAGCCGATGGAAGCTCCGCCCAGGAACAACTCGAAGAGGAAGTTTATCGGCGTTCTTGTGATCGCGGTGTTGATTCTCGGAGCCGGGCTCTTTTACTGGCGCTCCACCTACACCGAGGACACCGACGATGCTCAGGTGGATGGCAACCTCTACCAGGTGAGCTCGCGCGTGGCCGGCCAGGTGATCCATGTGGATGTGGAAGAGGAGCAGTTTGTCCACAAGGGCGACAGCATCGCCGAGATCGACCCCAAGGACTTCCAGGTGGCTCTGGAACAGGCCCAGGCCGACCTGGCCAATGCCCAGGCAGCCTATCGTCAGGCCGTGGTGGGCGTACCCATTACCCACGTCCAGACCTTTACCACCCTGCGGACTTCTATCTCTGACGTAGCCGGCAGCGAGGCTGCCGTGCAACAGGCGGAGGCCCAGGTGGAGGTGGACAAAGCCAAAGTTGCCGCCGCAAACGCCCAGGCCGTCAAGTCCCAGCTTGACGTGCAGCGCTACACCCCGCTGGTAGCCAAAGATGTGATCTCCAAACAGCAGTACGATGCCGCTGTGGCCCAGGCGGCCGCCGACCAGGGCAACCTGGAGGCTGCCCGGCGTGACGTCAAGGCTCAGGAGGAAGCAGTGCGCACCATGGAGGAGCGCCTGGCGCAGGCCCGCTCGCAGAGGTTCCAGAGCCAGCAGAACGGCCCCAAACAGGTAGCGGCGCAGCAGGCGGCTGCGGCAGCCGCCCTTGCGGCAATCAAGGTGGCCCAGGCCAGGGTAGATCAGGCGGAACTGAACCTGAGTTACACCCGGATCGTCTCACCCGTCACTGGCATTGTCAGCAACAAGAGCGTGGCTGTGGGGGAAAACCTCAGCGTCGGCCAGTCCCTGATGACGGTGGTGCCTTTGACCGATCTTTGGGTGACGGCCAACTTCAAGGAGACTCAACTGACCCATATGCATCCCGGCCAGAGGGTGGATATCTCGGTGGATGCGCTGGGCGGTCGCAAGTTCACCGGCGTGGTCACGCAGATAGGCGGGGCGACAGATCGGA
>JAKAQS010000218.1 GCA_021819585.1 Acidobacteriota bacterium
GCGCCCTCCTTCTTCCGCACATCGGCACGCAGCTTCATGATCTCCAACTTGCCCAGAGTGTAGTAGAGATAAAGCGCATCGGAGGAGCCCCGCTTGGTCTCTACCTCCGCGATGGGTTGCGACTGATATCCCTGCTGGACGAAGAACTGCTCGGCCTGGGGAACGGTGAGCCATCCGCCCACGCCGGTGTGCATGCGGATGGCGACGACGAAGCGGGCATCGCGCAGGAGAGCATCCTGCAACTGGCCCAGCCGGATCAGTTTTGCCTGGCGCTCGTCGGCTGCGCCTGTGCCGGGCTGGCCGTAGCCCTGATCCAGCATCATCTGTTCGCAGTAGTGCGCCCAGCCTTCGATGTTGGTATTGGCGCCGAGAACTTTCCGGATGGTGGAGGGAAACTGCGACTGCCACAGAAACTGCACATAGTGCCCGGGGTAGGCCTCATGCACGCTGGTGGAGACGATGGTGCCGATGTTGAAGGCAGCCATGTACTCGGCGGTCTGCCGCGGGCTCCAACTGGGCTCCGGCAGCGTGACGTTGAAGTACGCCTTGTTGGAGTTCACCTCAAAGGGGCCAGGAGGGTCCATGGACGCCTGCGTGGTCGCCCGCATGAAGGGCGGGGTCTCCTCCAGCACCGGCTGCACATCGCTGGGCAGGGTGATGATGTGGTGGGAGCGGATAAATCCGATCTCTGAGTCGAAGCGGTCGTGGAAGGCTTGCAAGAGCTGGTTCGGGGCCGGATGCATCGTCGCCAGCTCGGCGAGTTCCTGCTGCGCCGTTTTGCTGGGATCAATCTCTTTGGCAATTCGCGCAAACTCCGCCTGATTCTTGTGCAGGTCCGCATAGGCGATCTGCAAGAGACGCGGCAGCGGGATGTCCACCATCTCGTTGTACTCCAGCGCCTTGGAGAAGGTGTCCGCACCCCAGCGGAAGTCGCCATGGGAGCGGGGCAGCAGGTCGGTCTTCATCCACTGGGCGTAGCTCTGCAGGGCCTCGATGACGGCTGCGTTGCTGCTAACGAAGTCGGCGAAGCCGGCTTTGTTGGCGGGATTGTTCGCCGCCGCGAAGGCGGTGGGAACATCGTGCTGAAAGAAGCTGATATCGCCATCGATCTGCTCGATGGCGATCTGAGTATAAATCTGGGGCGGATCTTTCAGGTTCTGCCGGGCGTAGGCCAGCGCCTGGGGAATCTGCCGCTCGCGTGCGACCACCGCTTGCAGACGCACATCCAGCGGAGCATAGGGGCGCTCCATGATGACGAAGATGGAGTTGGTGACGCCGCTGGAGTACTGATCCGGATTCTTCTCCCAGCCGCGCACCACCTGGAGGCTCAGCAGTTGTCCGCGGATGTTGCTGAGCAGAATCTGGTAGTCCGCGGCCGGCTCCGCGTCGAGTGAGTTCGGATCCAGCGCCTCCAGCTTCTTTTCAAACGCCTGCAGCGCCGCCACCTGCCGTTCGACGCCGGCGGCCGAGTAGTCCTCCAGCTGGGAGTCGTACTGGTGCAGCCCCGCGCTGGTGCCGGCGGTGGGCGAGAACTTGAAGTAGATGTCCTGAAAGTACTGGTTGCTGAGGTAGGAAAACGTCTGATCGCCACCGTCGACCGAGACGCGCTGAGCTTGCATGGGAGGGAGCATCGGCAGAGTGGCGAGAAGGGGCAGGGCAAACCAACGGCGGAAAATCATGATGGGCAAAGCGTAGCACAGCTCGCAACGGGCGATCGCAGAGGATAGGGAGGCCAAGCATCCGCGAGCCCGTTGCGAAGCCTAATCACCGGCTGGAGCGGCACCGCCGGGAGGGACGTTCGGAGCCGCCCTGGCCGGACTGGGAACGGCTGGAGCGCGCGCCTTGCGGTTTCTTGCCGGAGCCGCTGCCGCGCACGCCGTTGCGCTGGAGATCGCCGCTGGAGCGTCTGGCCTTGTGAGCGGCGGTCTCTGGAGCGCCGTCGCCGGAACTCTTCCAACTGCGGGTCTCCATCTGCAACAACTCGTTGAGACCGTGGGCGGCCTGGCTGATATCAATGGGCTTGTTGCGCTCTTCCTTGGCCAGGTTCTTGTCCGCCTCCGACCAGGCAAACTTGATCTTCAGCTCACGCTCCAGCTTCAGAGCGTCGCTCTTTTCCAGCGGGGTGACAAAGGTGGTGGCGACGCCCCGGGCGCCGGCGCGGCCGGTGCGGCCGATGCGATGCACGAAGTCATCCGAGCCGTTGGGCAGATCGTAGTTGACCACATGGGCGATGTGGGAGATGTCAATGCCGCGGGCGGCAACGTCCGTGGCGACCAGAATGCGGCTGTGCCCTGTGGCGAAGTTCCGCAGGGCGGCCGTGCGCTGCGACTGGGAGCGATCGCCGTGAATAATCTCCACCTGGTGGCCGAGCTTTTCCAGCTTGCGCCCGATTCGATCGGCGCCGTGCTTGGTGCGGGAGAAGACCAGGTAAGTGCCCTCCTCTTCATGGAGCATCTTGTCGAGCTGGGCCAGCTTCTGGTCCTGCATCACGGTGTAGACGCGAAGCTCGACCTGGTCAGAAGGCCGGGAGGTAGAGCCGATCTCGACTCGCACGGGATCCTGCACGTAGTCCTTGACGATCTCCCGGATGTTGGCGTCCAGGGTCGCGGAGTAACACATGGTCTGGCGGTCGCGCGGCAGGGCGCTGACGATGCGCCGGATGGAGGGAAGGAAGCCCATGTCCAGCATGCGATCGACCTCGTCGAGCACCAGCATGTCCACATCCCGCAGGCTGACGGCCTTGCGGCGAAGATAGTCCTCCAGGCGTCCGGGGGTAGCTACCAGCAGACGCGGGCCGCGGCCGATCTGTTCGAGCTGAGTGTTCTCCGACAGCCCGCCGCAGACCAGCACAGCGTCCGACTTGTGCGAGGGACAGATTCTGTAAAACTGATCGAGCACTTGCATGGCGAGCTCCCGGGTGGGAAGAAGGATCAGCGCCAGCACCGGGCTCTTTTTGCCGCGAGTGCTGGGGATGGAGATCTCCTCCAGGCGCTCGATCATGGGGACGAGAAAGCTGAGCGTCTTGCCGGTCCCGGTGGAGGCTGTGGCCAGGATGTCTTCGCCCTCCAGGGCGGGCGGAATGGCTCCCGCCTGCACGGGAGTGGGGTGGAGGAATCCGGCGGCGGTCAGGCGAGCTTTGAGGGAGGCGGAGATGTCGAAGCTGGTAAAGCTGAGGGCTGCGGCTTCCTGAGGAGTGGTTGCGATGTGACGTGAGACCTGGAGAGGTTCCGGGTTCAGAATGGACTCAAGAGTGAGGGTAGACAAGATGTTCCTTTGGGATCGGTGAAGGGAGATGGAATGCAGAGGCGCAAACTGAAGGCAAGGGCACCGATGGCTGCTTGCGAACAGCTACGTGGATTCATCGATCAGCACTGCTTGCGGGTCTGGTAGGCCAGAAACCTTCGTAATGTCCTGGGGCACAGAAAGCACTGCTGCTGCACGGCGAGGCGAGATCCTGTAATCCGATGGATCGGCCTGCTAGCCAGAGCAACCAACGCTTGAAAAAAACGGTGGCGGAGAACTACGGCGGTCGCGGTCTCTGGCCAGACTGTCGTCCAGAATCCCCTTCGGGGGAGTCGTCTGCCCGCGGCGCCAAGCGCAGATCTCTCTACGCTGTCTTAGTGTAACATGTCTCGGGCTGACGGGATTTTTCCCAGAGCGGCCAGGCGCCCCGGGGGGCATGATGGGGTTGGACGGATGCTGGTTTCGGTGGAGATCGAAGCCGGATCAGCTCTGTAGAGCGGAGCGGCCGCTCTCCGTGAGCCGATAAAGGCTCTGCTCCATCTCCACGAGATTCGCCTCCATCATCTCGCGCAGACCGGCGCGCACACGAAACAGTGGCAGGCTGGTTCGCGCTGCGACATCCTCGGCTGTGGAGGGTTGATCGAGGGAGGAAAGCATCTTGTGTGCAGATTCGGTCAACCCTCCTTGAGAGCCGATACAGGCCATGGCGGTGCTCCTTTCTGAATCCTTGCCGAAAGCGCCCTTTCGCTGCCGGGCTCAGCCCGGCAGCTCCTGTCCGGGCTCAGCCTGGTTCGAGCCTCCCGTAGCAGGCCGAGCGCCAGAAGCGGGTGTTCCGGAGGGACCGGGCTGCGGCGAGAGGCTGCTTCTTCAGAGGGCCCTCTTGCAGAAGTACCAGTCGGCACACTCCAGGCCGGACCGCAATCTTGCCTCTGCCTCTTCCAGGGTGGTGGGAGGCGGAACGATCGCCTTTTCGCCGGGCTTCCAGTTGGCGGGTGTGGCGACCTTGTGCTTGTCGGTGGTCTGCAGCGCGTCGATCAAGCGCAGGATCTCATCCGTGTTGCGGCCGGTGGTGAGGGGATAGTAGATCATGGCGCGCACAATGCCATCGGGATCGATGACGAAGACACAGCGGCTGGTCTCGGTCTTGCTTTCGCCGGGGCTCAACATGCCGTAGAGGGTTGCAACTTCCTTGTTCGAGTCGGCGATGATGGGAAAAGGAATCTCGATGCCAAACTTCTCCTTGATATTGAGCGCCCAGGCGATGTGCGAGGTCGGGCTGTCGATGCTCAGGCCGAGCAGTTCGACGCCGCGCCGGCGCAGTTCGGAGGCGATCCCGGCGAAGGCGATGAACTCGGTGGTGCAGACCGGAGTAAAGTCAGCCGGATGGGAGAAGAGCACAAGCCAGGAGCCGCGGAAGTCTTCCAGGCGGATCTTGCCGTGGGTGGTGACGGCTTCAAAGAGCGGCGCGGCCATTCCCAGACGGGGAAGGGAAGCAGGAGTGGATTCGGCAGGGTGGGAGGGATTTGGGGTTGAAGATGCATCTTGACTGGACATGATGGTTTTCTCTCCTCAGGGCGCGCGGTGCGCTGGGCTGGATCTTTCTTCCCATGGGCAAAAGCCGGGCGGAAGATATCGGATTCCCAGCCCTTTGGATGGGATCGGGAGGCGCAAGGGTGCGGAGCGGAAGACGATCATCGCACAGGCCCGCGCTGCGTTGCGGGTGTTCCGCATCGCCCCTCGGGTGTCCCACGAGTTAAGCAGGCCGGCGGGTTCTGCGACGGGGTTATGCGGAACGGCCGCCTTTGGCGCCTGGCCTGCCGGTTCTGTTGGAGGGATGGATCTGGGCTTTGTGTGCGGACCGGTGTTTGGGAGGAACAGGCTTTTTGAGCTGGGCGGCCTCCGGCAGGGTCTTGCGCCGCTCGACCTTCATGCCGGCGGCGGCCCGGTGCAGCGCCAGAACCTCGCCCTGAGTGAGTTCGCGAAAACTTCCCGGGGGTACGTCGAGGGTGAGTGCGCCATAGGCGATGCGGCGGATCTTCTCCACATGATGTCCGATCTCCTCGAACATCTTGCGCAGTTGGCGGTTACGGCCCTCGGTCAAGGTGACTTCAAACCACGGGTTGTCCCCTCCGCGAATCTGCTCCACCTTGGCGGGCTGGGTGAGGATGCGGTCGCGGCGGCCGGAGCTTCGAGTATCGGCGAGCCGGCCACGATCGATCATGATGCCGCGGCGAAGCTGTTCGATACCCTCTTCACTGGGGGCGCCGGAGACCTTGACCAGGTAGGTCTTGGCGACGCCGCTGGCGGCCTTGGAGAGCTTGTTGGCCAGATCGCCGTCGTTGGTCATGAGCAGCAGCCCCTCGGAGAGGTAGTCGAGGCGGCCGACGGGGTAGAGGCGCGGGAGCCGGGAGTGCTCTCCGACGGCCTTTTTTTGAGCTGCCTGGCCGAGCAGTTCGACGACGGTCGGGCGGTGCTCGGGGTCGTCCAGCGTGGTGACGTAGCCGCGAGGCTTGTTGACCATGAAGTAGCGTGTGGCTTCGGGGCGATGCAGGCGCTTGCCATCGACGCGGATGTGGTCGCGGGAGATGTCGGCGCGGGCGCCGAGTTCGGTGATGGTCTGGCCGTTGACCTGGACGCGGCCCTGGAGAATCATCTGCTCGGCGGCGCGGCGGCTGGCGATGCCGGCGTGAGCGAGCACCTTTTGCAGGCGCTCGCCGGCGAGCGGCCTGTCTTCGTTGAAGTTGGATTCAGGAGACTTGCTCATGAAGGGAACTTTCTGACTGCGGATCGGCTCATCGCGGTCGCTGGAAGGTGGAAAAGGCCCGGCCCGCTCGCTGTTATGCTGCGAAACGCAGCGGAGAGAGGGTCTGCCGGGGATGAATGTTTCCGAGAGGGCCAGCCAAAGGGATCTCTTTGGGGATGCGACCCGACGGCATGAGGATTCGGGATCCGCTTCGGCAGAAAGAGTCTCTAATCGCGGCGGCGGCCACCGGCGAA
>JAKAQS010000219.1 GCA_021819585.1 Acidobacteriota bacterium
CAGCCGCCGAACGGCGGCCAGCTTGAATTCCTTGGTGAACTGCCTGCGTGACAAACCCATGACTCAATTCTCCATTCGTTGGATTTTGAGTCTTATCCCTTTGTCTCAAAAATGGGGGCAAGTCCAGTTGAAAGATCGCCGCCGACCAGCTCGTGAAGATCGCGAACTGAGCACTCGCCGCGACTCAGCCGGTCCACAATCATCAGCCGTGACTCGTGCGCCAAGGCTCGTAGAACCTCGGCCTGTCGGGTGAACCGGTTGCTGTCCGCTTGACGGCTCATAGCTGCCATATTGGCCATATTGTCATATTGCCAATATGCTCGCTGTGACGGCGATCACATCAACGTGAAGCATTCCCCGCGACTGCCGGCTGATTATGAACCCAATCCGGCTCTGTCGCCTTCTCGTTGCCAAAGGCGGATGCGTATCTCGAAAAAACGATGCACGACCGTGAAGAAAAAGGCCGCCGACCATCCCAGCAACAGCACTCCGGTGATCGATTCCATGACGCCGACCAAACGCCATACCCGGGGCAGCACAACGTCGCCATATCCCGTGGTGGAATAGCTTGCGGCGGAGAAGTAGAGACTCGATCCCCAGTCGGTCAGCCAATGTCGCCATGCATAAACACCCGCCCACAGGCCGATTTCGGTCAGGTGCAGAGCAAGAATCACTCCGAACAGGAAGAGAAACACTGGGAGATTACGCCGGGGGCGAAAGTCTGCCTCGATCTTGGGCCATTGCCGAGTCTGCCAGTAGAGCAGACCAAGCAATCCCATTGCGTGGATAAGCGCGCTCAGGAAGGCCAGGAAGATCGCGACGGTGATTGGCTCAAGCATTTCTTTCTACCCCATCCGGTCCCCTATCCCACCACCTGCGCATCCAGGCCGGCGGACGGAGCCTCTTCCTGCTGTCTTTCTGCGCACGGCGCTGCTGAGAGATCACAACGCGGTTCGAGCATCCTGCCGGCGGCGCTCGAACAAGAACTCCTCCAGGCGCTCCTCGCTTCGAAGAGATCAACGGCGGAGCCTAGCCCCTTGAATCGCCGCCAAAGAATGGCAGGAGCTGCTGTTTCGTTCCTGCTTGTTTATCTCTTCCGTTCTTTCAGAACCTGGGTGGCGCAGGTAAAAAAATTGCAGACGCAAGGCGTCAGCAGGCGGTAGTAGACCGTGGTCCCCTCACGCCGGTCTTCGACGATGCCGTGGGCGCGCAGCAAGGCCAGGTGCTTGGAGACTGTGGACTGGTCGCCGCCGATGAGATCGCGGAGATCCCCCACCGAGCACTCCCCGCGGCTTAATCGGTCGACGATCATGAGCCTGGATTCATGCGCCAGAGCCTTGAGCATCTTCGCCTGGTTGCTAAACGTTTGTCGTGTCGTCATCTTTTCACTCTACGGCCTGCTTGGCCATATTCTCATCCAAACAATCAAGGCAGGCTGTGAGTCCGATCACATTCTATTGGATCAGTCCAGCTATCGTCAGACTCAGAGTGGGCATGCTGGTAAGCGCTGGGTCCACTCGTCTAATGCAATCCATGCTTTATGCAACCAGCCCATTGGATGCTGGAACTTTCGTGCTCCTTCCGACTTCGCTTTTCGTCGTAGCCAGAGCCGCTTGCTACATACCAGCGTGGAGCGCTGCACGGCTCGATCCGGTGGAGGCGCCGCGAGTGGAACAATCGGCGTGCTACCTAGGTAGTGAAGCCACGCACAGATCTCGATTGAACTTTGACTGGGATCCGAAGCGCAAGCTCAATCGGGATCCGGTAGCTGCGGCGCAGCGCTCGGAAGCCACACTCCACAAAGCCGCAACCCATACTCTGGACGATGGCTCACCGGCACATCGCTTCCGCAACCTGGTGCAGGATCTGTCTCCCTTCCTGCGCAATACCTGCCAACCGCTGAAAGGCCCCACCCAACTGACCCTCCCCATGACCACCGTGGCAAATTCAACTCAGCAATGAGCTGTGCAACTGCTCCATTCCGTCACCGCGTCGACACTCATCCAACAGCACAAAATGCGCTATCCCCATGAGCAGCCACCAGATCCTCACTCCTTGAGACGAGGAACTTCCGCTTAACCTCCAGCCGGATTCGATTTGCACACCTCTGCAAAGCAGGCGCAAGCCAAATCCTTGTAGAGAAGCGCCTGTGCGTAGCGGTCTGACTCCTCAACCATTTGCCCAGCCGCATCTGGAAACAGCCGCGCGTAATAGTGAACGCCGGAGAGAAGCTCCGGGGCGAAGATCAGGATGTCGCCGGGCTTTGCGCTTTTGAGGAATCCGAGCATCGACCGAATCCAGAGCTCCTTGAAGTGGGCCAGATAATTGATCTTGCCGTGGGCTTGCAGAGGGCGTACGTGGATGTCGGGACCGATCGGAACCTGCATGGAGCCGGAACTTGCAATGCGGCCATGAAGAAAGCCTATGCGGTCAAAGACAGGCTGCAGAAAAGCCATCTTGTCTTCCCAGACTCCGTAGACAAGCTCCTGCCCACAGTAATAGTGGCTGAAGTCGCCGTTAAAGCGAACCTCCGGAAACTTCTTCACGATCTGGACCGTGCGCCAGATGTCCTGCGTGATGGTGGCGCGGTGGGTCTCGATGAAGATAGGCAGACGGTGACGCTCCGACGCCGCAAGAATCGCTTCGACGATGCGGAACGAGTCATCTTCGTCCTCAAGGCCCCATCCTGCATGAACCGTGAGACAGACGTCGCCGCGCCGGGCATGCCTGGCCGCAACTGCGTCGGCCTCACCGGGAGCATTGATCCGGTCGAGGCCGCAGTGAGGAAGGGGTGCATCCGCAGTGACCGGCTCGTCCGTTGTCAACTGAATTCCCTCGAAGCCGTCACTGAGCAACTGCCTGTAGCAGGCCATGCCTTGATGGCCTCCCCAGAGGCTGTCGCCACGCAGATCCGCGAGGTTATCGAGATTGAGGTAGACCTGAAGACGCGGTGGGTCTGCGGATCCGTCATTGATAAATCCAGATACAGAACTCATCCACTACAGCCTTTCTGTTAAAACTCGTCAAATGCTACCTGACCCGGAGGAACCCCCAAAGCCGCCAGCATCCGGGTGCAGGCTTTGATCATCAACGGAGGCCCGCAGAGGTAATACTCCACTACGGTGGGATCCGGGTGGTTGCGGAGGTATTGTTCCAACACGACCTGGTGGATGAAGCCGACTGGGCCGTTCCAGGCATCTTCCGGCAGAGGCGAGGAGAGCGCGAGGTGGAAGGTGAAGTTTGGGTGAGACTCGGCAAGACCAGCGAAGTAGCCCGTATAAAACAGCTCCTGGCGGGATCGCGCGCCGTACCAGAAGCTGATCTTTCGAGGGGTATGCTCTGTTTCCAGCAGATGAGTTAGCTGGGCGCGAAGTGGGGCCATGCCTGCGCCACCTCCGATGTAAAGCATCTCCCGCTGCGTCGGCTTGATGTGGAAGTCTCCAAAGGGTCCGATAGCCGAGAGGCGGTCACCGGGTTTAAGACTGTAGAGATAACTGGAGCCGACGCCGGGCGCACAGTCCTGCCCCGGAGGGGGCGTGGCGATGCGAACATTGAGCCGCAGCGTGGGTTCGCTCTTCTGATTGTTGGCCAGAGAGTAGTTGTTTCGCCTGCTACCCTCCGCATTCCGGGCGACAAGGTCAAACAGGTGGTGAGCTCGCCAGACGGCGGCAAATGGCTCAGGAATGTCAAAGTTGCTGAAGGGGATCTCAGCGTAGGGCGGAATTTCAAATTGCAGGTAATCGCCGGGAGTAAAACGGATCGGGTGAGCCGAGTCGACCGGCTCAAGGAGAAGCTCCTTGATGAAGGTGGCCACGTTGCGGTTGCTGACCACGCGGAACTCAACGGCCCGCGGCGCACGCGCGCCGGCGCCGCCTGGAGACGCGGCGTGGATAAAAACGGTGCCGCCGCGCTCTTCGACAGGATAGGTCGCCAGGCCGCGGCAGACCGGCATGCGCGCAGGTGAGCCATCCGTCAGATGAAAGCGCCCGTTATGTTTGGGACACTCGATGGTTTGGCCGACGATGAGGCCCTCAGCGAGATGGGAGTTCCCGTGGGTGCAGATTCCGTCTGTAGCGAAGAGGCCTCCCTCCTGCGTGCGGTAGAGCGCATAGGTCTTTCGTCCGTGGTCTATGCGAAGAATATCTCCGCCACGTAGCTGATCCGCGGCACAGGCCTGCAGCCATCCGTCGGCGTCCCGCTGGATCTCGGCGCTGAAGGCGGCCTGAGGAGTCCGCGGCCTGCGCTCCGGTAGACGGCGCTTGACGTGGTAGGTGGGGTCCTTGACCTGCCGGGCGATGGCGGGGATGATCTCCCGCCATGCGGCCGGGAGGCTGGGATACGGGGTTGGGCAGTCATCCTTGACGAGCGCGTGCAGCGCCGGCAAGGCATGATACGGGACTAGCGGGAACATGTGATGCTCAACGTGATAGTTCATGTTCCAGTAGAGATAGCGGTTGAGGGCGTTCATGGACACCGTTCTGCAGTTCAGCCGATGATCGAGGACGTTCTCCGCCAAGCCGGCGTGTTGCGTAGTACCGTAGATCACCATCAGCCAGGAGCCGAAGAGGTTGGGCAGCCCCACAAAAAGCAGCGGCGCGAGGCTGTGCGTGAAGATGGCAAGGGCGATGACAGCCGCATAGATCGTCAGAGCGAGGCGCGCGCGCAGGAAGACCTTGGGAAACTCAGAGGCCGGAATGAAGGTCTTCTCTTCAGCCGACATGCGGCCGGTGGCATGAAGCAGGAGATGCTTGAAGTATCGCGGGTAGCCGCGGAGATTAAAGAAGGACATCAGGATGCCTCTGATGTCCGGAGGACGAGGAACGGCAATCTCCGGGTCGCGGCCGACGATCAGCGTGTCGCTGTGATGACGGGTATGGCTCCAGCGCCAGACCGTGGATTCGCGCATCACCATGAAGGAAGCGATCTCATACAGAGCGCTGTTCATCCAGTCAGTCTTGAAGGCGGTACCGTGGCCGGACTCGTGCCAGCGCGAGTCAGAGGTGGAGGCGTAAAGAACGCAGTAAGCCATGTACGGCGCAGCGGCCCAGATGGTGGGCCACAGCGCGATGGTGGCGAAAGCGCTGAGAAGGATGAGAGCAAACCAGAGGATCGAGTCTCGGATGGCCGGTCCGTCCTTGCGTTCCAGCAGGACGCGCAGAGTCTCGCGCGGCACAGGGCACTGGTACCAGTCCGCTTCCGCGAGCCCCTTTTCGATGGCGCGGGTGGAGTTGACGCCCGTAAGGCTGTAGTCGAACTCGTCTTCGCGGATGAGGTTGGGGATGGCGTGGCTACTCATGGGACATCCAGCTTCCGGGAGCGTGCTTCCAGAAGAAGCTTGGTGCAGTCTAAGGTACGGCTCCGAGATTGCCAATCGGAGAAATTTAGCTGTCGCACGGAGTTGGATGCGTGACGCTGGCCATCCCTTCCGGATCATTCAACAGGATCTGTGGTCAGCCGAGGCGCTTGCCCCCACTCTGCTGGATGCGTCAAGTGCTGTGACAAAGGCCGGTCTGGCCAGGACGTTCTGCCGAATGAGGCCGTCGTTGTCGGCCGCCGAATTTTCCGCGGGCGCTGAAAGATGAAGGGTCAAGCCAGGATTTGGACCTGTTATCCGTGGCGCGGAAGCGCGTGTGCGGATTCCGATCTGAGGAACGCGCGATAGACAGGGACCAGCAAGTCGTGGTCATAGCCCATTCCCTCGCTCGTCTCGCCTAGGCGGCTAAAGTCCAGAGTTGCCCTCCGATTCGCCAGAAAGAGCTGACCTGACAACTTTTCCGAGAACGGAATGGTCCGTGCGTTTCACTCGGAGCGATCTGAAAGAACCGGTTCGCCCGCCCGAACCCGCATCTCCCATTTTTTGTTTTTTTTGGTGCCGAAGAAAGGACTCGAACCTTCACACCCTTGCGAGTACATGGACCTGAACCATGCGCGTCTGCCAATTCCGCCACTTCGGCTCACTTCAGAGGCCCAGAACCGGATCCGACCTGTATCCAGCCGCGCGAACTGCGTGAGTTTTAAGTCTCCCAAAGTGGCGGCGGGCTGTCAACCGATCCGATCCCCGCTGTCATAGCACATTAGAAATGTCCCCGTCTTGCGCTCATTAGAAATGTCCCCTTGAAGGAAGTTATGGAGTCACCCGCAATGGTGTTGCGGTTTGCGGTTGGAAGGGGCGTCTCCAGGGATGCTGGA
>JAKAQS010000220.1 GCA_021819585.1 Acidobacteriota bacterium
ACCAAAACCACCGACTTGTCGAGATCCATGCTTCCTGAAGTCATTCGTTCTCTTTCCGTCTCCTCTCACTGGCTTGCCGCCCGCGCTCCGCTCTCCCCCGCGGCGCTAGCCCTTGGCTCCGCTCTTCCTCCTGGACAAGTCGACAGCGCATACGCTCGACCACGGCGAAGATGCGCCGCGTCTCTTCCAAAGCATCCTCGATGACCTCTTCCAAACGGTCGCCTCTGGATGCAATCCGGCTCATCTCCAACCGGCATCGCAAGGCCGTCAAAGGCTGGCAGAGATCATGCAGCTCGGCGTGAAGCGGATCCATCTCCAGCTCGGGTTTGCCGCTCTGCGCCGGCAGACTTCTATCCATGGCACTCCGCTCCCGCCTCCCTCGGGTCCGCAGCTCGAGTCTCCAGCCTCCCAGCTTCAGAGTCTTCGCCCCCGGGATGGTTCGTCAGCGAGGCAGATTCCCCTGCCGGCTCGCGGACGGAGCCTTCAGCCCGGGGTAACCGGTGCAGATCCCTCAGTCTGTACCCCAGACCACGCACGGTCTCAATCGGAGAGCTCCACAGTCCCCCCTCCTGATGCGCGGCGCTGAGCTTCTTGCGCAGATAGGTAATATAGACATCCACGACGTTGGCGCCGGCCTCCGGAGAGTTCTGCCAAACCTGCTGCAACAGTTCGGAGCGGGTGCAACAGGCGCCACGGCGCAGCATCAGAAACTCCAGCAGAGCGAACTCCTTGGTGGTCAGCTCCAAAGGAACACCCTGGTAGGAGACGGTGCGCTCCATGCGGTTGAGAAGAATTCCACCGCAGCGCAGCATCGGATCCGCATGGCGCTCCCGGCGGCGCAGCAGGGCGCGGCAGCGGGCCGTAAGCTCGTGAAAGCTGAATGGCTTGACCAGATAGTCGTCGGCGCCAAGATCCAGACAGCGGATACGCTGCTGAACATCTCCGCGGCCGGAGAGAACCAGAATCAAGGAGCCAGGCCAGTCTCGGCGCAATGCCTCCAAGACCTCGGCGCCGTCTCGGCGCGGCAACCCCAGATCCAAAACCACCAGATCCGGAGGATGCTCGGCGGCCAGCTCAAGAGCCGTCTCCCCGTCCCCGCAACGGTCCGCATCATAGCCCTCCAGCAGGAGCCCCTTCTGCACAAAGACCGCCAGCGCAGGATCGTCTTCCACTACCAGGACATGCATGGATTTCGTCCTCAAACCGTGTTGCTCTCACAGACCCATCATGCGGATGCCGCTCCTGCTGAAGCTTCCAGAAGCCGCTCCCACATCACCTGTCTTCACCTTCCACCCTGTGAGGAGTCCACGGCAACAAATCGCTACATAAATCTAATGATCTTTCTCCTGAACCGGGACAGATCTTATTGGTCCCATTTTGGTCCTTCGATATCTCTCACCCTGCACTGGGAACGGATGGGTGGGCGGAACGATATCCGGCTACCTTGCGGCTCAGGGTTGAAAGATCCGGATGCTCTGCCGATAGAAGGCTGGCGCAGGGCGAGTGGAGATCTGGAATGGAGTTTGCCGAAGAGATACGAGAGTTTCTGATCGAGAGCAACGAAAATCTGCAGACGCTTGACCAGCAGATGGTGGAACTGGAGCAGAACCCTTCCGATGAGCATCTGATTGCGAGTGTCTTCCGAGCCATTCATACCATCAAGGGAACCTCCGGATTCTTTGGCTTCCAAACCCTTGGCTCCATCACCCACATCGCCGAGAGCATCCTTGGCCAGGTGCGTGACAGGGCGCGGCCACTGACCCCAACCCTGGTCTCTCTCATCCTTGAGACCGTCGATGCCGTCAGGCAGATCCTGGAGCGGATCGAGTCCTGCAATGAGGAAGGAGAAAACAGCTATCAGGAGTTGCGCGAACGACTGACCGCGGCCTACAAAGAGCCCGCCGGAGAGCCCGCCGGGGAGCCGGCCGCCGCAACCGCTCCGGAACCCGCCAGGATCCAAGGTCAAGCTCTCGAGGCTTCGCCGATGAGTGAGAGGCAGGCCGTTTCGGGCGCCGGAAAGATACCATTACCGGAGGCTGCATCCTCATCTCCAAACGGGAGGCGCCCGGAGCGAGACACAGACCCGGGTCAGGATAGGTGTGAGCAGAGTTCCGGCCAGCAGGTTTCGCCCTCCCCCACCGAAGAGCCGCAGTCCGACAGCCTCCTCCATCGTCCCGGCCAGGACTGGGCCGGGATCGGCGCGGCGCCAGTCCCTAATGACGGCCACCAGCACGCATCCCAGGAACGCCGCGAACTATTGGGCGGCAGGCGCGCCACGGATGCCACCGAGGGATCGACGATCCGTGTGGATGTGAAGCTGCTGGATAAGTTGATGAACCTGGTCGGAGAACTGGTGCTGGCGCGAAATCAAATTCTGCAGGGCTCGCAGCAACCCAATGCAACCAGCACCACGGCCCAGCGCCTGAACCTGATCACCAGCGAACTGCAGGAAGGAGTGATGCTGACCCGGATGCAGCCGATCGGCGTGGTGTGGAACATCTTTCCAAGGGTGGTGCGGGACCTTGCCGCCGAGATGGGCAAGGATATCCGGATTCAGATGGAAGGAACCGCCACGGAGCTGGACAAGACCATCATCGAGGCGATCAAGGATCCCTTGACCCACATGGTGCGAAACTGCTGCGATCACGGTATTGAGAGCCCGGAAGTTCGTGTGGCCAAGGGAAAGAGCCCGCAAGGGACGATCTTGCTGCGGGCCTACCATGAAGGGGGTCAGGTCAACATCGAGGTACAGGATGACGGAGCTGGAATTGATCCGGGAAAGATCAAGAGCAAGGCTGTGCAAAAGGGACTGATCACGGACAGTCAGGCGGCCATGATGCAAGAGAGCGAGGCGCTGCGGCTCATCTTTTTGCCCGGCTTCTCTACCGCCGAGAGAGTCAGCAATATCTCTGGCCGGGGTGTTGGTATGGATGTGGTCAAGACCAACATCGAAAAGATCAGTGGAACCGTGGATATCGCTCAGCGCAGCAACGCGGGAACCACCTTCAAGATCAAGATTCCGTTGACACTGGCTATTATTCCCGGCCTGATTGTCAGTATCCAGGACCATCAGAGCCGGGCGACGGCCGCCCCTGCGCTTCGCTTCGTGATCCCGCAGGCCAATCTGGTCGAGTTGGTGCGGCTGGAAGGAGCTGCGGGGCGGCAGCAGATCGAGCGAGTTCACGGCGCGGAGGTCTATCGCCGGCGAGGAAGGTTGCTGCCGCTAATCTCTCTGCGCCAGGTATTGGGAGTCGCTCGATCAGGGCAGGCGCTACAGACTCACGGCTCGGTCGAGAGCCCTGACGATCAAGGCTCCGTCATCAACATCGTCGTTGTCCAGGCGGAGGAAACGACCTTCGGACTGGTTGTCGATCATGTCAACGACACCCAGGAGATTGTCGTGAAGGCGTTGGGCAGGCAGCTCAAATCCCTTGGCTGTTACCTGGGCGCAACGATCATGGGAGACGGGAAGATTGCATTGATCCTGGACGTAACGGGATTGGCCCATCTGGCCCATGTCGTCACCAACGAGCAGCAGATTCAGGCCGTTGACGGCGAACTCGCCGCAAAGACCCTGGACCGGGCTCAGATGCTGCTGCTCTTCCGCTGCAAGGGATTTGCTCGTCTGGTGCTCCCTTTGTCTCTGGTAGCCCGGCTGGAGGAGATTCCCGTCGCTCGCACCGAGTCCGCAGGCGGAGCCAGGGTGCTGGCCTATCGCGATACGATCATGCCGCTGGTTCGGCTGGACTGCCTTCTGGACGCTGGAGCCGCGGATCCAAGCCGGCCAGAGGATAACCTGCAGGTGATCGTCTTTCAAGATGGCGGCCGCTATATCGGCTTGATCGTCGAGGAGATCCTCGACATCATTTCTGACAACGTCACCATCAAGAGCCCGGGAACCGCCTTCGGCCTGCTGGGATCCGGCGTGGTCAACGGCAAGGTGACGGACTTTGTCGACCTGGATGCGCTGCTGCGCCGAGCGGCTGGAACCAGAACTGATCCAGTGCCGACTGTTTCACGTTCCCCGCACAGAATCCTGCTCGCTTACCCGCGGAGGATCGTGCGCGGCAATCTGCGTAGCTACCTGGAGATTCGTGGTCACCAGGTGATCGAAGCCGCCACCTGGGCCGAAGCAGCCAAGGCGCTTGAGCAGGAGACGATGGAGGTGATCTTCACCGCGCTCGATCTGGGAGACCGGAGCGGCGCCGATCTTCTGGCCCATGTGCGCCGCTTGAGAAGTCTGGAATCTGTTAAGGTCGCCGTCCTGTTGGGAGAAGATCAGACCCCGGGGAGCGCCACAGCGGACAGCCCCGGGTTCGATCAATACCTGCAATTCAGTGACCGTGGCGCCATCCTCAGTTATCTGGAGACCCTTCCCACAGGCAGGACGGCTCACGCGCCGGCCAATCTGGCCCGTGAGCACAAGGAGTGGGCTGCATGAGAACGCTGGTCTTTCATCGTTGCTGGCATGGTTCTTGGCTGTCTCCCCGCAGGCCGGCCTCGGGCCGTCTTGGCGTTGCGAAGGGAGCAGCGCAAGTGCGAAAGGAGTTGGCGTGAATCCACACCCCTCATCGAACGGCTCCGCAGAGGGAGTCAGGCGTAGCCTCTCGAAGATCCGGCAGTATGCAACCTTTCGAGTCGCCGACATGTTCATGGGCATCGAGCTTGCCCACGTGCAGGAGCTGATGCGGCATCAGGAGATGGCGCCGGTGCCCCTGGCCCCCTCCGCGGTCGAAGGGCTTATCAATCTTCGCGGCCAGATCGTAACCGCGCTGGATATGCGCAGGATCTTCTCTCTTCCGCCACTGAAGAGCAGCGACGCCCCGCCCATGAACATCGTCATCCGCTCCGATGGTGGTCCGGTCAGCCTGTTAGTGGACGAGATCCGTGATGTGCTTGAAGTTCAGGGGGAGGACTGGAGGGCGCTTCCAGAGAATCTTCCGGCTGCGCGCCGCGCCCTGCTCCAGGGAATCTACCCACTGGAATTCGATCTTCTGCTGGTCATCGACACCGAGCGCGTGCTGGCGCTGGGAGCCGATTGAACGGAACCCCGCCTCGCCGGTTCCGCACCCTGGCAGGCGTCACAACGATCCCTTGGCGCACGGAGACAGGAAACATGACGCCAGAGCGCTGATCATGGATGATTCACGAGTGATTCGCAACATCCTGTCGAAAATTCTGATGCGGAGAGGATTTGAGACAGTCCGTGCCGGCAATGGCTTGGAGGCGCTACAGGTGATGAAGCGGGAGGAATCCAGCATCTCCATGATTCTGGCCGACTGGGACATGCTGGAGATGCATGGTCTGGAGTTCGTCAAGGCCCTTTGCGCCCAGCGAGAGTTTGCTCAGATTTCCGTAATGATGGTGACCAGCGAAACTGAGAGCCACCAGATGGCGGAAGCGCTCATCGCCGGGGCCAACGTGTACATCATGAAGCCGTTCTCACCCGGAATCGTGACTGCAAAGTTACAGCTTCTTCACCTTGACGGCGGAGGAATCGACCCCAAACCGAGCCATTCTGAAGAACCATGCAAGCCGTTCGATTGACACAAGACCGGCCAAAATCCGCGGAGAACCCTTATTCCCGGAGAGTTCACACCCCATCCGCGAACTGGCCGTGGACGAGGTTGGAACTGCAAGTGGCACTCTGGCCCAACCGATGGATGGGGTGAGTGTAGAGGTAGCCATGCGGCGTTGCTGATGCCGGAAGGGCTGGGGAAGGACGAGCTGCGCTGAGCCAGGTTTCTGGACACCAATGGAGCTGGCATCCTCTCACATTGCGGGGAATCAGGTTTGGCCGGAAAGGCGCCAGGAGCCATGGATTCAGCAACGCGATGCCAGTGGCGCCAAGTCTCGAGCTCCCGGATGACCAGAGTCATGCCATGGACGGGCGCCGCGGCTGGAGTACGACGTCGGAGAAGGCCCAGGATGGGCAAGGCTCGGCCCTCGCCGAGGAAATTCTGGATAAAGAGGCGCCCAGATCCCCCAGAACGGCTCCCCCAAAAAAGGTGTTGCGGCACAAGCTTCCAAGGGGATTTCACGCACCTTATAAGGCGCTCTAATAGGGCGCCAACAACGAGAACCTCCCACCCTGATAGCCATCCACGCGTACCTCGAAGTGGCTTGCATAGCAAGGGTCGCGGAGGACTCCGAGGGCTTCGGCTGGAAGCATGCGAGCGTCCTCGTAGA
>JAKAQS010000221.1 GCA_021819585.1 Acidobacteriota bacterium
GGCAGCGCGAGCGAAAGGAAGGCGGCCAGCGGCTTTGCTCCCATTGCGGCCAGATCGCTGAGCCCGCGCGCGAGGGTGCGGTGCCCGACGGAAGCGGCGCTGTGCCATTCCCGGCGAAAGTGCCGGCCCTCCAGAGAAAAGTCCGTGGTGACCAGAATCTCCTGGGCCCCTTGGCCCGGAGGCGTTTTCAGGATGGCGCAGTCGTCACCGATGCCCAGGGCGATCGGCCGTCCCAGCGAAGCCGGCTGCCTGCGCAAAGTCGAAGGCACAACACCCCGGCCGGAGTGCTCTGCCCCTGCCGATCCGGGGCGACTGGACCCAGCCTTGCCGTCGCCGCGCGGCCAATTGCCCGGGAACGGGTTGTCTCGCCGGCTTCCGGCTTGTGCGCCGTCGCTCCGGGGCTGGCTGAGAGCGCGCTCCCGAATGCGTTCGATGATCTCCCTTTCACCCAGAATGTTTCCCGGGAGTCTTCCTGCACGGCGGTTGGAAGGGTAAGGCACAGATTGCAGAGTACAACTTCCGCAGGGGAACCTGCAGGCTGCGCCAGGCCGGAGAGCATCTGCCGCGGAGGCGCAGCGGGATCTGGACATCTCTGGGCGTCGTCCCATCCGCGGAGGACGATATCTGGCGCCCCTGGGCGCTTACCGGCTGGGGTGGAATGACCGCGCCACCGGAGCGCTGCCCTCATCCATCATTGCCTTCCAACGCGGGCGATGCGATAGCGCAGCCCTCGGTCCGGCAGAGAAGTCGGCCTGGATCCAAACTCCTGGCGAGCTCCGAATTTGGACCGGAATTTGGAATAGGGCCGGAATCCGGGGTTGCCTTCAGCGGTTCAGCCCTTTAAGATAAGAGGGTCGTCGGGTGCAGGTGCATAGGCCAACCATTGGTCCGCGTCTCTGGCGTCTACCAGAAATTACGACTCAGTGTGGTTTGGGACACAGACGAACGCCGAAACCGCTGAGAGGATCGTGCAGTGGATTGCCGAAGACAGAGCGGGCGCTCAAGCCGCGTCTGCTTGTATGGGAACCGGTTCTCAATAAGGGAGAGGCTTTGCGGAAACGATTTGTTGTTTATGTGACGCAGGGAGAGGATGGCGCGGTGGATCGCGTCGGAATCCCCATGCGCTACGTCTACATGTTTGTTGCGGCGGCGGTGGTAGGAGTGTTCTCCATTGCGGGGATGGCGGGATCCTACACGCGGATGCTGGTCAAAGCGGAGTCCGTCAACCGCATGCGCGATGAACTTGCGATGACCCGCCAGGACTATGCCGGGCTGGAGAAAAAGACCCATGAAAAAGAGGTGCAGGAGGCCAGTCTGGGCTCCCTGGCCTTTGAGGTCTCGGCGATCTATGGACTCACGACGGGAGAGCTGAATCGTATCCACGGGTACCACGCCCACCGGCCGGCGGCGCTGGAGGCGGCCAAGGCGCCCTTGAAGGACGATGCCAGCTTCAACGACGCCAGCTACTACAAGTCGCTGGATACCTTCTACGCCCTCAAGGCTACGGCCAGTGAGGGTCTCTCGCTCCAGCCATTCAACCAGAGTCTTGGAGTGCGCAGCGAGCTGAGCAGTTTTGCCTCCATGGAGGATGCAGCCGTGGGCTGGAACGTGCCGGACATGTGGCCGATCATGGGGCCCATCACCAGCGGCTTTGGAGAACGCGAAGATCCCATCCTGGGTAACGGCGAGGGCGAGTTTCACAAGGGCGTGGACATCGGCGGAGCCGATGGGATGCCGGTGCATGCGCCGGCCGATGGGCGGGTGACCAAGGCTTCCGTGGCTGAAGGCTACGGACGGGAGATCGAGATCGACCACGGCAACGGAATTGTCACACTCTATGGGCACCTGAGCGGTTACAACGTTGTGGTCGGCGAGTCGGTGGTCAAGGGTCAGGTCATCGGCTACGTGGGACACAGCGGCCGCGCGACGGGGTCGCATCTGCACTATGAAGTCATGGTGCGGGGGGTTCCGGTCAATCCGCACCACTACCTGCGCACCACCATGGCGCAACTCGGCGGCGCAGCGGCCCTGCGCTAGAGCGGAAAAGGCAAGCCGCACCAAAGCATCGAGTCCTGCGCAGCCAACCGCCGGCCACGCCTGGCGGATGCTGTAATAGCAACAAGAAATGCGCTGTGGATGGGATGGTTTCTTGCGTCGTTTTCAGGGTGGATGGCGATAGTTTTTTCTGTGTGGGAAGGTCTCCCAAAGAGGGCTTGCGGCGGCGTTTCATTTCACTTCGGCAGGCGAGCCTGTTGCGGACCGCGAGTCTTCGGGGCAGGCTGCAAACGCCGAGGCTACGGACAGCAGCCATACGGAAGAGGCTCTCACCGGGACGCTGCCGTTACGGCCAACTCAGGGCGCCGCGCCGCTGCCGGCGTTGCTCGGCGCCCACGGAACCATGGCTGCCAAAGGGATGCTTCTGTTGAAGAGCCTGGCAGCACAACCTCGGAGCCGCCCGCATTGCGGAACCGGCTCGGAGAGAGCGAAGGGAAGCACGATTGAACTGTCGGGTTTTTTATCACGATAAGTGCTTTGATGGCGCCTGCTCAGCGGCGCTGTTCACGCGCTTCCACCGCGAGTGTATCGGGACGGTGGAGAGGTTCGACTATCGCGGGCTGGTGCATCGTGCCGGGCTCCTCTTTGAGGAGAGCTGGTTTGATCCCCGCGGAGAAAATGCCATCGTGGACTTCAAGTACTCGTCCTCGCCCCTTCTGACCTGGTGGTTCGATCACCATCTGTCGGCATTCATGACGGTTAAGGATGAGGAGACGTTCCGGCGCGGGCAGGCGGATGGGTCAAGATCGATGCGTCAGTTCTTTGATCCAACCTATACCAGTTGCACCAGCCTGATTGCCCACGTCGCCGGCGGCCGCTTTGGGATGGACATCTCTCCGCTCCAGGAGCTGATCCACTGGGCTGATCTTATCGACGGAGCCAGGTATGAGAGCGCTGCCGCCGCGGTGGAGATGGCGGAGCCGGCGATGAAGCTCACCCTGGTGATCGAGAGCGCTCCCGATGAGGGGGGCGAGTCGATCTCCCGGAGATTCATTCCGCTTTTAGCCGCAATGCCGCTCCAGCAGGTGCTGGATCAGCCCTTTGTGCGGAGTATGCTGGGGCCGCTTTTGGAGAAGCATTGGGAGGCTTTGGATCTGATTCGCTCCCGCGCCGTGTGCCGGCGCGGCGTGATCTCCTTCGATATCGCCGATCGGCCCGCCGAGGGGTACAACAAGTTCATTCCGTACTACCTGTTTCCCGAGGGCGTCTACAACGTGGGGCTGTCCAAGTCCAGCTTCCGCACCAAAGTAAGCGTGGGCACCAGCCCCTGGACCACCCGGCCTGCCGATTCCCTGGCCAATATCGCAGCCATCTGCGAGCGCTACGGAGGCGGCGGACACGCGCGCGTGGGCGCGATCAGCTTTGCGGTGGACCAGGAAGAGGAGGCCCGCGCGGCCGCCCGGGAGATTGTGGCGGAGCTGCAAGCCGGATCCTGACGAATCTTCCGCATAGGCGCCCGGTTACACGGGCACGGAAAAATCCTCAGCGCAGATGCAGCCTGCTGATGTCGTTGAAGAGCACGAAGAAGGTGAACAGGATGATGCAGACAAAAGCCACCTGGTAGGCGATCTCCTTGAACTGCTGATTGACGTCGCGCCGCATGATGCTCTCCACGATGAGGAAGAAGATCATGCCGCCGTCCAGCAGAGGGAAGGGCAGAAGATTCAGAATCCCCAGATTGAGTGAGATGACGCTGACCAGGTTGAGCAGCGGCCAGATGCCCATCTGGGTGGCGATGTCGATCTGCTGCGCGATGCCCACCGGCCCCATCATCTGATTCACCGCGACGTGGCGGGTGAACAGGCCCTTGATCACCCGGAGGATGAGCATGGAGCCGTCGCGATTGTCCCGCAGAGACTGGCTGAGGGCCGCGGCGATGGGCAGGCGCTCGATGTCCGCCCGAGGCGGACGGTAGGTGAAGCCGAGGCGATACTCTTCGCCTACATCGGGAGTGGCCATCTTCTCCGGGGTGGCCAGCAGCGTCATGGGATGGCCGTTGCGCAGAATGCCCAACCGGTCGGTAGCGCCCTTGTTGTCCTTCAAGAAGGCCAGCAGGGCATAGACCGAGTGTGGATGCAGATTGTCGATGCTGACCAACTCGTCGCCGGGCTCAAGACCCGCGCGGGAAGCGGGCGAGTTGGCGGCGACGCTGAGCACCTGGATCGGTCCGGGATCCATCTGAGGGATCAGCCCCTCGTTCATCATGTCGCCGGCGTCAAACTCTGTGTTCGGTGGAACTGAAACGGTGAAGGCGCTGGAATGGCTCTCTCCGTCATGCACAAAGGTGATGGGGAGTGGGCGGTTGAGATTCAACACGGACTCGTCGTAGATCTGCTCCCAGGTGGGGTTCACGATGCGGTTGAAGCGGGTGATGGTGTCGCCGGCCGTGAGGCCGTCGCGCGCCGCCTGCGTTCCGCCAGGGACGTAGTCTACCGTCGCCGGTCCGTTCAGATAATGATCGACCTCGTGGTGATAGTGGGCCACGATAAAGAGCAGGAGGAAGGAAAGTAGGAAGTTCGAGGCCGGTCCGGCGATGGCGATCAGCACGCGTTGCCAGCGCGGTTTGGAGGTGAGATCGTCGGGCTTGGGCGAGGCTCCCAGGGAGGACTCTTCCTCGCGATTCCGCTCGTCGCTCGGCAGCACGGAGCCGTCGCCGGCCAGTTCGCCGGCCATCTTGACATAGCCGCCCAGAGGGATCAGGGAGATCCGGTAGTCGGTCTCCCCATAGCGAAAGCCGACGATGCGGTTTCCAAAACCGATCGAGAAGGTCTCGATGCGGACGCCGCAAAGCTTGGCGACCACGAAGTGGCCAAGCTCATGGATAAGAACCAGCAGGCCCAGGACGATAGCGAATTCTACAGCGACGATAACGATATGCATGAGTGTCGGAAGCGAACGGCCCCAAGGAGGAAGAAGGAGATCTGCCGCAGAGCTGTTATCTGGATGGCAGTATACGAGATGCCGCAACGGCCTCTCTTGCCTGCTCACGGGCTGCGAGATCCGCGGCCAGAACCTCAGCGATCGAAGCCGGGGATCCGGAGGGGGTGAGCGTCAGCACATGCTCGATTGTACGCGCTATGCCATTAAAGGAGAGTTCCCCCTGCAGGAATGCGGTAACGGCGATCTCATCGGCGGCGTTGAGCGCAATGCAGTGCTTCTGTGAGGCCGCTGCCGCCTCGTAAGCCAGGCGCAGGCATGGGAAGCGGAGCGGGTCCGGGGGTTGGAAATCCAGCCGGGACAGAGAGGCCATGTCAAAGCTAAGGCCGCTGGCGACGCGCTCCGGCCAGGAGAGGGCGTAGAGAATGGGTAAACGCATGTCCGTCACCGAGATCTGCGCCAGAATACTGCCGTCGATGTACTCCACCAGCGAATGAATGGTGGATTGTGGGTGGACGCAGACCTTGACCTGGGAGGGCGGAAGGTGGAAGAGACGGCAAGCCTCAATGACCTCCAGCCCCTTGTTCAGCATGGTTGCGGAGTCGATGGTGATGCGCCGGCCCATGACCCAGGTGGGATGCTTGAGAGCCTGGGCCGGGGTGATATGGTCGAACTCCTCCAGCGGAGTATCGCGGAAGGGACCGCCGGAGGCGGTCAGCCAGATCCGTTTCACCTCCGCCGGCGCTCCGGCGCGGAGACACTGATGGACGGCATTATGCTCGGAGTCGATGGGCAGCAGATCTACGTTGTGCTCGCGGGCGGCGGCCAGGATAAGATCACCCGCCGCGACCAGGCACTCCTTATTCGCCAGGCCGACCGTCTTGCCGCACAGAACCGCTGCGTAGGTGGCCTCCAATCCGGCGACGCCGACGATGGCGGCCACCACGAAGTCGACCTCCGGCAACGTGGCCACGCGCACGGCTCCGGCGCTGCCATAAACCACCTCAACGCCGGTAATGCCCGCCTGGGCAAGGAGCGCGGAGAACCGGCCGGCCAGCGCCTCGCCGGCGACCGAAACCACCTGCGGACGCCAGCGCCGGCACTGCTCCAGGAGAATCTCCAGATTGGAGCCGGCGGCCAAGGCGACCGGTAGAAAACGGTCGGGGTAGGACGCGCAGATGTCTAAAGTGCTGCGGCCAATGGAGCCGGTCGAGCCGAGGACGGCGATCTTCTTCACATGAGAT
>JAKAQS010000222.1 GCA_021819585.1 Acidobacteriota bacterium
CACTGCCTGAAACGGCCTTCGGTCCAGACGCAGCTCAGATCCAACCTACTCCCGGCGCCGCTTCATTTTCATCCCCCCTTGTGACCGGACCGGTCATGAACGACTCATCTTGCATTGGAAAAGAGTTTTCTTTGGCAAAATTCTGATTTTCATGGATAATAGAGCAGAGCCAGCGTGTGCCTGACCGCCTGGCGATCCCGTAGGACAACTCAGGAACCGGGCAGCAGGGGCCCAGACTCACCCTGCGTCGCGGCGTGTCAGATGGACGGAGCTGAGAGGCTTCCGGACGGGAAGACAAGCTGCTTGCCGGCCGAGGTGGCCGGCCACACTGGAAAGGAAACACCATGCGCGAGATTATTACCCTGCAGTGTCCGGAGTGCAAAAACCGGAACTACTCGACGACCAAGAACAAGAAGACGACCACCGGACGGTTGGAGTTCTCCAAGTTCTGCAATACGTGCCGCAAGCATACGCCGCACAAGGAGACAAAGTAGCGGACCCAATCCGGTCCGCGGGTTCCTCGGCCTGGCGCCTCATGGCGGCCGATACTTTGACCCGCCGACCGGCGCCATACAGGGGAGTAAGCTCAACGGTTAAACTGTCGGTCTCCAAAACCGAACTTCTCGGTTCGAATCCGAGCTCCCCTGCCAGCATCTCTCTGAAACGCCGGATTGGCTGCCGAGAAGGCCGCCCACGGCGGATCCAAAGAGGGTCCAAGGCAGTTGTAACCGAACCCCAGAGCCGATCCAAAATCGATCCGGAGCCGTTCCAGCGTGGAATCGGCGGCGATCGACCCAGGATCTTCCTCGGGGCGAATCTCAATCCAGCGCAGGGCCCGGTTCGCTACACCGGCCTTATCCGCTCTTCGGATCCGGTGCAGCCGTAGCAACCGGGCAGGAATCGACGGAGATAAAGCAGCAGTTTCAGGAGTACATCCATGGCGAAGGCCGCCTTAGTTGAAACCACCGAACAGAACGCCATGCAGCGATTGTCCGCAGGGCCGCGGCGACTCAGGCAGTTCCTGCACGATACGCGGCAGGAGATGACCAAGGTCCATACGCCGTCCCGGGCTGAGGTGCAGGCAACCACCATTGTGGTGATCATCGCGGTGTTTCTCTTTGCCGCATACTTTGAGTTGGTGGACCTTACCATCGGCAAGGGCGTGGATCAGGTGATTCTGTACCTGACGAAGCACTGAAGGCAAGCCGGGCGATGACAGATCCACGGCGGGAACGCCGCTCGGGATCCTCTCCGGCAGCAGGCAAGAGATTTGGGTTTGAAGGAATGTGCAACCATGGCAGATAAGTTCAGAGACGACGAACAGCAGACCGTCCCGATTGGGGCCGGAGAAGCGCTGGAGAGCGATGTGGCTGCGGATTCCGAGACAGCAGTTGCCGGCGAAGCGGTGGGCGGAGCCCACCAGGCTGAAGCCGATACGGAATCGGCTGCGGTCGAGCCGCCACACCTGAAGTGGTACATCATCCATGCCTACTCCGGGTTTGAGCGCAAGGTGAAGGAGTCCCTGCTCAGCCGCGTGGCGGCCTATCATCTCCAGGACAAGGTGGGACGGATCGAGATTCCCACCGAGCCCACCACCGAGATGCGCAACGGCAAGAAGTACACCATCGATCGCGTCTTCCTGCCCGGCTACGTCTTTGTCGAGCTGGCCCTGGACAACGACATGTGGCACGTGGTGAAGAATACGCCGCGAGTGACTGGATTTCTGCAGACCGGCGACCAGCCCAACGCGCTCTCTGAAGAAGAGGTGAATGCGATGCTCAATCGCAGCGACGTCACCCGCGAGAAGCCCAAGCTCAAGCTCAAGTTTGCCAAGGGCGAACTGGTCCGCATTACCGATGGGCCCTTCAACAACTTCAACGGAGCCGTGGACGATGTCAATGAGGACAAGCAGACGTTGAAGGTGATGGTCTCCATCTTCGGCCGGCCGACGCCGACCGAGGTCTCCTTCGCCAACGTGGAGAAGGTTGAAGAGTAGAGCCGGAGCTTCCAGCGCAGAGAATCAGGAGTTCCAGCCTGGAGGATCAAGGCCTATGCACAGTCCATCGAGCGCAGGCAGGCAGCAGAGATTGAACTTGGAAATTGGATTCGGAGATTGAACTTCAGGAGTCGCAGCCCGGCAGCTTCACCGGACCTTCTAACTCCTGCCGGCAGTAAAGAGCGGTACCAGCAGTAGAAAATTCATGCGCGGCCCGGTCTGGTCTTCCAGCCTGCCCGCAACAGACGAAGAAGGAAAACGAAGATGGCTCCAAAGAAGGTTCAGGGATACGTCAAGCTCCAGATCATCGCCGGAAAGGCAACGCCGGCGCCGCCGGTTGGACCCGCGCTGGGTCAGGCGCAGGTCAACATCATGGAGTTCTGCAAGCAGTTCAACGACCGCACCAAGGATCCGGCGATGGTGGGCCTCACCATTCCGGTGGTCATCACCGTCTATGCGGACCGGACGTTTACGTTCATCACCAAGACTCCGCCGGCTCCGGTGCTGCTGCTCAAGGCCGCCGGGGTTGCCAAAGGCTCCGGCACGCCCAACAAGGACAAGGTGGGCAAGGTCACCGAGCAGCAGATCCTTGAGATCGCCAAACAGAAGCTGCCGGACATGAACGCAGCCTCCGTGGAAGCGGCGGCCAAGACCATTCGCGGCACGGCAAGATCCATGGGGCTTGAGGTGGTCGCTTAAGGCGGCTTCAGGTCCTCAAGCAGAACAAGGGCGCAGAAGAGGATGGAGGGATTAACCTCCGTCTCCCGTCTGCGCCCTTGGTGCTTTGCGGTCCAGGATGCAACGAGGAAGCGAAGACGGCTTCGCCGCTCCTGCAATGAAGACGGCCTCGGCCGTCCCGATCTCTTCGATGGCAGAGGCCCTTACATCGCCAGGCGTGTGGCCCAAATCCGACGATCACTATGCTGTGGGTGCTCGAATCACTACACTCTGGGCGGTGGGCGCCCCGAATCTCAAAACGCCGAGATGCGGGGCGCCCGGAGCGAGGAGAGTGATCGAGAGAAAAGGCAGCCAAGAAATACCGAGAAAATCCGGATATGGGCCACCCGCCGAAGATGCGAGCGACCCAGCAGCCAGCCAGGGCCGGAGCCCTGTGAAGCTCGACCAGCGGTCAGATTTCATCATTTATTTCCCGCGCCCAAATCTTGCCTTCAGCGCCCGATCACCTGCACCACATCGCTGTCGGGCTGGGTCCAGGCTGCCGGTCCCGTGTGCGTCAGTCTGCGAGCTGCGTTGTCCCAGTGCAGCCGGGTGATCGAATCCTTCCCCTTCTCATAGCCGTAGGTCGTGCCATCGTCACCGAACAGGGTGAAGTCGCCGTTTGCTCCAGCATAGACCCGCACCGTCTGGATCGCTTGCGTCTGCGATGCGCTCAGTATGGCGGACCCAATGGGGAGGATCGATCCGGCTCGAACAAACAACGGAATAGTGTCGATGGGAGCCTTCACGTCGATACTCTGCCCACCCTTGAAGCGCTGGTTGGTCCAGTAGTTGTACCAATCGCATCCAGCGGGAAGGTACACCTGCCGGTGGGTCGCTCCCTGCACGGTGACAGGAGCGACAAGAAACGCCGGTCCATACATGTACTCATCACCGAGGTTGGCTACTGTTGGATCATTCGGGAAGTCCATGAACAGCGCGCGCATGAACGGCGCACCGCTCCGGTAGCTGCCATAAGCCAGCGAGTAGGTATACGGCAGCAACGCATAGCGCAGCCGGAGGTACTTCGCAAGGATGGGCTCCGCCTGCTTGCCGTAGGCCCATACCTCGTTATGCATGCGTTCGCCGTGGGCGCGCATCACCGGCTGGAAGACGCCCCACTCAAACCAGCGTACGAACAGCTCGGGATAGTCGGAGTAGTTGCCGATGTTGGCCTTGGCGTCAGAGCCGTCGATCAGCGGCGTTCGCTGGGGTTTGTAGTCGGCAGGCAGACGCGGGGAGAAGAAGCCTGCGATATCCGTATCCCAGTACGGCATGCCGGTTGCGGTGAAGTCCAGGCCGGTGGAGATCGAACGCCGCAGCATATCCCAGGTGGACATGATATCGCTCGACCAGAAGACGGTTCCGTTGCGCTGCGCGCCAAGGTACGCGGCCCGAGCCAGGATCATCACCCGGCGGCTGTCGCCGAAGTCTCGCCGGAAGCCATCGTAGACCGAAGCTGTATGGAAGAGCGGATACACGTTGTAGTAACGCGCGCCGGAGCCGATGTAGAAGGAATCATGCTCGGGATCGATGTCCGGTTCGGTCTCATCCAGCCAGACGTAATCGAAGTGGTCCGGCTTGATGTAGCGGTCGCGTATCGTCTCCCACCACCAGCGCGCTGCGTCAGGGTTGGTGGTGTCGATGTTGGGGCCCACCTGCTTGGAGACGTGCATAGCGTCGGGGACGCCGTTCGCGTCCTGCACCAGCCAGCCCTTGCTCTTCAGCATCTCGTAGTAGCGCGTCCCTTCCGCAAAGTGCGGCCAGACGCTCAGCAGCGTCCGGAAGCCCATGGCGTGCAACTGATCGTTCATCGCCGCCGGATCCGGCCAGCGCTTTGGATCCAGATCCATCTCGCCCTGCCGGGTCATGTTCAGGAAGTCCACCACCAGCACATCCGCAGGCAGATTGCGCTCTCGATACCCCTTGGCCACGGCGAGCAGTTGTTCCTGCGTGGGGTAGATGGCCTTGCTCTGGATGTAGCCATAGACCGGCCTCGGCAGCAGTTGCGTCACACCGGTGAGCTGGCGATATCCCGCGTAGATCTTGTCCGTTGTGTCACCGGCAATGACAAAGAACGATACTCGATCGCCAACCTCTGAGGACCAGACGTTCTGTTGATTGAAGCCCAGATCGATGCTGGTCTTCGAGGCGTTGTCCCAGACGAACCCATAGCCTCTGCTGGAGACCATGAACGGAACGCACACCACCTCGCCGCCCGGGGCACTGTAGTTGTGCCAGCAGTTCAGGTGATGATCTCTCAGGTCAAGAAAGCCTTGCTGATGCTGACCCAACCCGTAGTAGTGCTCGTCCGTAGGCGACGAGAAGACGGCGCTGACGCGGCTGCCGGCATCATTGGAAGGCATCGCCGTGTCCGCGGGATTCGCCGTCATCGACCAGTTGCGCAGCGTCAGGAGAACCTTGCCCGCAGCCGTCTCCACGGTGATCCGATCCAGATTCGGACCGCCATGCGAGGCTCCGAAGTACTGCGTGCGCAACTGCTCATTCAATGCGTCGAGCGGCATCGGCCTGGGCGTCTCGCTCTCCGGCAAGGGGCTCGCCGAGACGCGCACGGCCAGTTTCGCGGAACGAAAGACCTGGTCTCCCGCAGGATCTCCCGCCTGGCCGCCGGCCCGGCTCCAGCCCTCCGCCGAAGGGTGTGCGATGATTCCGTAGCCTGCGGGCGCCTCGGCCTGCGCGGCATCCTTGCTCAGCGTGATCCGCACGATGTTCGGCCCGTAGGGCTGAACGACGATGGTCCCGTCCAGATGATGCAAGACGAACGAGTCCTGCGGAGTCTGCGCCAGGGAAGATGCGACGCCGAACACGCCCAGAAAGAGCAGCAGAGCCGTGCCGCCCAGCGTTGCGAGCCCCGCTGCAAGGTTGCTGGAAGATGAGTCTTTGCGGAAGCCGTTCGCGTATGGGAACATGGAAATCCTCCGGATCCTGTCTTTCCGTGCTGCGCGGCGATCTCTCTGTGCTGCGCAGCGCAGGAGAGAGTCAAAGATCGACGACCAACATGGTACCGAAAAGCCAGAGGAATGTGGTCCCGGCTGCTCGAACTGCGATGAAGTGCGCCCAGGAGCCGCTTCCGGCGACGACCTTCGTGAGCGCTCAACGACCTCTATCTTGTGCAAGGTGTCGAGCCGGGGCAGGCTCGATACACGGGGAGGCGACACAGGGCGGGGCGAGCGCGCAGGCTGCTCTCTTTGAAGCAAAGACGTGTCAGGTTATCGTTTCTTGAAATCAGTCAGCCTCAGATACGGACCAAATTTCTGGGGCAGTTGAGTAAAGTGCTCACCAGGGATTTTGAGCTTGGCCAAAGAAAACTGGTTCGCTTGCTCTCTCCAGTCCTTGGCAATCGCGGGGCTCATCAGCATGTCTGGTTTCTGCTTCATCACCTCCAGGAAAGGGATCGCGTTTACGACCTCATCCCTCACACGCTGCAATAGTTGAT
>JAKAQS010000223.1 GCA_021819585.1 Acidobacteriota bacterium
TTATGCACCTCGACCGGCGTGGTGGAGGCAGGATGTAAGGTGGTGATCGGCACGCGTCTGAAACGCGCCGGCATGCACTGGACTGTCAACGGCGCCAACGCCATCACCGCCCTGCGCTGCGCCAATCTCAGCGGCCGCTTCGAAGATTTTTGGGAACGCCGCTCAGATCGGATGAAGGCCGCCGCATGACCTCATCCCACAAATCTGACGTGCGCCCAGGGCAGCCCATAATCCGTGGGTAGCAAAAGGGCGCAAGTATTGGCAGTGCGCAGAAGCCGTTGTAGAGCAAGAGGATGAGGGTTTGCTCGAAGGTTTCCAGGTCCGATTGTTTTGCACCTTCCAGGTGCAAGTTGCGGGTAGGATGAGGTCATGAAACTGCCTCGCAAACCCTCACCAACCGAACTGCCGCTGTCGTTTGAGATCGACGACAAGCCGCTTGAGGAAACGCTGACCGCTTGGGGCGGCGTGCCGCTGGTGGTGCAGGCATTCCGCTCGTTGAAGACGCCGTCCGGCGTGCGGCAGCATGTGCGCATCAAGCAGCGCGATCGCGGTCTGGACGAGGCGGCGATGGTGGAGAGCTTCGTGGTGCTGAACGCGGTGGGCGGCGAGTGCGTGGATGACTTCGCGCAGCTGCGGGCCGACGCCGGGCTGAAGGAGTTGCTGGGTCATGAGCTGCCCTCGCCGGAGGCGGCGCGGCAGTTTCTGAACCGGTTTCATTCGCAGGAGAAGTTGGACGAGGCCAAAGAGAGCCGCAAGCCGGAGCAGTTGGCCTTCATTCCCGAAGAGGGGGATGCGCTGGCCGGATTGGGCGCGGTGAACCGCGAGCTGGTTCGGGAGCTGGGTCGTTGTTGCGCCGAGCAGCGCATGGCCACGGTGGATCAGGATGCGACGATCATTGAGAGCCACAAGCGGGAGGCGCTCCGGACGTACGAAGGCGAGCGCGGTTACCAGCCCATGTTGGCGGTGTGGGCGGAGATGGATGCCATCCTGGCCGATGAGTTTCGCGATGGGAATGTGCCGGCGATGATGGCGCCGCTGGAGGTGGCCAAGCGAGCCTTCGCGGCGCTGCCGGAGACGGTCGAGGAGCTTTACTATCGCGGGGATTCGGCCTGCCACGAGCATGGGTTGCTGGACTGGCTGCGCGACGAAGACCGCGCCGATGGTCCGAAAGGCAAGATTGGCTTCGTCGTCAGCGCGCGCATGAGCGAGGCGCTGCGAGCGGCCATTCTGGGTGTGCCGGAGGCGGAGTGGCGGCCATACGGCGAGCCTCACCCCGGTGAGATTCGCGAGTGCGCCGAGGTGGACTTTGTGCCCGCCGAGCGCAGCGAGCGCAAGGAGATTGAGCCCTTGCGTTATGTGGCGATTCGCATCCGGCGCCGGCAGGAGGAGATGTTCGCCGACGGCAGCCGGGAGAAGCATTTCGCCGTGCTGAGCAACCGCTGGGAGTTGACGCCAGGGCGGCTGATCCAATGGCATCGCGAGAAGGCGGGGACGATCGAGGCCGTGCATGACGTGCTGAAGAATGAGTTATCCGCCGGGGTGATGCCGAGCAAGTACTTCGGCGCGAATGCGGCATGGCTGCGGCTGGCGGTGATCGCACACAATGTGCTGACGGCGCTGAAGCGGATTGCGCTGCCGGCGGAATTTCTGCGTGCGCGGCCCAAACGGCTGCGTTTTCTGCTGATCAACACGGCGGGGCGCATCGTGCAGCATGCGCGAAGGACCATTCTGCGGCTGGCTGCGCTGGTGGACTGCATCGCTTTCTGGAAGGAGGCGTTGCGTCTGTTGCCGGTGGCCACCTGAGAGGCAGGCAGCCGCGCTTATCGACGGATTTTACTGGCCTGTCTTCGGCTGGCTGAGCCAGACTACGCCTGCGAAGCGCGTTCGGAGCGGTTTTTGCCTGCGCGCCGGGCGATTCGTCTCTCCGGCGCCCCAGCGGTGCAGGCCAGATCGGCATCCACTTCCCCGCCGAGGCGAAAAATCACGTTGCCGTCGACTCCTCGGAATCTTATCGACGGATTATGGCCCCCTAGTCCCCTTTGACAATCGTTTTCGCAATGTGCTAGATTTCGTGGCGCAATCAATTTCGCTGGCCGGTTCGGCCCAGACGCAAGCAAAGTGCGGCGCCATCCACCGAATCGGCAACGATTGTCGACAGTGGCAGTTTTCAGGAGGTTTTATGCCATCGAAGCACACAGTCTACCGTTCACCGCTTTACAGATTCTCGTCAAGAGCCGCTTTTTACGGCACAAGCGAGAATGCCGTGAAGACGCAAATCTGGATCGCGGTCTCGGTTTACGTGCTGGTGGCCATCGTGCGCAAACATCTGGGCGTGGGAGTTACTCTCTACCAAATCCTACAGGTCTTGAGTCTTACCCTGTTCGAGAAAGCCCCCATTTTACAGGCATTCCAGCAACTCGACTCCCAAAACAATTTACCCTACCCCGGAAACCAACTGAATCTGTTCAGCTTATAGCCGGACATCTGCGTTTTGCTATATAGCATGGTTCTCTGCCATTAGAGACTGATCTGAGTTCGTACTGCAGCATGACATAATCTCCCGCGCGGGCTTGACATTTAGGAGACTTATACTCATGAGTCACATTTTGTATCGCACATATAGGCGATGCCAACACAAGACCGTCGCAATGTCCGCGCCGGCCCTGATATTTTGTTTGGCCGTTCTCCTTTCGCACGTGCAGATCAACGCCCAGGCACTCGGTGGACTCACTGGCACGGTCACGGACCCGTCAGGTGCTGGCATTCCCGGAGCGCGCGTGACGTTTAGGAATGAAGCTACGGGTGTTGTCATGCAGGTGGGAACAACGTCGACAGGCACGTATACAGCAACCGCTTTGGCTCCCGGGGACTACAGGCTCACGGTAGAGGCGCCAGGATTTCAGAGATACGTGGAAACCCGCGTCGTCGTCGAAATCGGCGTCACGCCCACGATCAATATCCAAATGGCAATCGGCGCGGCCAACCAAAATGTGCGGGTGGTAGCGAACTCGATTGCGCTGAATACCACACAGCCACAGATAGGTGCGACTCTCGAACCGAAAGTAGTCAGCGCGCTTCCGCTTGAAATCAACAGCAATATCCGCCAGATCGACCAATTCGCCTCACTCGTGCCTGGCGTAACGCCAGGCCACGGATTCAACGGCGGCGTCAAGCTCGAGAGCGGAATTGATTTCAATGGCGTTCCAATAACCCAGCCGTACGCGCAGGGGTTCCAAACCAATATGAACCCGCCATTTGAGATGGTGAATGAGTTTCGTGCCCTCACCTCGACATTTTCGGCAAAGTATGGACTTGCCCAGGGCGTACTTACATTCAATATGGCTTCTGGCGCCAACCGTCTCCATGGCGATGGCTTCGATATCGATCGCACCAGTTTCTTCGATTCCGTTGGCTTTTTCCCCACCAACTTCAGTTCCAGCGGAAAGCCGATTCCCCCTGTAGATCACGAGATCGATTATGGAGGTACTCTTAGCGGCCCCGTCATATTGCCAAAGCTGTATAACGGGAAGAACCGCACCTTTTTTCTGGGTAGTGCTGACTTGTTTAACAAGAATCTGGCTGAGACAGCGATCGGATCGGTCCCGACCCCCGCGATGAAGACCGGCGACTTTAGCAATTTTGTGGATGCGGCGGGTACGCAAATTCCCATCTACGATCCGACAACCGGCAAGCCATTTCCGGGGAATATCATTCCTGCTAACCGCATCAACCCGCTGTCAAAAGAAGTTCTACCGCTGATTCCCAATCCGAACAGTACGGGAACGGTCTTCGGCTTGCAAAATAACGAAACGCCAGCCGTTGCGTCTGTGCCTGTTATCAGGAACGTATGGGGCTATACCCTTGATCACAACATAAGCCAGTCGCAAAGCATCCACTTCTCGGAGTGGCGCAACAGCGAATCGCAATCCAACTTTACGAAGCCTCCGATCGTTCCTACCACAAACGAGTTACAAAGCGGAATGCATGGAATAGAAAGTGGAAACGCATTTCTGCTCACCTATGTAAAAACCCTGACCCCGAACCTGGCAGCGACAGCAGGTATCTCATGGGTCGAGCAAGCCGATGGCCAGTTTAATGCTTTAACAAATGTGACTTTTCCCGGCGTACAGAACGGCACAATTTTTCCGGGTGTTTCCTTCGACGGGCAAAACGCCGACACGCCATGGGGAGTTGATCTCGGCTGGACGATGGATGAAAACCGTACCTTGGGTATTGCGATGGTAAATAACTGGCTCTGGACGAGGGGCCGCCATACCTTCAACATAGGCGAAGAATTTCATCGTGGCTACCAGGACTCCCATTCGTGCGGGCAATGCGGCGGCGCTTTTCACTTCAGTCAGGCAACTACATCCACTCCAAATCCTAGCGATCCGCATTTCAAGACTTACGGTAGTTCCTTTGCCAGCTTCCTGTTGGGAGAAGCGGATTCAGGAGGCCGGATTCTCTCAAATGAAGTCAAACTCCGCAATCTGGATTTTTCTTCCTATATCCAGGACGACATCAGGGTCAATCGGAAATTGACAGTGAATCTTGGCCTGCGCTGGGACATCATGGTTCCATTCACCGAAAACCATAATCAAATTTTGTTTCTTGACAAAACCACCCCGGATCCGGGAGCCGGGAATTTGCCAGGCGCAACTACTATGTTCGGCCATTGTTTCGGTTGCGCGGGCTATGACCGGGCTGCTATTCATTGGGGAAATTTAGGGCCAAGGCTGGGCTTCGCATACAGTTTGAACGATAAAACCGTCATCCAGGCCGGAGCTTTTATCGCCTACCTGAACGGCGGCGCTTACGAGATGGGATCCAGCCGGGTCGCTCAAACTATGACTCCGCTGGTTGACGGCGAATTCAGTCGTGTCGCAACCGGTAGCAATGTGCCCGGTTACGGAAACTGGGCCACAAACCCAATGCCCGCCCCCCCCCCGACGCCCTTCAATCCATCGATGGCCAATGGAAATACCATCTATTATTTCGACTCAAACGCTGGGCTGGCCCCATACTATCAAGCATGGAACTTGAACCTTCAGAGACAACTTCCATGGGACATGTTCCTTAACGTGGCGTACGTCGGCAACCGCGCTGTCCGCCTGCCGTCCGGGATGAATCCTATCAATCAGCCGAATCCCTCCATCCTGAAATACGGATCGCTTCTTACACAGAAGGTCAATTCGCCAGCCGCCAAGGCAGCCGGCATCCAGGATCCCTACCCGGCATTTATCAGCAATTTTCAAGGGGGCGCGACGGTTTTCCAGGCCTTGCGTCCGTTCCCTCAGTACGCGAATGTTGGGCAAGACTACGATATGTCTGGAACCACATTTTACAATGCCATGCAAGCCCAGGGAGAAAAGCGATTTTCAAATGGATTAAGCTACTTGGCTTCGTTAACGCTCGCTCGAATTATGTCAAATACCGATACCGGCCAGGGACTCTATGACTATAAGCCATTGAATAAGTACAACCAAAAAGCCGAATATACAGTATCGTCACTCGATGATAAATACAGCATAAAAATTGCCACCACCTATGAACTTCCAATCGGCGTAGGGATGAGATATCTCAATTCCGGCATACTCGCAAAAGTGTTTGGCGGTTGGCAGGTGGCTGGAATCTTTAATTATACTGGTGGTCACCCACTCGGCGTGACCGAGAGCGGCATTGGGATCGATGGTTTCAATCGACCGAACGTTGTTCCGGGGGTGACGATGAAAACTTATAGCTATAACCTGGTGAAAGACTATTTTCTAGGCAAGCTTTCAGCACCACCTAAAGTGTTTACCACCGATGCTTTTGTCCCGACGGCAAATCAGTTTGTGCTGGGCAATGCTGTCCGTCAGTATGCCGCCCTGCGCGGACCATCCTATCTCAATGAAAATCTAGATGCCATGAAGTACTTCAACATCACGAAGAGAGTGAGAGTTGTTGTACGCGTGGATTATTTCAACGCCTTTAACCGTCATATTTTTGGTGGCCCGATTACAGATATAGCTAACCCAAACTTCGGGGAAGTCATAGCTGAAAATGGCGGTGGAAATCGACAGGGCCAACTTACCTTACGAGCGGAATTTTAGGTATAGCGGCAACGATTAAGAATACTGAGGATAACGTAGGCTATTTTCCGCACATTCGATTTAGCCTTTGGATCGGG
>JAKAQS010000224.1 GCA_021819585.1 Acidobacteriota bacterium
TCTCTTTTGCATCCAGTCCGGAGTACATTCATCGAACAAGCCGGCCTTGCAAACTCCGCGCTATAACCTCAACTTCTGCGCTACAACCTCAACTATTGATGATCTCCACGCCACGCCAGAAGGCGACATGGTGCTTCACCGTCTTGGCCGCCAGCTTCGGGTTCGGGTAATACCATGCCGCATCCGGGTTCTCCTGACCATCTACTAGAACCGTGTAATACCGCGCCATACCCTTCCATGGGCAGTTGGAGCTGGTTGAGCTGGGCCGAAGAAAGGCTCTGTTTACCGTCTCTTCGGGAAAGTAGATGTTCCCTTCAATGGTCTCAACCCTGTCGCTTTCCGCCAGCGTCTGTCCGTTCCAAACCGCTTTTGCCATAGATGCCCTTCCCAGTTGTTTCAATCAGTTGGAGCGGCCAGATATTCTGGCAGTGAAGAACCCAGAAGATAGCCTGGACCGCAGATGGAGCCTTAGGCTCCTCCTATTTATACCATTAACTTACTGGAAACGGGAAGTCCTGAAATCGATTCCTACAAAACATCATAGGATTTGGCTTCCGTTGACTCTTCTTTGTCCGTGGGGCACCGGTGGCCCGGCCCAGGCAGGGCTTTACGCCACAGCCTCCACCACCGCGCGGGTCTTCTCCGGATCCGGCCGGCGGCGCTCACCCACCTCCTCCGCAACCTTTGGAGACTTCGGTTTTGGGGGGCCTATCTTCTTCTCATAACTGCACTTCTTCCCTCCATCAGCCGCTTCCTCCTCACCCTTACGCGGCCGGCGCTTGGGTAGAGCCTCCCGGTTATTCGGGCAGATAAGATAAGTGCCTTCACTGTTGGCATACTCCACCAGATAGGGCGCTCCGCACTTCGGGCAGGCCTGCTTCACCAACTTCTGATTGCTGGTGAAGTCGCACTTCGGATACCGCGTACAGCCATAGAACGTATCGCCGCGCCGGTTGCGGCGCACCGCAATCTCTCCTCCACACTTCGGACAGGGCACATCCAGTAGATCCTGCTTCACATATTTGCACTTCGGATAGCCGGAACAGGCAATAAACTCCCCGTACTGCCCATCGCGCTGCAGCAGCGGCTTGCCGCACTTCGGGCAGGCCTCCTCCAGCACCACCGGCGGCTTGGTCTGCACCTTCTGGGTCAGCTTCCGGATCGTCTTGCAGGGCGGATCCTCGTTGTACCCCGGACAGGCCATGAACGGTCCCCACGGTCCGTTGCGCAGCACCATGGTTCGCCCGCAGTTGTCGCAGAACTCCTCTTCCTTCTCCGCCTCCTGCGATCCGGGAGAGCTCAGATCCGGTTTGGCCGCAAAGTTCTCCTTGGTAAAGTCACAGCTCACCGGTTCCACCACGAGCTTGTTTCCCTGGCCGGCGGCGGCCTGCAGAGCCTCAAGCAGCTCCCCCCGGCTCTTTACGGTGACGCTTGACTCGGCTGTTTCCTCATTCATCGCCTTGACCAACATCGGAAAGGCGAACGCGGCAAGCACCTTCTTCACGGCCGCCTTGGGATCCTTCTTCAGGGTTCCCTGGGCCACGGTAATCGGCTTGGCCTTGGTGAAGTTCGAGCAGGAGTAGAAACTCCCGAACTTGCCCCACTTCAGGATCAGCGGAGCCCCGCACTTCTCGCACCGTTCCTCCGTAGGCTTCTCCCAGGCCTTGATGTCCTCCATCTCGGTCTCGGCGACCTTCAACTCCTCTTCAAAGTGCGCGTAAAAACCCTTCAGCAGATCCGTCCACCGCTCCGTGCCCTCCTCGACCGCATCCAGCTCGCTCTCCAACTGCGCCGTGTATCCGGTCTCGAAGATATAGGGGAAGTTCTTCACCAGCAACTCGGTCACCACGATGCCGATCTCGGTCGGCACCAGCCGCTGCGCAATCTTCTTGACGTAGTCCCGCTCCTGAATGGTGTTGATGATGGAAGCATAGGTCGAAGGACGTCCGATCCCCTTCTCCTCCAACATCTTCACCAGGCTGGCCTCATTGAACCTCGGCGGCGGCTGGGTAAACTTCTGTTGCGGATCCAGCCGCACCCTTTCCAGACCCTGGCCATCCTTCAACGCCGGCAACCGCCGGTCCACGGAACTCTCCTCGGAGGTCGCATCCTTGGCGCTCTCCGCCGCCTCGGCATCCGCGGCAGCCTCCGCCTCGGCGGCAGCCCGCGCCGCTTTGGCCCTTTTGGCTTCCTCGTCAAAGCGCAGCCAACCGTCGAACTTCAGCACGCTTCCGGTGGTCCTGAAGTCAAACACGGACTTTGCCTTGGCCTCAATCTCCACCGTCGTCTGGTCGAAGATCGCAGCGGTCATCTGGCTGGTCACCGCGCGCTCCCAGATCAGCTTGTACAGCCGGTACTGCTCATCGGAGAGGTACCTCCGCACCTCATTCGGCACAAACCCCACGTTGGTCGGGCGGATCGCCTCATGCGCCTCCTGCGCATCCTTCTTGCTCTTGTAGGTGTTGGGCTTCTCCGGCACATACCTGTCGCCGAACTTCTTCGCCACCCACTCCCGAATCTCCTTCACCGCGTCGGCGCTCATATTCGTCGAGTCGGTTCGCATGTAGGTAATCAGGCCCACCGTACCTTCGCTGCCCAGCTCGACGCCCTCATACAGCCGCTGCGCCACACCCATGGTGCGCCGGACGTTGAAGCCGAGCCTTCCCGCCGCCTGCTGCTGTAACTGGCTGGTGGTAAACGGAGCCCGCGGATTCTGCCGCCGCTCCCTCTTCTCGATCGACCTCACCTTCCAGGTGGCGCGCTCCAGTTGTCCCGTTACCTCATTCACAGCGCCCTTGTCCGGCAAAGCATTGGGCAGGAAGACTTCCTTGCCGTCCGCATCCGTCCCGTTGGGTACGCGAATCGGCAGCCCCTGCACGCCCACCATCCGCGCGGTGAACTCCTGCCCCCCCTTCTCCGGCTTGAGCACCGCGTCGATGTTCCAGTACTCCACCGTTTGAAATGCATTGATCTCGTGCTCGCGCTCGACGATCAGCCGCAACGCCACGGTCTGCACCCGGCCTGCGCTCAGGCCGCGCTTTACCTTGTCCCACAGCAGCGGCGAGATCTGATAGCCCACCAGCCGGTCCAGCACCCGCCGCGTCTGCTGCGCGTCCACCAGGTTCTTGTCGACATCGCGCGTGTGCTCAAAGGCCGACTTCACCGCCTTCTTGGTAATCTCGTTGAACGTCACCCGGCGCAGCTTTTTCTTGTCCTTCATCGCCGGCAGCAGTTGCCTCTTCAGATGCGCCGCGATCGCCTCCCCCTCCCGATCCGGATCGGCCGCCAAAAACACAGAGTCGCTCTTCGCCGCCAGCTTCTTCAGCCGCTCCACTACCTTCTCTTTGCCAGGAGACACGATCAGCGTCGGTTCAAAGGTCCGATGCTTCAGCTCCACCCCGATCTCGTTCTTGGGCAGATCCATGATGTGGCCCACAGAGGCCTCCACCACGTAGTCATTGCCCAGATACTTCCCGATCGTCTTCGCCTTCGCCGGCGACTCTACGATCACCAGATTCTTTGCCATCCCTTGACACCCATCCAGAGATACGGGTCCTTAGCCCCAACTCTGCTTCCAACTCCTATGCAACCTATCACGTTTCGCCGAGCTCAAGTCAAACTTCTCGCCGATATCTATCGGTCTGCGATAAAACCAGCTCGTGATAAAACCGTCTCGTCTGTTTGGACGCGCCGGCATCCCCTTTGGCCCACAGAGATTGCTCTCTCTCGCCACTCAACCTTCCGCATCCATGACCGATCCATCTACCCTATACCAAGACACTCGCCCTGGAATGCTGTTGAAAACGCTTTGCACGCAGCCGGCGCGGCGCAGGAGCAGGTAGAACGGCGGCAGAGATGCGCCGTGAATCGAATGATCTTTGGGCTGAAGCCTGGTCTGGAGACAATCTCCTAGAAGCAGCGTACGTAGTTCTTGCCGGGCAACTGCCGGATGCGTCCACTCAACTCCAGCTCAAAGAGCGCCGTAAAGACCTCTCCGGAGACCAGCTTGGTCTCCAGCCGCTCCATCAATTCATCCAGTTGCAACGGTTCATCCTGACGCAACTGCTCGAAGACGGCCCGCTCGTGCTCACTCATTGGAGCAGCTCCGGGTGTCTCGTTGAACAAAGATGCTCCAGCACCCGGGTTGGATTCACCTCCGCCCGCCCTGGCGTGCAGCCGATCCTCCAGTTGCAGCCTCACCTGGCTGGGCAGATCCTCCCAAACGTCCTCCCATGTTGCGGTTAGCTTCGCGCCCTGCTTGATCAGCGTGTTCGGCCCCCAGGCGTTCTTGCTGGTCACATTGCCGGGGACAGCATATACATCACGACCCTGGTCCAGAGCGCAGCGCGCCGTGATCCTGGTGCCGGAGTACTCGCCGGCCTCCACCACCAGCACGCCGACGCTCATCCCGCTCAGGGTACGGTTGCGGATGGGAAAGTTCTGCGGAGCCGGAAAGGTCCCCAAGGGAAACTCGCTGACAATGGCTCCGCCCCTGGCCACGATCTCCTCGGCCAATCTCTTGTTCTCCTTGGGATAGATCACATCGATCCCCGTTCCCCAGACGGCCACCGTCGCTCCCCCGCCCTCCAGCGCTCCCTTGTGGGCGCAGGTGTCCACGCCCCGCGCCATGCCGCTCAGCACGACCAATCCACGCCGGGCCAGGTCGCGGCTCAACATCTCCGCCATCCCCACCCCATAGGGAGACGGCTGCCGCGTTCCCACCACGGCAATCCCGGGTTGGTTCAACAACTTTACCTCACCGCGCACCCAAAGCACTGTGGGAGGATCGTAGATCTCCAGCAACCCAGCCGGATACTCCTCATCATCCAGCGTCACCCACCTGGCCTGCTGCAGGGCAGCCCGTTCGGACTCTTCCATCGCCGCAGCCCGCGCCCGCCCATCAAAGCAGAACTGGGCCGCTTCAGCGGGCATCCCCAAACCCTCCAGTTCGGTTAGCGACGCAGAAAACAATCGCTCCGCCGACCCCAGCCGCCGCACCGCTCGCGTGGATCGGGTCGGCCCCATCCCCGGCGCCAAAGCCAGCGCCAGCCAAGCCAGTCTCGCCTCTTCCGTATCGGACCGTCCCACCCGGCCCTCAACGCCCTGCCCCTCTTCACCCATCCCTTCGGTCATTCCGCATCCCTCTCCGCCGCGCCGTGATGGCATCCTATCTTATTCGTGCGAAGATCGCAGTGCCAGGCCAACCCTCGCCCCCATCGGGCACCCGACCGCCTCCGGCCATCTACAATGAAATTGTGCTCTTACGCGTCTCGACCATCGCCTTTCTGAACCCCGCTCCACTGCTCTACGATTTTGAACACGAACCGGCGGCCGAACGGCTTCGGGAGCACTACGAAGTCCATTACACCTCACCAGCCATCTGCGCCGCCGAGCTTCACTCCGGGGCCGCTGACCTGGGTCTGATCCCCATCGCCGCCCTCACTCCCGCGCTGACCATTGTTCCCGGCTGCACCATCGCCTCCCGCGATGAAGTTCGCAGCATCCTGTTGCTGGTAAAGAACCCCTCCGGGCTGTCCGTTCCCGAGGCCCTGCAGCGGGTCCAGACCGTCGCCGCCGACACCGCCAGCCGCAGCTCCGTGGCCTATACGCAGATTCTCTTTCAGCACTTTCACCACACCCGTCCCAGGTTTCTGCATCTCCCCGCCGACCCCACCGCCATGCTCGCCGCAGCCGATGCGGCCCTGCTCATCGGCGACCCCGCCCTGCTGGCCCGTGAGCACCGCACCGCCCTAGACGCCGCTGCCGGCTCACCTCTGCTCTGGCTTGACCTGGCCCATCTGTGGCGTGAGCTCACCGGCCTACCCTGGGTTGCGGCCGTCTGGGCGCTGCGTCCAGAGGCTCTGGCTCCCGCGGGCCTCTCCCCCCAGCAACTCGTCAGCCATCTGACCGCCAGCCGCGACGCCGGCCTGGCCAACATCGAGCGTTTGGTCCGGGAGTGGACTCCTCGCCTGGCCATCTCCCCGGAGACCATCCGCAGCTATCTCAGCCTCAACATTCACTACACCCTGGATCCAGATTGCCTTCGCGCCATCGAACTCTTCCGCTCCCTGGCCGCCGGCATCGGCCTGCTTCCACCCCTGGCCTTGCGGATGGTCGAGGACCCCGCATAAAGCTCCTTCCGGTTCGCTACACTGG
>JAKAQS010000225.1 GCA_021819585.1 Acidobacteriota bacterium
CCGATCTGGTCCAGCTCGACTCGATCTCCGCCGCGCCCAAGCCAAATCCATCGCAGGGACTGGATGTCAGTAAAACTCCCTCCCCCCAGGCCCATCAGGAGAAGTGTTTTTACTTGACATCCCCTTTTCTGGAATCTGGAGCTGGTGGTTGGGGACGGAAGAACCTCCGAACCCCGGCCAGGATGAAAATATTCCTATGGACTTCGTCGCGGTCGATGTGGAGACAGCCAACCGGGCCCCCCGCAGCATCTGCCAGATCGGGATCGCTAGCTTCAGGGGTGGACGCCTGGCTTCGCTTTGGGGCTCGCTGATTGACCCGGAGGACGCCTTCTCTCCGTTCAATATTGGAGTTCACGGAATCCAGGCCGGCCACGTCGCCGGCTCGCCGTCCTGGTCAGAGATTCAGGGTGAGCTACGGCCGCGCCTCGCACAACGTCTCCTGGCAAGCCACACCTACTTCGATCTTCGTGCGATCGTCGGGGCAAATGCCCGTTACGGTGTCGCCGGCATTCCGTGGGCGGGCTGGGTGGACACCTGCAAGATCGCGCGGATCGCATGGCCCAGCCTCCCCACCTACAGGCTTCCTCATCTAGCGCAAGCCTTCGGAATCTCCTATCAGGCCCACGACGCAATGGAAGACGCGCGTTGCGCTGGGGAGATCCTGCACCGGGCGATTGAATCCTCCGGTCTCGGGCAGGCCGACCTTCTCCGGCCCCGCGGCCGAGCCGTGCCCCGCTGGGGTGCGGCCAAGCAAAACGGATAGGGGCATGGGGACACAGAATGTTTCAATCCACGCGCCCCGCATTTCGGCGGAGACGCTGCGGAACTACTGGCAGATGCCGGCGCACCATCAGGGCCAGATGCTGAACGCGGCGCAGCTCGCCAACGGGCTCGTCGCCAGCGGGCACACCAGTGACGCCGCTGGAGACGCTCGTGTCAGACCTACTGACGGAGCAAACTGCAGGAGATTGACGAAGCGCCATGCCATTCTTCGTTCCTGGCGGCCACCATTCGCTGTTCCCGGCGACGGGGGTAGCTGGAATACGCACTCGCTCTTGGCTTCGGCTCGGCCACAACCACAGCAACGCATTGTGACCGGAACTGGGGTAGTGTCCCGGCATATCCTGACAATCGATCGATCGCAACCGCGATCCTTGGCGTGTAGATTTGGATAAGACAACAGAAAGCCGGGGATCGCGGTTACGGAAATGGCGACGGTAATCCAACAGGACTCCAAGCGCATGAATCAGCAAACACTGTCCTCCTTCATCTGGGCGGTCGCAGACCGTCTGCGCGGCGACTATAAGCAGTCCGAGTACGGCAAAGTCATCCTGCCGTTCACCGTCCTGCGCCGCATGGACTGTGTGCTGGAGCCAACAAAAGAAGCCGTGCTGGCCGAGTTCGCTCGGCAAAGGCAAGCCGGCATCAACCCGGAGCCATTCCTGCTCCGCAAGTCCGGCGCGAGCTTTTACAACACGTCGCCGATGGACATGAAGAAGCTGATGGGCGATCAGGACCATATCAAGGAGAATCTGTTCGCCTACATCCAGGCATTCTCCGCCTCTGTCCGGGACATCTTTGAGCGCTTCGAGTTCCACACCCAGATCGAGCGCCTGGCCAAGTGCGGCCTGCTCTATCAGGTCACCGAGAAGTTCGCCCACATCGACCTGCACCCGCAGACCGTCAGCAACAGTCAGATGGGCCTCGTCTTTGAGGAGCTGATCCGCAAGTTCGCCGAGATCTCCAACGAAACCGCCGGAGAGCACTTCACGCCCCGCGAGGTCATCCGCCTCATGGTCAATCTGCTCTTCGTGGAGGATGACGACGTTCTGTCCAAGCCGGGCGTTGTCCGCACCATCTATGACCCCACCGCGGGCACCGGCGGAATGCTCTCGGTCGCCGGCGAATACCTCACCGAGCACAATCCGAAGGCGCGTCTCACCATGTTCGGCCAGGAGCTGAACGACGAATCCTACGCCATCTGTAAGGCGGACATGCTCATCAAAGGGCAGGACGTCGCCAACATCGTCGCCGGCAACACGCTCTCCGACGATGGCCACACGCACCGCAAGTTCGACTACATGCTTTCCAATCCACCCTTCGGCGTGGAGTGGAAGAAGGTCGAGAGAGAAGTTCGCCGGGAGCATGAGCAGCAGGGCTACAACGGGCGCTTCGGCCCCGGACTGCCGCGGGTCAGCGATGGTTCTTTGCTCTTTCTGCTGCACCTCCTCAGCAAAATGCGCGCCGCCAAGGACGGCGGCAGCCGCTTCGGCATCGTGCTGAACGGCTCACCCCTGTTTACCGGGGGCGCGGGCAGCGGCGAAAGCGAGATCCGCCGCTACGTGCTGGAAAACGATCTGCTCGAAGCCATCGTTGCTCTGCCGACGGACATGTTCTACAACACCGGCATCTCCACCTATATATGGATCCTCTCCAACCGCAAGCCGGAAGCGCGCAAGGGCAAAGTCCAGCTGATCGACGCCAGCAGCTTCTGGCAGAAGATGCGCAAGAGCCTGGGCAGCAAGCGCAAGGAACTTGGCGAGGAGCATATCGCGGAGATCACCCGCATTTTTGGCAGTTTTCAGGAAGCAAGCAAGGAAGGCGCACCCATCAGCCGCATCTTCCGCAATCAGGACTTTGGCTACCGCACCATCACGGTCGAGCGCCCGCTGCGGGACGAAGCGGGCAAGATCGTTCTCGCCACCAAGGGCAAGCTGAAGGGCAAGCCCCAGCCGGACAGCGAGCTGCGCGACACGGAAAATGTCCCGCTCAATGAGGATGTCGAAGCCTACTTCAAACGGGAGGTACTGCCGCATGTGCCCGATGCCTGGATCGACCATGAGAAGACCAAGGACGGCTGTGAGATCCCGTTCAACCGGCACTTCTACGTCTTCAAGCCGCCGCGCTCGCTGCATGAGATCGACGAAGACCTGAAGGCTGTCTCCGCCCGCATCATGATCATGCTGGAGGGGCTGGCCGAATGACGACGAAGCTGGTAAAGAAGGACTCTGAGTTTTCCGAGATCCTCGACATCATCTGTAAGGGCCGAACCAAGGCGTATCGTGCCGTGAACACTGCGCTCATTGAGACATACTGGGCTGTCGGGGGGCATCTTTCGCGCAAGGTGATAGAGGCCGGATGGGGCAAAGGCGTCGTGCGCGAGCTTGCCGAATGGCTTGTTGTGAAAGCTCCCGATCTGAAGGGCTTCTCTGCCTCGAACCTATGGAGAATGAAACAGTTCTACGAGACGTATGCCGGTTCGCCAAAACTCGCATCACTGCTGCGAGTTTTGCCCTGGACGCATCATCTGCTCATTCTAGGACAGGCCAGGACAGCGGAGGAACGCGAATTCTATCTGCGGCTGGCGGCGCGTGCGAAGTGGAGCACCCGCGAGCTGAACCGGCAGATCAGGAATGCCGCGTTCGAGCGAACTGTGCTGTCGGACAAAAAACTCGCACCAGCGGTGCGAGTTTTACCCCAAGACGCCACAGGAGTTTTCAAGGACAGCTACCTGCTCAATTTCCTTGACCTGCCGGAGCGGCACAGCGAGGCCGATCTGCAAACCGGACTGCTGCGCAACCTGCGCAGGTTTCTCATGGAACTGGGCGACGGCTTTGCCTTCGTCGGAGAAAAAGTCCGCGTACAGGTGGGCAGTCAGGATTTTGAACTCGATCTCCTCTTTTACCATCGCGACCTGCAATGCCTTGTCGCGTTCGAGTTGAAAGCGGTGCGCTTTGAACCGGAGCACCTGGGCAAGCTGGCTTTCTATCTGGAAGCTCTGGACCGGGACCGCAAGCGCGCGCACGAAAACCCCAGCATTGGCGTCCTGCTCTGCCGGACAAAGGATGATGAGGTCGTCGAGTACGCCATGAGCCGGCATCTCTCGCCCGCGCTCGTCGCTCAGTATGAGACACGGATGATCCCGAAGACGGTACTGCAACAAAAACTCCATGAATGGAGCCGGATGCTCCAGGCACCCGACGCGCCGGAGGAAAACGAGGCATGAGCTTTCCCCGCTATCCGAAATACAAACCCAGCGGCGTGGAGTGGCTCGGCGACGTGCCGGAGCATTGGGGGCTTTCAAAGCTCGGTTACGAAGCCTGGGTTCGCGCAAGATTGGGCTGGAAGGGGCTAAGGGCTGAAGAGTATGTGGATGACGGTTTTATCTTCCTATCTACCCCAAATATAAAATCGGCCTGCATCGATTTTGAAAATGTCAACTATATAAGCGAGGAGCGCTACCTCGAATCTCCGGAGATCGCACTACGCGAAGGGGACGTTCTGCTTGCAAAGGATGGCTCAACTCTTGGAACCGTAAACGTCGTTCGCTGCCTTCCTCGACCTGCCACCGTGAACAGCTCTATCGCTGTCGTCACACCTCACCCCTCGATGGCCGGCGCGTATCTCTGCTATCTATTCCAGAGCAGTTTCATGAAGGACACGATTCAACAGATCAAAGGCGGAATGGGAGTACCACATCTCTTTCAGGAAGACCTCAACAAGTTTTCCGTTCCAGTGCCAAACATGGCTGAACAGTTAAAGCTAATAGCTTTTCTCGATCGGGAGACGGGGAAGATTGATGCGTTGGTGGAGGAGCAGCGGCGGCTGATCGAGTTGCTGAAGGAAAAGCGTCAGGCGGTCATCTCCCACGCCGTCACCAAAGGACTGAACCCCCACGCCAAAATGAAACCCTCCGGCATCGACTGGCTCGGCGACGTGCCAGCGCAGTGGAAGGCCACAGTGATCAAGCGGTTCTCAACGCTACAGCGCGGATATGATCTTACAGATGCGGAACGCACAGACGGACCATACCCTGTCGTGACTTCAAGCGGAATCAGCGGGACACACGGGACATTCATGGTCAGCGGCCCGGGTGTTGTTACTGGAAGATATGGATCAACCGGCAGACTCTTTCTCATGCAAGAGGATTTCTGGCCCCACAATACTTCTCTTTACGTTTGTGACTTTCACGGGAATGAAGTTCGTTTCGTTTGGTACGTCCTTCAGACAATTGATTTCAATGCGCACTCTGCAAAGGCCGCAGTCCCCGGCGTGGATAGAAACGATATCCATGTTCTTCCGGTGGTGGTTCCTCCGATGCAGGAACAGTTGGCGATTGTGGAGTTTCTTGATTCTCAGACTTTCAAGATCGATAGCCTGATATCCGAAGCCACTCATGCTATCGGCCTGCTACAAGAACGCCGCACCGCGCTGATCTCCGCCGCCGTGACCGGCAAAATCGACGCGCGAGGATACCAAGCATGAAAGCTGCCTCGTCTCCCGGAATTACGCCTGACGCAGCCCTGGCGAAGCTCAAACAATACGCCCCGTGGATACCAGCAATCTTCGCTGTACAGGTGCTGTCGACTGCTCTTGCGAATACGGAGCCCATCAAAAACAGCAGGCCTCTTCGGTCACTTTTTGGCGCGGGCATTTCGATTCCCACTCTGTCGCTGTTGGCACTCGTTGCGCAGAAAGATATGAGAGACAGCACGACAGAAGAATTCAAAAACGAACTCAAAGGCTTCGTTGCATTCTCGAAGTACAAAGAGCATAACAATCCATTCACAATCGTCAGAATCGGCCCCATCGAAGAATCTTTTACCGACCTTGATCGGTTGGCCGAATCGCTCGGCAAAATGGGGGTCGCCGTCCCGCCGGATCGGGCATCGCGTTCTTTTGATGCGGCCCGGCGGACGGTCATACCAGGCTGGGAGGATCCCTACCATTTACGCGTGGCAGAATTTTTAGCCATCAGGTCGGTCGAGCAAAGCATGCACGAGATGTTCGGCCAGACAGTTTCAAACCAGACTGACCCAAATTGGGTGACGAGCATCAGCCAATCACGCAACAATGCTTTCAAAAAAGACGGAGCACCCATGCCATGCGCTGTGAAATTCCATCGCTTTGTGCTTGCGGAAATTCAGAAAAGTGGCAATTTATACGAAGTGCTCAGCAACATCGAAAAGCTCCGGGATAATTTCGCCCACAAGGATGAAGCGGAAAACGCCGCAGTATTTCGTCTTGACCTCGCCCCATTTCAACTGGCGCGCGCTTGTCTGCAATATCGCGCAGGGCTGCCACGCAATGGCTGACCGGCTTTGCGACTCGCAATATTAAGTAGCTATACTGTGCAGGTTA
>JAKAQS010000226.1 GCA_021819585.1 Acidobacteriota bacterium
AAACCGCTGGCGCAGGCCTGCGAGGAGCGATCCATCGATCCGCAGACACTTCTGGAGGCCCTTGCGCAAGCCGCCGCCGGCGGTGGCGAGGCCGGCCGCGACTGGACCAAGGAGCCGCTGGAGGCCATCTGCCGCCACATCGTAGAGACGCACCACACCTATATCAGAGCCGAGGCGCCGCGTCTCCAGTCCCTCGCTCAAAAGGTCGTCTCGCGCCACGGAGACGCCCATCCTGAGCTGAAGGAGATTCAACAACTCGTCGAAGCCGTCGGGGAAGAGCTTCTGCAGCATATCCAGAAGGAGGAGCGGATGCTGTTTCCCTACATCGCCAATCTGGAGCGCAGCCATGGCGGCGGAACTCGTCCGCTGGGCTGCTTCGGGAGCGTCCGCAACCCCATCCAGGTGATGATGGCTGAGCACGAGTCATCCGGCGGCGCCATGGCGCGGATGCGCTCTCTCAGCGGCGATTTCAACCCTCCAGAGAGCGCATGCCCCACCTATCGCGGCTTTTATCAGGCGCTCGATGAGTTTGAAAGGGACTTGCATCAGCATGTGCATCTGGAGAACAACATCCTCTTTCCACGCGCCATCGAGATGGAGGAGGGCTGAGCCGCACGAACTGCGGCATGAGCCGTGCGCTTTGCCCAGACGCCCGTAATCTGGATCTCACCGCGGATTCGAGCGTCCCCCTTTTGCACTATGTCCTTTTGCCGCTCGAAGCACTCGGAGTGGTCTAATCCCGCTGCCGGACCAACTCCGAGTGCCGCGACGCCGAGGCGGTTCAAACAGTCTCGGCTCCCTACGGCCGGGAACTTCGTCCCTTGAATGAGCCGCCTGTTGCCTCGCCGCATCCACCGGCGCCGTTCGGCGCCCCGCGCAAGCATTTCCATCATTTTTCTCTGCTCGGTATTCCACCGGAAACGCGCCTCCTCTTCGAATAGGTGGAGCCTTCCGAAATCAGAAAACTCTTAACAGCCGCAAGGAAGAAACTGCTTGCCCGGGAGATGGGCAACTGGCTGAGTGGGGCGGTTCCCCTTGCCGCAGAGCGGCCTTCATAGCATCGTCGGTGGTGTTGGAAACCCCAGAGGGACATGGAGCGGCGCCTTCCTTCCACCCCAGCAGACAGGCCGGCTGGGAAGAGATCGGCCGGCGGCCTGCAGCCCGAGCGTCGCTCCGAGGCGCCGGCCCGGGACGGAGATCCTTCCTGAGCGTGGAGGGCGCGCCCTGTGGCGAGGATGCTGGAGCTTCTTGGTGTCCTGCGTTCGCCGTCCCCCATCGACCATGTGCTGCACGCAGCTAAATCGGCCTCTGTGCAAATCACCGGAAGAAGCCGGCCGATTTCGGCCATCGCACCCATCTTGTGACTTAAGTCCCTGCATCGCAGCTCTCCCTTCCGTACTGTCACAACTGAAGGCACGCGAGATGCATTCATTTTTTTGAATCGAGGTGATCCATGAGCTACAAACGTTACTGGTGGGCGCTGGCTGTCGTCGTCCTGGGGTCTTTTGCGGTCTTGGGCGGCATTGGACGGCAGTTGATCAGCCAGGCGCCACCCATTCCGGATGTCTATACCACGGACGGAAGGCTCCTTTTCACCGGCGCGACCATCACCCAGGGGCAGGGCGTTTGGCAATCGATCGGTGGCCAGGAGATTGGCACTGTCTGGGGCCACGGAGCCTATGTTGCTCCCGATTGGAGCGCCGATTGGCTGCATCGCGAATCGGAGATCCTGCTTAACGCCTGGGCGGTGAGGGTAGGAGCCCAGAGCTTTGCCGCCCTTGGCCCGGATCAGCAAGCCGTGCTCAAGGCCCGGCTGATCCGCGAGATGCGCACCAACACGTATGACGCTAGGCGCAACCGGATCACAATCGATGAAGATCGCGCTGCTGCTTTCCAACAACTGGAGGCATACTATGCGAATCTGTTCGCCGCAGGGCGCGCCGCCTATGCTATCCCACGCGGCGCCCTAACGAATACAGCCAAGCAGAAACAGATGGCTGCATTCTTCTGGTGGACCTCCTGGGCCGCAAGCACGGAGCGCCCAGGGTCGACGACGACCTATACGAACAACTGGCCGCATGAGCCGCTGGTCGGCAACCAGCCCACGCCCGGAGCGGTGCTCTGGAGCATTCTCAGCTTTGTGGGCCTGCTGGCGGGCATTGGCGGTCTGGTCTGGTGGTACGCGTCGCAGGAAAAGGAGCCCGTTCACGGCCCATACCCGGAGAGGGATCCTTTTCTGGCAGCGGAACCGACAGCGTCCCAACGCGCAACTGTGAAATATTTCCTTGTCGTCATTCTTCTTTGGGGAGTGCAAATCTTGATGGGAGTGCTGACTGCCCACTACGGCGTTGAAGGGCACGGATTCTACGGTTTTCCTCTGGATCGCTACTTGCCTTATGCCGTCACGCGCACCTGGCACCTACAGCTCGCCATCTTCTGGATCGCTACCTCCTGGCTGGCGACGGGGCTCTACGTCGGCCCGGCGGTCAGCGGCCACGAGCCGAAGTTTCAGCGACTCGGCGTCAACACGCTGTTTGCCGCGTTGATTCTTGTGGTGGGCGGCTCGCTGGCCGGCGAGTGGATGGGCATTCAGCAGCGCCTTGGCAACTGGTGGTTCTGGTTCGGCAGCCAGGGCTATGAGTATGTCGATCTCGGCAGGTTCTGGCAGATCCTGCTGTTTGTCGGATTGGTGTTGTGGCTTGTTCTGATGGTTCGTGCGCTCAAGCCGGTTCTGGCTCGCAAGAGCGATGACCGCTCCTTGCTCACGCTCTTTCTCATCTCCAGCATTGCCATACCGCTCTTTTACGCAGCCGGCCTCATGTATGGCCAGCGCAGCAATCTTGTCACTGCCGAATATTGGCGCTGGTGGGTGGTTCACCTCTGGGTGGAAGGCTTCTTTGAGGTGTTTGCCACGGTTGTCATTGGCTTCCTTTTTACGCGGCTCAGATTGATCGAGATTCGCTCCGCGACCAGGGCGGCTCTCTTCTCGACGACCATCTTCCTCTCCGGAGGAATCATCGGGACGCTCCATCACCTCTACTTCGCCGGCACAACGCCCGCAGTCATCGGGTTTGGGGCGATCTTCAGCGCATTCGAGGTTGTGCCCCTGGCGCTGATTGGCTTTGAAGCCTGGGACAACTTGCGTTTCGCCAAGCCTGAAGAGAGGGCGCCATGGATTGCCAACTATCGTTGGCCGATCTATTTCTTTGTGGCTGTAGCTTTCTGGAATCTGGTGGGCGCGGGGCTGTTCGGCTTTCTCATCAACCCGCCTATCTCCCTGTATTACGTGCAGGGGCTCAACCTCACGCCGCTCCACGGTCATACCGCGCTGTTCGGCGTCTACGGAATGCTGGGCCTTGGCCTGACGCTCTTTTGCCTGCGTGTGTTGAGCCCCGGCCGTCCGTGGAAACAGGGAGCGTTGAAACTCTCCTTTTGGTGCCTCAATGTTGGCTTGAGCCTCATGTCCCTTCTCAGCTTGTTGCCGGTCGGTCTGCTGCAAGCCTGGGCGTCCATTCAGTATGGCACGTGGTATGCGCGTTCGGCCGGGTTCATGCAGTCCGGAACAATGCAGACTTTGCGCTGGATGCGTGTGCCGGGAGACGTTGTCTTTTCCATTGGCGCAGCGATGTTTGCGTGGTTCGTGCTTGGGCTTTTGACCGGGCATTCCTACGCCGATAAGTTGCCCGCGGGCGAGAGCGCCGGCTTTCAGAGAAAAGGAGAAGAATACCAGGCGACGCTTGTAGACCGCTGATTCCGAGCGAAGGTGAGGAGCCTTCGATTGAAGGCCTTCCGCCTATCATGTACCGCGCAAAAGTCTATCAAGGAGAACAACCCGATGAAACGCTACTACAGCGAAGAAGAACCCCTCACTGTGCTCCCGGAGCTGGATCAGCCAGTGTTGCAATCCGATCTTTCTGCGGAGATCGAGAATCTGCGGCTTGCAGAGACTTGGCAGCGAAAAATGGGGAGAAGCTCCAAGACGCTGCTGAACTCTCCAGCCTGCGGCATCCTGCTCATTGCCATGAAACAGAACTCGGAGACGAAGAAGCACTGCGTAGACGGGAGGATCACGGTTCAGGTCTTGGCCGGTCGATTGAGGTTAAAACTGCCCGATCGGTTGGTTGAACTTCCGGCTGGCCATCTGCTGACGATCGATCGCGGTATTGAGCATGACGTTCATGCAGCGGAGGAGAGTGCCTTCCTGCTCACCATGTGTTGGCACGGCGGCGCTCGCAACTCCGTCCTGCGGGGCTGACGGGCCGACAGGGCCTTTCAGAATCTTCAGGCCGCGGATCCCTCCAGCAAGATCCGCGATCCTTCAAGGAAGATCTCCGCCCGACCGCCGTGGGCGACCGTTTCGCCGATGCGAGAGAGGAAGAGGATTATGGAATACTTGTTCTTTGCCGATCTGCTGCACGAGTTCACACTGCCTGAAAAGGGAATTATCAGCCGCGTCCTCCGTAAGGACGACTGGGTCAACATCACGCTCTTCGGCTTCTCAGCAGGGGAGGCGCTCTCGACACATTCGAGTCCGGCGTCGGCCACCCTTTATCTCCTCGAGGGAGAAGCTGAAGTCCAGCTCGGAGACGACAGGATCGAGGCCCGGCAAGGTTCCTTAATTTACATGCCCCCGATGCTGCCTCACGGGATCTCGGCTAAAACCGCCCTTCGTATGTTGCTGGTTCAGGTGAAAGACAGATCCCAATAGCGCGAATCGCGGACCTGGCGCAAAACACAGCCATGGAGCATGATGTCATGGGGCGGACCGCGGTTGCGCTTCGGCAAGTGCATTTTGAGGATCTCGGCGCGTTTGCGGCCGTGCTGCAAGCGGCGGGCTGTGCGGATCCATTGCGCAGGGCGGCGCGGACGATGTTTGCGGAGTGGTTGTCCGGAATGGCTGACCTCTAGCTTGCCCATTCCGCGCGGTTGCCGGTGCTGCTTCAGGCTGCCCGCCGCCGCGAGGGCTCGAGCTACAGTTCGGCCGCCGGGAAGCAGAGGAGCGGGAGATGATTCAAGTCAAGCGAGCTTACGAGCCGCCAGGCAAAGACGATGGAGAGCGCTTCCTGGTCGAACGGCTTTGGCCGCGCGGCATCAGGAAAGAGAGCTTGAATGTGGATGCCTGGCTCAAAGAGGTTGCGCCCAGCGCCGCTCTGAGACAGTGGTTTCAGCATGACCCGGCGAAATGGGATGAGTTTCGCAAGAGATACTTCCGCGAGTTGGAACAGCATCCGGAGGCTTGGGAGCCGCTGCTCGCGCGGGTGCGCAGCAGCCGGGTGACTCTTGTCTACAGCGCGCGAGATACAGAGCACAACAATGCGGTGGCGCTCAAAGAGTTTCTTGAGAAAAGATGCGGAGCGAGGAACAAGAGCTGATCGCACGGGGCGATTGTGCAGACACCTCGGCCCAGCTCAACCGGGGGTTAAAGAACGGAACGGATCTGCGCTGAAGACTCCAAGCGGCGGTGTTGCCTTTGCTTGGCCCCTTGCCGAGCTTGTGACCGAGCCTGGCATTGCATCTTCGTCCATCAATTCTCATTCCGGCAGCCTGTCCTGGGCCGGAGGATCAGGCGTGGCCCGTCTCACGATCCACTGGTCCAACAGCGCGGCCAAACCAATCGCCAGCCAGTACGCTGCGATGTTCTTGAACGAAAAGTATTTTCCCAGCAAGATGCGGCCGGCCGGCGTGCTGCGGAAGGCGTCAGTTATCGCTGTGTGCCAGAGCCGGCTGAACTCCAGGATGGCCGCCGCGGCGGCCGCGGTGACTCCCAGGGCCGCGCTGCTTCGCTGCGGCATCCATGCTGCGATGAACCAGTACAAGGCCATTGCCCAGAGCACGGATCCTCCGTATTTGTAGAAGAAGGCGGAGAGCCCCAGCGGGGCCATGCGTACGGCTAGCCCCAGAGGGATGGTCATCAGCAGGATCAGCCCATAGGCGCTTCGGCGTCTCGGCAGTTTCATCATCGGCGCTCTTTCCTTTCAGGGGCGATCACTCCAATCGGCTGTCGCCCGAGGCGGCGCGCCTTGCGGACCCACTCCCGCCTTCGCGGTTTTGGTAACTTCATCCTTCAGGGTCTAAACTGATTGAAATAGGCCATCCAACAGGGGGATGATTGCACATG
>JAKAQS010000227.1 GCA_021819585.1 Acidobacteriota bacterium
GTCCTGGCTGGTCCCTGCGATATCCTCGACGGGAGCATGTCTACCCGGCGCCCTGGACCGCTGTTGAGATTCGGCACTTGGATTCCCGCCATTCTGGCCGTTGCCGCGGGCGTGTGGTGGCTGCGGTGGGGCGGGGATTTCAACCATCCAAAGGTTGCGGTTCCCGCCTGGCCGCTGCGCGCCGGCGATGTTCTCCGTCTCGCCCCCGGGGACGCCAACATCGCCAAGTGGGCGCAGAATCCCCTCTCCACGGGGTTCGTCGTGCGCCAGATCCGGTCCTTTGGGCATCCGGTAGATGCGGTGAGGACCTGCGCCTTCGAACCCGACTACATGGCCGACGCCCAGCAGCCCGGGGGCAGGCTCACGGTTCTGTCCCGGCAGCCTGATGGGGATTGGCAGGTAGGCTGGCGGGGTGGTGACACCGTGCCTCCCTTCCTGCAGAGACGAGGCGCGTTTGCCGCCAACTGCGGCGAGGATGCGGTGGTGCTGATGAGCCCGGCGCAACTGCACAGCCTGCGGGACATTCTGGCCGGCGTGGCCGACTCGGCTCCGGCTTCCCGCCCCCCGCCCGCTTCCAACTTCGCTTCGCCTTCGCCGCCGGCCCGGTAGGCAGCGGAGCCGTCGCCGGGCCGGCGCGGGAGCCGCCACTGCAATCTGGCGATTTGCGATCTAGAATGGCGTGGTTGACGATGGGTCTTCCGAGAACGTTGGCAGCGGCCGCTTTCGCCGCTGACCATCGGGGAGCGCCTGATCGAAAGCCGCCAAGGAGATGGGGATGGGGATGAAGAGTTATGCCAGTTCAGATATCCGCAACATTGCGCTCGTCGGGCACTCGCACTGCGGCAAGACCGCGCTGATCACAGCGATGCTCAAGACCGCCCGCACGCCCACCGAGAATGGCGGAGCGGTGACCGCCTACGACGAAGAGGAGATCGCCCGCGGTATCACCATGTCCAACGCCGTCGCGTTTGCGGAGTGGCACGGAACGCGCATCAACGTGATCGATACTCCCGGCTTCCATCTGTTCGTCTATGAAGCTCGCGCGGCCATGGTTCCCGCCGAGGCCGCCGTAGTGGTGATCAACGCCCAGAACGGCGTCGAGAGCGTCACGAGCACGGTGTGGAAGTACGCCGAGGAGATGAACTTGCCGCGCGTGCTGGTGATCAACCAGGCCGATCACGCCAGGACGGCCTCCGAGGCCGAGCGCACTGTGCTGGTGGAGAGTCTGCGCGAGCGCTTCGGCCGCCAGGTGATCCCGGTGCAAATTCCCATCGTCGACCAGCAGGGCTTCCATGGCGTCGTCGACCTGGTGACCATGGAGGCCTTTCTGTATACCCCGCTCAGCGACGGCATCGGCGCCCGAGGCCCCATCCCCGCTGAACTCGAAGCCCAGGCCAAAGCAGGCCATGAGGCCCTGGTGGAGTTGGTGGCGGAGGGTAAGGACGAGCTGATGGAGGAGTTCTTCGCCGTGGGTACGATTCCCCAGGAGCATCTGGTGCAGGCGATCCATGAGGCCATCCGCGAGGACCGCATCTTCCCCATCCTGTACACCAGCGCCCTGTCCAACGTAGCCACGGATCACCTGCTGGACTTCATCGAGGTGTATGTGCCCTCTCCGCATGAGCGCCCGCCGATTGCGGCGCACACTCTGCGCGGGACGCTGTCGCGCGCCAACGGCAAGGCCGGCGGGAACGGCGGCTCAGCGGGGGTGTCGGAGGCCCTGGCCGAAGTCCGGACCGAGAGCAGTGACGACACCATCCTGTGCTCCGTCGACGACGCCCAGCCCGCCACCCTCTTCGTCTACAAAACCCTGGTGGACCCCTTTGCCGGCCGCATCTCCTTCTTCAAGGTGATCAGCGGCTGCATTCGCAATGAAATTTCGCTGGAGAACTACAACCGCGCCGATGCTGAGCGCCTGACCCATATCGGCGTGATGCAGGGGAGGAAGCTGGTGGAGGTTGCCGAGTTGCACGCCGGCGATCTGGGCGTGGTGGCCAAGCTGCGCGTCACCCAGACCGGCGATACTCTGGGCGCGAAGGGCCACGATCTGCGCATCGACGCCGTACCTGCGCCGGAGCCGGCGATGACCTATGCGATCGAGCCCAAATCGCGCGCCGATGAGGACAAATTGGCGCCCGCGCTGCACAAGCTGATGGAAGAGGATCTGCTGCTGCGCTTCTACCGCGACCCCCAGACCAACGACTTTCTGCTGGCCGGATCCGGCCAGATGCACATCGAAGCGGTGGTCTCCAAGCTGCGCCGGCGTTACCACACCGAGGTGACGCTCAAGAGCCCCAAAGTTCCCTACCGTGAGACCATCCGCGCCACGGCGACCGGCCACGGCCGGCACAAGAAGCAGAGCGGCGGCCACGGCCAGTTCGGCGATTGCAAGATCCGTATGGAGCCGTTGCCGCGCGGAGGCGGCTTTGAGTTCGTCAATGATATCTTCGGTGGCGCCATCCCCCGCCAGTTTGTTCCTGCCATCGAAAAGGGGATTCAGGAGACGGCCGTGCGCGGCCACCTGGCCGGCTATCCGATGGTGGACTTCCGCGCCACGGTCTTCGACGGCAGCTTCCACGAGGTGGATTCCAGCGAAATGGCCTTCAAGATCGCCGGCCGCCTGGCCTTCCGCGCCTGCATGGAGCAGGCTCGTCCGGCGCTGCTGGAACCCATCATGCGGGTGGAGATTGATATTCCGGATGCCGCCGCCGGAGCCGTGGTGGGCGACCTGAATAGCCGCCGGGGCCGGGTGCAGGGCATGGAGACGCAGGGCCAGCGCGCCGTGGTGAGTGCGCAGGTGCCGCTGGCCGAGATGCTGAGCTACGGAACCACCCTGACCTCGATGACTCGCGGCGAGGGCAGCTTCCGCATGGAGATGGATCACTACGACTTTGTCCCCACCGCCATCGCCGACAAGATCATCGCCACCTCCAAGCGCCCGGTGGAGGAGCTGGAAGAGTAGGCGGCCGAGGTGAGCCCGGCATCCAGCAGGTAGACTGGACAGGTATGCTGCTGACTCTCCCCGAGGGTGACTTTCGGGCCTATCTCTTCGACTGTGACGGCACCATCGCCGACTCCATGCCGATTCACTTCATCGCCTGGACCCAGGCGCTCAGGGAGTACGGCTGCACGTCCTTCACCGAGGATCTCTTCTACGCCTGGGGTGGAAGACCGGTGGCGGCCATTGTCTCCGAGCTCAGCCGCCGCGATGGACTCACAATTCCTATTGCGGAGTTCAGCCGCCGCAAGGAGAGCCTCTACTATGAGTTGATCGATCAGCTCCAGCCGGTACCGGAGGTTTTGGAGCAGATTCACCTCCAGCACGGCCGGATTCCCTTCGCTGTGGTCTCCGGCAGCACGCGGGAGTCGGTGGTGCGGTCGCTGGAGACGCTGAAGATTCTGCATCTGTTTGACACCCTGGTCTGCGCGGGCGAATATGCCCACTCCAAGCCGGCGCCGGACCCCTTTCTGCTGGCTGCGCAGCGCCTCGCGGTTGCGCCCGAGCACTGTCTGGTCTTTGAGGATGCCGAGATCGGAATTCAGGCGGCGAAAGCCGCTGGGATGGCTACGGTGCGGATCGCCCAGCCCCACGAACGGGCCGCGGCGGCCATTTCGCGGGATGCCGCTTCAAACTAGCAGGAAAATCACGGATTTTGGGCAAAACATGGTATTCTGAATAGCGTTGTCCAATAGCACGATTCCTTCAGGAACTTTCAGGTATTTTCACCAATCCTCCGGGATCTTGAGGAATCTTCAGGAATCATCATGCCAAAGCTAAAAACCCACTCGGGCGCAGCCAAGCGCTTCAAGAAGACCGCTACGGGCAAATTCAAGCGCGGTCAGACGAAGATGCGCCACATCCTCACCTCAAAGTCGAACCAGACCAAGTCCAAGCTGGGCCGGATTGTGCTGGTCTCTGAGGCGGATACGCCCAAGGTCGCACGCATGCTGCCCTACGCCTGAGGCGTTGCAGCAGATGAAGCTTTCGGATCGAGCCGCGAAGAAGCAAAGGGCCGCAAAGCGTACAGGCCCCTGGGACAAAGATCGAGCCCACTGAGATTCGAAGCAGCAAGCCTGTGTGAAGAGGTCAACCTTACCTCCAGCCGGGCTAAAAACAAAAGGCCGCGCGGATGATCAGCGGCCTAAGACGCAAACAGAACCAGCGACCCCGGCACAGCCGGCGGCGCTGACCAAAAGAGGAGATCGACCATGGCCCGTGTCAAACGGAGCACCAAACGCACTGACCGCCGCAAAAAGATTCTGAAGCGCGCCAGCGGCTATTTTCTGACTAAATCCAAGCTCTACCAGGCGGCGCAGGAGGCCGTGGAGCGCGGCCTGAAGTTTGCCTACATCGGCCGCAAGCAGAAGAAGCGCCAGTTCCGCTCACTCTGGATCGTGCGCATCAACGCAGCCTGCAAACTCAACGGAATGAGCTACTCCACCTTTATCAACGGCCTGCGGAAGGCGGGCATTGCCCTGGACCGCAAGGTGCTGGCCGATATCGCCGCTAACGATGCAGCGGGTTTTGCCGCCTTGGCGGTCTCGGCCAAGGATGCGCTGGAGGCCGCCAAAAAGACACGCGAGGCGGCGTAAGCCAAGTTTGTTGCCACCGGCTTCACAACTCAGGCGCGGCCCTGGCCGCGCCTGAGTTGTCTTTGGCCTGCCTTCGCCAGTGTCCGGCCCGCCACGGGAGGAGCTATGGCGATTCGCCGCCGCGGACGGCGTTGCCAGGCGCCGCAAGGCTACACTGAATCCATGAAGTCTGTTTTGCCCCGGAGCCCTCATCCGGCTCTCTTCTTCTGTTGGAGTCTGTTCTGCCTGACCCTTTGGCCCGCGGGCCTGCTGGCCCAGACGACCCGGAAGCCGGCGCCTCTGCAGGTGGCGTTCACCTTCGATGACCTGCCGGCGCATGGGCCGCTGCCGCCCGGAGAGTACCGGCCGGAGCCGATCCGGACCATCCTCAAGGTGCTCCGGGAGAACCGCATGCCGCAGACTTACGGCTTTGTGAACGGGTTCCGCACGGCGGAGTATCCCTACCAGAGCGAGTTGCTGACGGAGTGGATCGCCGCCGGAGACGCCCTGGGAAACCACACCTGGTCACATCCCGAGCTGGACAGGGAGTCTGCCGCAAGATACATCCACAACATCGCCGAGAACCAACCCTTGCTGGAGAAGGTGGACCCCAGGGGTGATTGGCACTGGTTCCGCTTCCCTTACCTGGAGGAGGGAAATACGGTGGCCAAGCGCGAGGCGGTGCGTTCCTATCTTCTGGACCATCACTACCGGATTGCGGAGGTCACCATCGACTTTGGCGATTACCTCTGGAACGACGTCTATGCGCGCTGCGCGGTGAAGCAGGACGACGCAGCGATTCAATCGCTGGCCACCAGCTATCTGGCCACGGCCGATGAGTTCATCACCTACTCGCGAACGCTCTCGCACCAGCTCTACGGGCGCGATATTCCCTATGTGCTGCTGCTGCATGTGGGAGCGTTCGACGCGAAGATGCTGCCCCGGCTGATTGCGCTGTTCCGCCAACGGGGGTTTGAGTTTGTCACGCTGCCGCAGGCGGAGTCGGACCCGGCGTACAACGTCGATCCCAAGGTGGCATATCCGGGCGGCGGACTTCTGCTCGAACTGGAGGCGCAGGTCCGCAACGTCAATCTGCCCGACGCCAACGAACCGGAGGACCAGTTGGCCAGGATGTGCCGTTGAGGCGGCAGGGGCGGCAACGGAGCGGGTAAATCCGCCGGGGATCCCGGTTGTTGGGGAAAAAGCCCATCGAAGTCGAGGCGCCCTCTACACCTACACCGAAAATGCGTAGCCAAGGAAGGCTACCGGCATCCTGGCTCGATCATCTCTGCCGGCCTAGATCCGGTCCACGGCGCCAGGCCAGGGGTACACCAGATCGCCTCTCTCCTGAAGCGCCGGCTGCTGGGAACGCATCGGGGATTCGGTGACCGCCGCGCACCTGAACGCCTACCTGGATGAGTGCGCGTTTCGCTGCAACCGCGGGAGATCGCGGCAACGGGGAGTGCTCTTTTATCGGCTGCTGAAAGATGCGGTCGTCACAGAACCAAAGCAGTTTTAACCTTCCCGAAGCGGC
>JAKAQS010000022.1 GCA_021819585.1 Acidobacteriota bacterium
GTTCACAGCGTGGAGGCAACAGCTAAACTTCCACTTTTTAACAGATTCGAGTCTTGAGGCCGCAGCGAATCACCCAAGAGACACACAACTCTCGGGTGAGGCCCTGCGGCTTCTTTCTATGGCGTCTCAGGCGTGCAATTTGTTCAGCCACGGAAGACCGTGCTCGGTGGGCGGAGCATCTACCCACGGATCCCCTGAGGATCTCCCGAGGACTTCGATTTTCTTCAGGAAGGCGTTACACTCTTCCCCATGGCGGCATCCATGTACATCGTTGTGGAAGGCGACGACCCTGGGTACTGCATCTACGTGAACGGGCGAATGCTGGCTCGACATGAGAGCGCGGTTGAAAAACTGGCGCTCGAACTTGGCGTCAAGCCGCTGCTGGAGTTCTTCTCCGCCGATGAAAACTCCATGGCGTTGCTCATCCAGGAGGGTGGTGGAGATCCCTCTCTTCTCCATCGGCTTCCTCCGCCGCAGTGGTACCGTGCCGAAGATGGGCTGCGCACCCTGGAGGCGCTGATCGCGGCGCTGCAAACAGACCCGGAGCAGCTTGGCAAGGAGGGCCCGGAGGTTCTCTGTGAGCTTCGTGAGTACCACACCGTGCTGCGCAAATCGGCCCAGCGGGGCCATCGCTGGCATCTGGCGGTGAGTTGGCGGTAGGGGAAGCTTGTCCATCCGGAGGGATTACCTGCCTCGCAGCCGAGTGGAGATCTCAGCCTACGCGGAAGGCGGGGCCGCCCGGCTTCGATGCCAGTGCCTTGCGTCGGCTCTTCCCAGTAGAGGGCGTCTCTGGACGGCAAAGATCTCTCAGCGGGGGCAAGGCTGGGCATTTCGGCGAGGAAAAGAAAGAAGGAGGAGGCTACTGCTGCTGGGTCTGGGCAAGAATCTGGGCCTGACCGGTGGCGTCGGAGCGAGAGATTCCGGTCTCGTTGACGGTTCTGCCGGTGGCTGCTGGGCTTGACCCTTCGTTGGCCGGCGCTGCAGCGCCGGGGGAGGGTTCTGCCGCCGGCTTCGCTGACGATTCCGTATTTTGGGGGCCCAGCCCGAGCAGAATCAAGGCTCTGGAATCCGGCGTGATCTTGGTCTGCCAACCATGGTCCGCCTGGAGTTTTTGCATCGCGGCCGCAGTCTGCTGGTCCCACTTTCCGGTAGGTTCGCCGCCCTGGTATCCGTGCTTGATCAGCGCCGTCTGGATCTCGATCACCCGTTCCGTGGGCATCCCCGCTGGACCTCTCGTGCGGCGGGTGGTGCGCAGATGCCACCTTTTGTGAGTCCGCCCGACATGATGCGGGCCGGCGTGGCGCCGTTGCACACGAGCCTTGTGATGCGTTGTTGCAGGATGCTTTGTAGGCTGGGTTGAAGCCTGCGTGGAAGCAAAGGCCGCAACCGTCAGCGTCAAGAGAAGGATCGAGATAGCTGCCCAGCTCATCTTCCCGAGTGAAAAGCGCATTGCGTGGCTATCGTTCCTTTCTGTCGCAACAGGACTGTCTGTCTCTGGACGCGGCCCGAATCGCACCCTCAGGCTACTTAAAACCTGGCCGGGATGCAAGACGGATTGCAGTGCCTGTTGTCACAGGAGATCCTCGAACTGCAAGGAATGAACCCATTTTTCTACTCTGGACGTAACGAGGCGAACAGGAAAAGGAGATCTGCTGGGTAGTAAGGAAAGGGACGATGCCTGGGCAGCGCCGGCAGGAGCAGGGAGGGGCGCCTGCCGGCGCCCTCCCGCTCCATCGGCGCTCCGAGTTAGGGCAGGGTTCCTCCGATGAAGGAGTCGCCGCCGCTTGGATTCTGCGGGTTGCGCACCACGAAGACGACATCGTCGCCCGACTTCAGGCTGCTCGCAGCGGCGTTGAAGCCGGCCACATCCGTCACGGGCCTGCGGTTGATCTCCGTGATCACCGCGCCCTGATACAGACCGATGGCATCGGCGAACGAGCCCGGCTTGACGTTGGCTACCACGACGCCGCCGGTGATGTGCAGAGCGCTGTTCATCTCCGCGGTAGTGGGCTGCACGGAGACGCCAAACTTCGTCTCTCCAGCGTTGCTGGGTGAAGCCTCATTGGACGCGCCGGCGCCAGTGCCCATATTGGCGTAGAGTTTGTTTCGGTCCTCGACGCCGCAAGCAAGGGTGATGTGCTTGCCGGACCGAATGATGCCCAGGCTGATGGTGGTTCCCGGATGCTTGTCGGAGACGATGCTGATCAGCTCATCCCCATCGCGGATCGGCTTTCCATCCACGGAGACGATGATGTCCTGTGGCTGCACGCCGGCCTTGGCCGCCGGCCCGCCAGGAACCACTTCGCTCACAATCACGCCGCCATTGGGGAAGCCATACATCTTTGCGACCGCGGAGGAGGTATTGGCCTGGAATTGCACGCCGATGGAGCCTCGGACGACCTTATGTTCCGGCCCAATGAGCTGGTTGTAGACATTGACGATGGTATTGGAGGGCAACGCAAATCCGATGCCTTCATTGCCGTTCGACTGGGTGTAGATGGCCGTGTTCATGCCGATGACCTGGCTGGCCATATCGACCAGGGGTCCACCGGAGTTGCCGGGGTTGATGGCGGCATCGGTCTGCAGGAACTTCTGGAACTCACCCTTGGCGACCTGATGGGCGTCAGCTCCCTCATCGATGGACCGGTTCCTGGCCGAGATGATGCCGGCTGAGACGGTCTGGGAGAGCCCGAAGGGCTCGCCGATGGCCAGCACCCAGTCCCCCACCTGCGCGCTGTCCGAGTTGCCGATCTTCACCGTCGGCAAGGGCTTGTCGCTATGAATCTTGATGACGGCGATATCGGTATCCTTATCGAACCCGACCACGGTCGCCAGCCGGCCCGGATCGGGCGAGTTCTGGGGGTCCGAGGAGAGCTTCACATAGATCCGGTCGGCGCCGTCGATCACATGGTAGTTGGTGAGGATATATCCGCGCGGATCGACGATAAAGCCCGAACCCAGCGCACGGCTGGGGCCTTGATTCTCCTGGCCGCCGTTGCCGCCTGGAAATCCGAAGAAGTGGTTGAAGAAGTCCTGCATACCCTGATCGCCCTGGCCGCCCTGGCCCATCTGGCCACCGCTCGCGCCGTTGCTGCTTTCTTTGGGCAGGGTCTCGGTGTTGATGTTCACCACCGCCGGGCCAACTTCCTTGACGATGGCCGAAAAACCGTTCGACAGCGTGACTGGGCTGGGAATAACCAAAGGCCGCGCATCACTGCTATCGACGGCCTGCTTGGCGCTGACGTTTCCGGTCAGAATCGACCCGGCCAAAACGCAGGCGGAAAGTATTCCAAGGATCGTAAATACGGTCGACATGCGTCCCTTGCGAGTCTTGCTCCAGAGAGCCTGTCCGAATCGATTCAATGCTTCCATGATAATGTTTGTCCTCGTTCTGAATTCGTTCCATTCATCTGATGCTTTGCGGTGACGCCGAGGTAACCTGCTCAGCAGGTTTGGCTTGCAGATTTTTGCTCGCCGAGGGGATAGACGTCAGCGGCGGTGAAAAGTCGCGGGGGAATCTGATCGGGTTTTGCCATCCCGTTGCGCAGAGCCTTCTCCAGTGTATGCATCTTTGCAGCTTTTCCGCATCCCGGCCGAGATCGGATCGGCTACGGAGGGGAGCACACGGAGGGTCTTCCGTCATGCCGCCGTGGGAGCCAGGCGAATCGCGGAGGATCTTGTGGATGGATGCGGAGGGCAGTGCAAGGCTCTTCAGATTCCGGTCAAGGGCAGCGGTTGGCTGCGTCCGCGCGTGATGGGCCGCAACTCCGCCACGAGAATCCCGGCAAGGATGAGAAGCGCTCCCAAAAGCCCTTGGCGTCCCAGCCGCTCGCCGAGGAAGAGCAGAGAGGTGAGCCACGCAAAGACCGGTTCCAGGGTAAGGATCAGCGCCGTATGCGAAGCGGGCATATGCTGCTGTGCCCAACTCTGGATGGTGAACGCCGCCGCCGTGGCCAGCACGGAGGTGACCCCCAGAGCGAGCCAAAGGATGCCCGTGCCGTGAAAGCGCAGCGGCCCTCCCAGCGGCAGGGTGATGAGCATGACGACTGCCGCAAAGCCAATCTGCAAGGTTCCCAGCCGGCGAGCCGGAACCTGGGAGGCGGCTTTGGCCAGGGTAAGCAGGTGGGCGGCGAAGGCTGCGGCGCAGCCCAGGCAGAGCCACTCTCCCAAGTGAATTCCAGAGAAGACCGCCAAGCCTTTTGCCTGGGGCGAGGTCAGTAGGGCCAAGCCCACCAATGCCACCAGCGCTCCCGTATAGGTGTCCGAGCTCGGTCGCAGTCCATAGTCATCCGCGGGGGAGTCGAGCCTGGGTGCGGCTTGAAATTCGATTCCTGGCGTTGACGAGGATTCCCGCAGTTGAAGCGAGGACTCGGCCGGAGGGTTCTTTGCTGAAGAAACGCCGCCGGGGTGAACGTGCGATGAGGTGCGCCCACGGGGTCTCGGCTGCACCCCTGGGATCGCGCTCATCAGGGGTACCATCACCACCACGAGTCCGGTGATGAAGGCGGCCCGGGAAGCTGTGGTGTACATCAGCCCGGTGGTTTGCAACTGGTATCCCAGCCCCAGGAACACTCCCGCGGCCGCCCCCAGCTTTAGGTCCGCAGCATTCAACCGGCGCAGGCTGGGAAGGTTCACCGCCGCAAGCACGGCAAAGGCCAGCGTCATGCGGAGCAGGTTGAAGATCATGGGAGAGGCATCGGCCAGCGCTGCCTTGACCAGCGAAAAGGTGGTTCCCCAGACCACAGCCACGCCGAGCAGGAGAAGATGCGCCGCCAGGCTATGTGATCTTCGCAACTTCCCTCCAGGCCCCGAGATCATGGTCTGGAGGGCTCCTTTGGAGCAAGATATGTCGCCTGGCTGTCCAGCGCTGTTCGCAGAGCCCTGCTGCCAAGAAGAAGTCTCACGCCAAGGAGTGTACTCCAGTTTTTCGGTAGGCACCGGCTGTTTCCAAATCCGCTTGCGCCGGAGACTTGCTCTGCTCAGTCAGACTACAGGCGTCGAGCAGCAGGAGCAGCGCCCGGCGAAGCGCCAGATCCCGCCCGGTGGGATCGTAACCCTCGTCGAGGGTATGGATGCCCCATCCCAGGCCACCTGCACCGATGGCCAGAGCGGGGATGCCCAGAGACAGCGGCAGATTTGCATCCGTGGAACCGATCCGTGTCTCGGTGACAATCCCCAGATGCCGATCGACAGCCCGCAGACTCCTGGCTAGCCCGGAGCTGGCCGCCAGTCCGCCCAAGGGCCGGTCGCCGATTCGCTTCGCGTGCAGGGTCAGGGTCTTCATCCCGCGCTGCCGGTTCTCTGCCTCGACCAACCGTTGTAGCGTCTGGAGCACCTGCATCTCGATCCGGTCCAGTTCGCCGCCGGAGACTGACCTTAGATCCAGATCCGCGGTCACGGACTCTGGAATCGAGTTCACTGAAGTTCCCCCACGGATGACTCCCCAGTTCAGCGTCGTCCTGGGCTGTGCGGGCAGCGGCTCTCTGTTCAACTCCAGCATCGCCGCAGCCAGGGTCAGGATTGGGTTGGCGCGCCCCGCGTCCGCCCAGGAGTGCCCACCCGGCCCACAGATGGTAATCCGCAGACGCCGGCTGCCCAGAGCCCGGTCGACCACGATTCGCTCGTCGGCGCCCTCCAGTGCAATGGCGGCGCGGACTCTGCCGGCGTAGGGTTCAGTTTGAAGCAGGTGGCGCATTCCGCGCAGGTCGCCCTCACCCTCTTCGCCTACATTGGCGGCGAAGAGGATCGTGCAGTCCGGATGGATTTGGGCATGGCGCAGCGCAGCCGCCAGGCCGAGCAATCCGGCCAGGCCGGCGCCGTTGTCGCACGCCCCCGGACCCAGGATGCGGGCCTCCACCTCTCGCGGCGTGCAGTTGGTTCCGGCAGGAAAGACCGTGTCCAGGTGCGCCGAGAGTAAAACCACCGGAGATGTGGAGACGGAGTCTTTGGTTGGGCCGGAGGCAGGACGCGAGGGCCGCAGTTCGGCAACCGCGTTGCCCTCTGCGTCCAACCTCGGTTCAGACAACCCAAGCTCCCGGAAGCGCTCGCAGAACCACGCTGCCCGCCGGGATTCGGCGAAGGGCGGCGCCGGGATGGCGAGAAACTCCAACTGCCAGCGCCGCAATTGCGCCTCATGCAGATGCAGCCAGGCGAAGGCCCGATGGACGCGGCGATCGCCGGCGAGTCGGGTGATGCGGAGATGGTGCGCGGCGCTCAAGGGCGGTCTCCGTAACTCAGGGCTGTGCTGCCGGGCTCAGGGCTGCGCTCGCTGCTCAGGGCTGTCTCGTCCGAAGCAGCTTGCGTACTCTCACCATAATCCACGTCGATGAGGAACAATCCGCGCGCCGGAGCGGTGGGTCCGGCCAGCGTCCGATTACGCGCTTCCAGAATCTTCGCAAGCTGTTCGACCTCCATGGCCCCGCGCCCGATCTCCACCAGGGTTCCGACGATGTTTCTTACCATGTGGTGGAGGAATCCGCTTCCGGTGACACGGTAGAGCAGCAGCCCGTCCTGGCGGAACACGCAGGACTGGTCGATGGTCTTCACCGGGTTGGGGCCGGACCCCGCTCCATGCTCATCCTCATCTTCTTCTTGTTCTTCTTCCTCGCGCACACGCAACTCCGGATCGGTTGCGGCAAAGGAGGTGAAGTTGTGCGTGCCGCGCAACTCCGCGGCTGCCTGGGCCATGGAGGCGACGTCCAGCGGCCAGCGGCAGTCCCAGGCAAACGGGGCCAGGAACGGCGAGCAGATCCTCTCGACAGATGCCTGCACTCTCCGCTCGAAGATTCTGTACTCGTAGGTTTTGCGCAGCGCATCGCGGCGCGCATGGAATTCCTCCGCAACCCTCTCCACCCGTAGCACACGCACGCTTCCGGGCAGCAAGCGGTTCATGGCCCGGAGCAAGTTCTCCGCCGGAAGCGGGGCGCGCAGGGAGAAGCTGGCCACCTGCCCGAGGGCATGGACTCCGGCGTCGGTCCGGCCGGATCCCTGCGGCAGCACCGTCTCCCCGGTTAATCTCTTCAGAACTGTCGCCAACGTTCCCTGTATCGTCGGCTGGCCGGGCTGGACCTGCCATCCGTGGAAGTTGGTCCCGTCGTAACTCACCACGATCTTCCAAAAAAAGCGACTCATCGCACCTTCCATGTCTCTGATTGTAGAGAGCGGCTTCCGGGGTGACCGATATACTTTGGAGAGTTCTCTACCGCAGATCCTTGCCCCAGCCGGGGAGCAGACGGCTGCGGGCTTGTCCGCAGGGGATGCGGCCTGGAACCAACTCATCTCTGTCGCCGTATCTAAAGGCGAACAGCGTTCGCAACCGAATTCTGGCTAGAAGCCACTCGATCCGTATGTTGGAGAAGTGAATCGTGAAACTAAGACATCTTCAGGCGAGCGCGTGCGTGCTTCTCACATTGGTTGGAACCATTCCCTCCGCCGCAGCGCAGCAGACCGGAACCTACTCCTCCACATCTCAGACCGTTCCTGCCCAGGCCTTTGCGGGTGATTCCTCCAGTAGCCCTGCCCTACCCGAGGCGCCGCAGCCCAACTCTCCCGGGCCGCTCTTCCTTCGCCCCACGGCCCATGACTACAGCCACGGCAAATATGGGCTTCCCAACCCCTTCCGCTGGTACACCCCCACTTACTACCCAGCGCCGCGCCTCCACAATACGCCGCACCTCTATGATCTGCTCCAGGATGGCAAGATCTATCTCAGCCTCTCCGATGCCGTCACGCTTGCTCTGGAGAACAACTACGACATCGCCATCGCCCGGATCAATCTGGACATTGCGGACACAGACCTGCTCCGCGCCCGGGCGGGCGGTTCGCTGCGTGGCGTTTCGACGGGAATCATCGGCAATACGCTGGGCACCACAGGAACCGCGGTCGCCGGCGGCGGCGGGCCGGGCGGCACCTCCAGCAGCGCCGGCGGGGGTGGCACCGGAGCCAACGGCCTGGTTCTCAGCACCAACGGCGGGGGCCCCATGCCGGAGGTCATGGACCCGTCGGTGACCGGCCAACTGGAGTACAACTCCAACGTGCAAGCGCAATCCAATGAACTCTTCAGCGGAGGTCTGCCCTCCATCTATACCAACACCGGCACCTTCAACTTTGGCTATACCCAGGGCTTCGTTACGGGCAGCTTGCTCCAGGTGACCTTTCAGAACTCCCGCGTCACCACGAACGATCCCTTCGTCGATTACAGCCCCTTGGTCACATCAACCTTCAACGCTCAGATCACCCAGCATCTGCTGCAGGGATTTGGACTTGATCTGAACCACAGGTTCATCATTCAAGCCAGGAATGATCGCCGCATCACGGACTCCTCCTTCCGTGAGCAGCTCCTCTATTCCATCAACCAGGTAGAGGACATCTACTGGGATATGGTCAGCGATTATGAGGACGTTCAGGCCAAGGAGCGAGCCCTGGCGCAATCGACGCAGCTCTCCGAGGACAACCGCAAGCAACTGGCCATCGGCACGCTGGCTCCCCTGGACGTGGTCAACTCCGACGCTTCGGTTGCGGCCGACAAGCAGGCGCTGATCTCCGCGCAGACCAAGCTGGAGTATCAGCAACTCATCATGAAGCAGGCCATTGCGCGGAATCTGAATGACGCCAGGTTCTCCAGTGCTCCCATCATTCCCACCGACCGCGTCTCGCTCGATCGCCTCAGCGAAGAGGATATGCCGGTGGACGATCTGGTTCAGGAGGCTGAAGCCAACAACCCCCAGATCGAGCAGGCGGTCCTGAATATGAAGAATGACGAGATCACCATCAAGGCCATGAAGAACGGCCTGTTGCCCACGGTGGACGCCTACGCCTTCTATGGGGGCATGGGGCTGGGCGGTGCGCAAAGCGCGTATGCGCAGAACCTGCTGACGGGGGCGGGATCTTATCCTCCGGGAACCTTTCCTACGGTGACCTATGGCGCGACCATCGAGTCGGTCTTCAATAACTCCTCGCCAAACAAGGGCGTTGGATTGAATATCAACATTCCCCTGCGCAACCGCGTGGCGCAGGCGGATGCCGCTCGTTCCCAGATGGAGATGCGCCAATCCGAGATGCGTCTGCAGCAGCTCTATACCCAGATTCGCATGCAGATCATCAACGACCGCTACGCCCTGACCAATGACCGCGCCCAGGTGGCCGCGGCTCAGGCCCAGCGTGACTACGCCGAGCAAAGCTTCCTTGCGGAGCAGAAGAAGTACCGGCTAGGCGCCAGCACCAGCGCCAACGTCCTCCAGCAACAGCGCAACCTGGCTACCGCGGAGGATACTCTGATCTCCGATACGGCGACCTATGCCAAGGACCGCGCGGCTCTGTTTCAGGTGCTCTCCACGACATTGCAGCGCTACCACATCAGCATTACGGATGCTGCCGCCGGCGGCGTCACTTCGGCTCCCTTGATTCCCGGTCTTACCGCACCGGCCCCGGAGATGGCGCCTCAGCCGCTGAGCAAGAATCCACCCCCTCCTCCGCAATAGCCTCGGCAGAGCTGAGCACGCGCCTGAAGGGCAGAACCAAGACGAGTTGGCCGAGTCTCTCTTCCTTCACTGGAGCGGACTTGCAGCGTGTCGAATGAATCCGGCGGGCTGGGGTTGCTCAAAGTTCGGGGACGGTGTCATGCTCAGGAGATGAAGCGATTGAAGTGGAAGTGTGTTTTTTTGGCCGGATTCCTCACCCTCTGCCCTCTGTTGACCGCCCAGGAGGCGGGTTACTGGCGGGCTCTTGGTTCTACTGCCCGCTCGATCACGGGAGACGTTGCTCTCAGCAGCGAAAAGATATCCATCAACCTGTCCACGAATTATTGGATGGCGCAGATCCGGGCTCTCACTCCGGCCGAGCTGAGCGCCGTCTTTGGCGTCGATCTCAGCGCCCCTGGCACGGGTAGCCTTTACCGGCTGAATATCCCTGGGAACAAGCGCTTTGCTCACAAGAACACCCTGTGCGGCGGCGAAGATGTCAAGTGGATGGCCACGCAGACGGACGGCAGGACACTCCAGATCGCCTTCTTCTCCAGCTCCCATGTGCCGGTGCTCACTCAGGATGCTCTCAGCAACTCCGACTCCACGGCTCTGTGCGGAGTCTTCCAGTATCAGCACTAAGCTCCGGTATCGACGAGACGCGATAGATAGTAGTTCGGTCGTCTCAGCCGAGGATTCACATTTGCCCCCTCTCCGGCAAGGGGCGCCCCACATCTCGTTTTTTTGAGATGTGGGTTTGGAGGATGACATCTTCGCCAGCGCTCTTTCTTGTTTCGTATAGATCCGCGTTGAATCAGTCCACGCGATCTCATCCTCTCCGCGAGCTCAGGATTCACTGAAGTCGATCATCCTTGGAGCCTTGCGGAAGAAGCTGGTGGTGGCCATCAGATAGGCGACTCCAACGAAGAACCAGATGCCGCCGACGATCTTGGCCAGGATGTTGAGGTTCCACCAGATGGAGGCGCAAAAGACGAAGCCGACCAAGGGCAGGACAATGTCGCGCAGCGGGTCTCGTCTCTGATCCTGGTGCGGTCCTGCGCTCTGGCGCCGCAGCGTGAAGTGCCAGAAGACCGAGAGATTGACGCCCATGAAGGCCAGGAAGGCGCCGAAGTTCAGCAGTTCGCCGGCGTGTTCGTAGGCGCTGCCGACGTAGTTGAGCGCTACGGCGCCGAGCCAGGCTACCGCCCCGATCAGCAGGATGTTCCAGGTGGGAGTGTTGGTCTTGGGGTCAAGATGGGCGAAGAAGCGGCGGGGAAGGACGCCATCCCGGCCCATGCCGAAGAGCAGCCGCGCGGCTCCCAGGCCGCCCGTGAGCGCGCTGCCCAAAGCAGCCAGGATCAGAACCACGCCCATCGCCTCAAACAGCAGAGGCCCTCCCACCCGGCGGCAGACGTCCATGAACGCTGTCTCAAGATTGGGAAAGGTGCGCCAGTCAGGCCAGATGCGCTGGCCAAGATAGATCTGGGCTCCGCTAAGCAAGCCGGTGAACACACACACGAGCACGGTGGCCAGCAGGACGTTGCGGCGGGGATTCTTTACCTCTTCGGAGAGTGTGGTGATGCCGTCAAAGCCGATGTAGGTGAGTGCCGCGAATGAAGTCGCCCCCCAGACACGGCGGATGTCAAAGGTTTTGGGGTCATAGAACGGAGCGACGGAGAAGAGCGCCGGCCAGTGTCCGTGGTGGTAGAGGTAGTAGACTCCGAGCACGAAGAAGGCGGCGATGACCATGCACATGGCCATCAACAAGAGCTTGTTGAGGCGTGCCGAGGAGCGTATGCCGACCAGGTTGAGCGCCGTGATGAAGGCGGTGACGGCCAGGGCCGTGATGGGAAAGGGAATCGCGGTGATGTAGCGGCTGTGCAGCGCGACCGAGATCCAAACCACGTTGATGAGTGGCTGGAGAATGTAGTCCAGCAGCATGGCCCAGCCGATCAGGAAGCCGAGATGCGGATTGATGGCTCGCCCTACATAGGTGTAGGCCGAGCCCGCGGAGGGATAGACGGCGGCCATGCGGCCATAGCTGACGGCAGTGATCACCATGGCCAGCATGGCCAGCAAGATGGTGGTGACGGTATGGCCGTTGGAGAGCTTCTGCGCTACGCCAAACAGCGGGACGCCGGCGACCGGCTGGATCAGCACCATTCCGTAGAAGATAAGGTCCCAGAGCGTCAGAACCTGGCGCAGATGGGCTGGCGAGTCATTCGAGGAGATCGCTGGCATGGTTGTGGTGTGGTCTCCTCTCAGGAGTGGCTGCTGCGAGCTTGCTTTGGTGAGCCTGAATCGGCAGCGGCAGCCGGCGTCAGGGTCTGCGGGGCTATGTTCCAGCCATCGATGTGGATGACGGAAGAGGAAGGCGCGTCGGCGGGCAGCAGCGCCGTCAGCGTCCTGGACTCGCCGGGAACCAGCTCGATCCAGTTATCCGACCAGAGGACCGGAGACACAAGAGCGCCGGACGAGGTGCGAACCGCAGCTCGAATCTGGAAGGCCAGCGCTGAGGAAGTGTTGTGCAGATGCAGCCGGATCCGCCTGCCGCTGGAGGTCTTCGTGATCTCTGCCTGGGCGCTGAGCGTAGCCGGTGGAAGTTGGGCAAGAGCGTGGAGGTCAGGGAAGAACTGCGCTGGAGTGAAGGTGTACTCCGTTGCGTCCCAGTCGAAGATGGCAGGGGTGTAGGGTGCCCAGTAGAAGTTGCGGCTGAGGATTTGGCCGTTGGCGCCGGCCAGCGTCAAGTCGATGAAGAAGAGCCTGTGTACGCCATTGAAGAGCGTGGCGGGAAGATTGATCACCTGCTGTGCGCTGTCCGAAGGCGCATGCACGGTGGCGCTGGTTCGGTAGAGTTCGTTCCAGTGGACGTCGTGGACGTCCACCGTGGCTTGCAGACCATCCGCGCGCTTGTAGGTGCTGTTGACCACGACGATGGAGTGGTCGTCATAGGAGTATTGAATGTGCAATGGCTCACAAGCCTGCTTCACGCCGAAGTATCCGCCATCCGCCTCGAGGTTGTAGTCGTAGAGGTGCCAGATCATGGAGGGCCAGGCGTTGTTGAGCATCCATTGGATCACCCCAGTGGAATAGTACTTGTTGCGGGAGTATGCCTCGAACATGGCGCGCTCCGAGGCGTAGGCCATGGTGTTCGCCATGCGTGTGTAGTCCGCCGCCGAGTCTGGTTTGGCGTAGATGGCGGTCATCGCAGAGTCCAGATCCTTCAGCGTCGTAAATCCTCCGCCGCCCATGTGCAGGCTCCAGTCCGCCGAAGCCGGCCAGGCGTCGGGATCAGGAAGAAACGTGGCGCGGCTGGCGCGGGATGGGATATCCGGACCAGGACCGGTCTCGGTGTTGTATCCCCGGGCTCCGCCAAAGCGCTCGGCGAAGTACCAGTAACTGGGTTCCACGTAATCATAAGGGCCCGTCATCTTGACGCCGCTTGGGCCGGAGACGGTAGTGGGGTTCCCGGTGGCTGAGGAGAGCGTGGGGTTGGGCCAGTGCGTCTCGGCCTCTACGTTCAGATATTCTTGTTCAACATCGGCTGGGGGGTGAAAGTCGCTGCCATTCAGCCAGACCAGAAGACTCGGGTAGTGGCGCAGGCGCAGCATCTGGGAGCGTAGCGATGCTTTGGCGATTGCATGATCCTGCGCCGTCCAGGTCTTCCAGCGCTCCCAGTGATCACAGCAACACCAGCCGGCCATCACCAGAATGCCGTTCTTGTCGGCCAGGCGGAAGAAGTCGCCGGTCTCCAGCTTTCCCTCCAGGCGAAGGGCGTTCAGGCCCAGGTCGCGGATCAGGCGGAACTGCTGCCGCAGACGCTCTGGATTGGAGCGCAGGAGCATGTCCTGGGACCAGCCGCCTCCACGGATCAGGATGGGTTTGCCGTTGATGCGGAAGAGTCGGCTGCCGGTTCCAGTGAGTTCGGAGGTGACTTCTCGAATGCCGAACTCGACGGTCTTCTGATCGCTGACCTGGTCGGCGACGCCGGCGCTCATGGAGAGATGCTCAAGATGCGGCTGGCCCATCTGCCATGGCCACCAGATGCTGGGATTCTGAATCCGGAGCTGGGGAAACTGCTCTGGAGAGAAGACCACCGTGCGTTGCTCATGCGGGGCGAGGCTGACGGTCTGCTGAAAGCGAACTCCGGATGCTGTGCCGGAGACGATGCTCTGCAGCGCTTGATCGGTTGCGTTCCGGACCTCCGCATAGACGGTCAGATTCGCCGTGCTCAGATTGTCATCGGAGAAGTGCGTGACCACCATCGGGTGACGCAAGGTCACCGGTCCGGTGCGGTCCAGATCGACCGCTCCCCAGATGCCCATGTCCTTGTCCGGCGGGGCTGGGTTCCAATCCACCCAGTTGACGCCAAGATCCATGGGAGTGGGAGCGAAGGTCTCGACGGCCAGAACGTTCTTTCCGCCGGGTTTGAGCAGGCCGGTGACGTCAAGGTGGTATCTGCGGTAGGCGCCGGCGATCTGCGAAGAGCCGGCGACCTTGTGTCCGTTCAGCCAGATCTCGGCGCGATAGTTGATGCCCGCAAAGCGCAGCCAGAAGTGGGAGCCCTTCCGGTCCGCGTCGGGCGCGGTGAACTCTTCGCGATACCACCAGCCGCAACGGTAGGGGCTGTCGGCCGCCATGGGCAGGTTTTCAAAGTTCTGGCCAACCGGATAGGAGACTCCGGGGAGTTTGCGCAAGTTATCCCCGTAGTAAGGGTCAGGCAGAAGACCGGCCGCTACCTGAGCAGCGAGCACGGTCGAAGGGACCGTGGTGCTGATCCAGCCCTGGGTGGAGAAGGCTGGAAGGGAGATGGCCTCCCCCGAAGCCTGGAGCCGGCAGGCGGACTGCAGACGCCAGCCGGTACGCAAGGGCGTATCGCTGGGAGAAGCGGAGGCGGCCGCAGTCAGCGCCGGAACCAGCACGGCTGAGAGGAGAAGAGCGCTCACCCAGCGGCCAAAGGCCGGAAGGTTGCCAGGATACATCGCACGGCGGGTTGCGGCTTTCCAGATTGCAGGATTCATGGCACGATCACCCTCTCAGCTCGCCCGTGTGGAGTGCCGGTCGAGCGCTCTTTTGGATGGAATGCGGTTGCGGACGGTATGGAGAAGATCTTTCCTTTGCGGCTGGTTTGGAGTGTCCCGCAGGGTGGTGCCCGGCGCGTGCCGCAGAGCGGTGGAGGCGGATCCGGCGCGGGCTTTGGCAGGAGGTGGCGCAGAAGAGCCGCGCACCACCAACTCCGGGGCCAACAGGTGCGGAGTGGCTGCGGACAAGCCGGTACGATTGGTCTTTTGCAGGGTCTCCAGAAGCCGTTGAGTGGCCAGCGAGCCCATCTTGCGCAGGGGCTGGCGAATGGTGGTGATGCCGGGGGTGGAGACAGCGGCGGGAAGGATGTCATCGAAGCCGATGACGGAGCAGTCCTCGGGCACGCGCAAGCCCTCCTGCCCAAGTCCCCGCACCACGCCCAGAGCAGTGAGGTCGTCAAAGGCAAGAACCGCGGTAAATCCCGGCGCGGAGGAGATCATCTCCCGGGCGAGTTGCCGACCGCCTTCGAATCCCGAGATGGGGTCAACACGATTGGGCAGCGAAAGCACCAGGCGCGGATCCAGGCGGACCCCGGCACGATCGGCCGCTAGCTGGACGCCCTTCCAGCGAGGCCGGCTATCGAAGAGATCTTCCGGACCACGGATGACGGCGATCCGGCGGTGACCGAGGGAGAGCAGGTGGTTCATGGCCAGAGCTCCACCCGCCTGGTTATCCACCAGAAAGGAAGGGATTCTGCGCTCCGTAAGGTCGCGCCCCACGATGATGATCGGGACATGATTCTTCTCCACATCCGCCAGCAGGTTGGCCTCTTCGAAGACCCAACTGGCAATCACAATGACGCCCTCGGCGCGCCGTTCCAGAATCATCCGCAGGGAGCTGTCGAAGAGCCTGCGCTCGGTCTGCGCATCCATGAGCAGGGAAAAGTAATGGGCAGGCAGTAAACCTTCCTCGATGCCGCGGATCACCGGGATGCAGAAGGGGTCGGACATGTCATAGGCCAGGACGCCGACGGTCTTTGTGCTGCGGTTGCGCAGCGAGCGAGCGTAGGCGTCGGGATGATAGCCCAGCCGCAGAGCGGTGGCATGGATGCGCTCGCGCGTGGCCGCGGCCAGACGAAGCGAGAGAGGAGCGTGGCTCAGGACGATGGAGACGGTGGAGACCGAGAGCTGACAGGCGCGCGCCACGTCGGACAGGGTTACATGACCGGATTTGAGTTTGACCCTCTTGAGCACGAACGATTGTCTCCCTCTCGGAGCCGTTGCGAGGAGATCGTCCCGGAGGCCAACTCCCGCGCTGAAGGAAAACCTCTATGGATGGCCTGATGAAATTTCCCTTCACGCGATCCCAAACGATTCCTAGATTTTTACACGATTCAAACGTTTCAAGTCCAAAAAATTTGTAGGCGGTTCTGAAAACTGGAGTTTCCCACGGTTGCCGATTTCAGGTCAGCAGTTGCGCAGAGATGCCGGCGGAGTCCTTCAGAACAAGGTCTGGATGACGTCGATGACCTGATAATCCCGGTCGAGCAGTGGAAGGTAGCGCCATTTATCGAATGTAAGACAAGGATGGCAGATGTCGAAGCCGATCATATCTCCCACCGCGATCTTATCTCCGGCCTTGATCTGCAGATAGGCGTGCTGGTCCATCATGCGCGTCAACTTCCAGTGAGTGGGCGCATCCTGGAGTTGTACGGTGGATGTCGAGAGGCGCAGCGCCGGCTTGGGAAGGCCGGAGTCGAAGGAGGCATCGCGCTTGCCCAGGCCGACGATGGCCCGTTCCGGCTCCGGGATGGACTGCACGTAGGCCCAGAGTTGCAGCGCTTGCCGCAGGGAACTTCCCATCTGACGAGCCACGGAGTTGCTTGCCAGAATACGGGCCTGGGCCGCGGCGTACGAGCCCGCATCGTGGGTGAGATAACATCCGGGACGCAATACGATCTGCGCAGGGTGCTCAAGGTCCGCCGCGGAGAAGGCCTCCGCGACCAGATCGTACCAGGCGGAGCCGGCCCCGGAGAGCAAGAACGGAGTCCGTTGAAAGAGGCCTCTGCCGGCAATGTCGCGGGCGATCTCCCGGGCGCGGTGCAGAAGACCGCGAATGGCCGGCTCGTCTTCGCTTACGCCCTCATAGATCTCGACTCCGCACAAGAGGATCTGTTCCCGCCAGCCGGACAGGGCGTGAAGCAGCTCTTCCACCTGCTGCGCGCTGCGCACGCCGGCGCGACCGCTTTCCATGCCTACCTCCAGCAGCACCTGTACCTTCTTCGCGCAGGAGCGGAAGAAACGGCCAAGCTGCTCGACGTTGGCGGCTGAGTCCACCAGGCAAAAGAACTCGAAGCCGGGGTCGTCGAGCAGAGCAGCCACCGTGGCCATATTCTGCCTGCCGACCAACTGATTGGCCATCAGGATGCGGCGCACGCCGTGCCGGTACGCAGCCGCCACCTGTGGCGCGGTGGCCAAGGTGATTCCCCAGGCGCCTGCCGCTAGCTGCATGGAGAATAGCTTGGGAGCCATCGTTGTCTTGCCATGGGGAGCCAGAACTGCTCCGTAGTGGTCTGCGAACTGCTGCATCCAGGCGATGTTGTGGTTAAGTTTGTCGGCGTAGAGAACGGCGGTGGGCAGGCTGAGATCTTCGTGAAGAAGATTCCAGCCCAAGGATGCGATCCGGGCCGAGGACAGCTCCGTCGTCATGAAACCCAGGCCCTTCTGAAAAGGCGGAATCGGGGCGGGAGCTTGCGCTGGGTAGGGAGCCGTCTTTGGCTGCTTCGTTCCATCACGCATTGGGTTGGCCTCCAACTTGCCCCGAGCCAGGAGAAAGAGTGGAAGGAAGATCGAGCCTCTTTCCATTCCTGAAGACATGATGAACTCCGGCCGGAGGTCTTTCGGGGGAGTCGTAGTCGGCTTTGCTATCGATCGTTGCGGGATCAAACAGCGTCACGTCGGCGTAATAGCCGGGCTTGAGCAGCCCGCGGCCGCGGATTCCGAACCGCTCGGCGGGCTGGCCGGTGATCTTGTGAATGGCGTCCTCAAGTGAGAGCCATCGCCGCCCTCGGCATAGCTCGCCGAGCAGAAAGGGGAAGGTTCCATGCAGGCGGGGGTGGGCCTTGCCGCGCACATAGAGCCCATCGCTGATGATGATGGAGAGGGGATGGGTGACTGTCTGGCGAAGGTTCTCCTGGCTCTGATTGAACGTCAGCATGGTGGCCTCGCCATGTTCTTCCAGGAGCAGGTCAAGCAGGGTCTCGGCCGGATCCTGCCGGCGCAGGTGAGCGATCTGGTCCAGGTTCTTGCCGACCAGCGGCTGGTTCTCGCCGGATGCGACAGAGGTGAGAACAACATCGGACCAGGGCAGCGCCATGGAGGCGCGCGTCTCCTCCAGGATTCGCCGGCGGGTGACGGTGTGGCGAAGGCGTTCGACAAGAGCGTCAAGACCACCATCCAGCGCCCACTGCGGCGCCATCTGGGTCAGGGTGGAATTGCCCGCCGTGTAGGGATAGCAATCAAAGGCGACGTCAACGCCTGACTGCGCGGCCGCCGCGATGCGTTCCAGGACGGCAGCTTGTTTAGTCCAATTGTCGCGCCCTACCGCTTGCAGGTGGGAGATCTGCAGCCGGCAGCCGGTGCGGCGGGCAAGCTCCAACTGTTCCTCCACAGCGCCTTCCAGGCCGGAGGAGTAACTGCGCATGTGGGAGGCGTAGACCTTGCCGTGGCGGGCAACCACGCGGCAAAGGCGCTCCAGTTCCCGCTCTGGAGCACAAGAGCCGGGCGCATACATCAGCCCGGTGGAGAAGCCAATCGCACCGGCGCAAAGAGCCTCATCGAGCAGGTGTTCCATGCGGTCCATCTCCGGCTCGGTGAGGGACCGTTGCTGGTTCCCGGCGACCTCAATGCGCAGGCTGCCATGGCCGATCAGGGAGTACACGTTGGCGTGTGGAGCACTGGCGAGCGCGTCAAGATAAGCCGAGGCGCTCGGCCATCCCCAGTTCTGCCGGCCGCACAGAATGCCATTGGCAAACTGCCGCACCTCCTGCGCGTGCTGCGCCATGGGATAGGGAGAGAATCCGCAGTTGCCTACGATCTCCGTGGTGACGCCCTGCAATGTCTTCTCCATCCGGCCCCGCAGCACTTGAAGATCCGAGTGGCTATGGGCGTCCAGAAACCCAGGCGCCGCAATGAGACCGGTGCAATCCAGGGTGCGGGCATGGGGCGGAGGGGTGAAGGATCCAATGGCCGCAATGCGTTCGCCGGAGAGCAGAAGATCGGCGCTGCGTGGCGCGGCGCCGGAGCCATCGATGAGCGTGGCGTTCTTCAGCAAGATCAGCTCTTCCTGAAGAATCTGGACCTGAGATTGCGTGCTCTGTGCGGTAGCGTTGGGCTCTGTCATCCGGTCTACAGAATAGTATCTGTGGGGCGTAGAGTCTTCCATGGAGAACAGGCCCGAGCGCCGGGCGCCGTGGCGCGGCGTTTGGGCTTGTAGGGCAGGTATAGGTCTTCGGGTTCGCTGCGGTCCAGGATGGCCTCAATACGGGCCTCAAGATCGTCGCTCAGCTTGCCTTGCTCGGTAATCGAATTCAGTACAGTGGATTTGCGTTCCAGCAGGCTGCGGAAGGAGGATGCCTGCTCGGGGGTCTCCTGGTCCGAACTTCATCAAGGTTTCCTTTGGTCTCCTTGCGATAGCGGGCGAGGAAGGGGACGGTGGCGCCGTCATCGAGCAACCGGACGATGGAACGGACGCCGCTTGCGGGAAGATTTAGAATTTGAGCAATATGCGAGACCGGATGCGGGGGGAGAGGGGATGTTTCAGCCATATCTCTGGCCATCAGCGGCAGGGTGGACGCGGGAAAGACGGACGCGGGAGGGCGGCGTCTGGAGAGATCCATGGGATCGGGCCGATGGTTGGCCTTTCACGGCCGGAAGAACGGATCGACGTCCCCAGATCGGCTCTCCCGCTGTACGGCGCAGCCCAGCCAAAGTTTGGACGATCACCGGCAATTTTATGCAGCGGCTTTGACTGAGGGAGCCGAAGAGAGTCATACTCAGCATCAATGTGTTTCAATAGAGGTCGTATTTCAGGGGTGTAATCGAGTGAAGACTGCCGAAGAGAAGATCACCGAGGCCCTGGATGGATTGGCGATCGAGATTCCATCCTGGGGATTTGCCAACACGGGCACACGTTTCGGAAAGTATGTGCAGGCGGAGGCTGCTACTTCGATTGAGGAGAAGTTTGCCGATGCCGCTCAGGTCCATACCCTGACCGGCGCCAGCCCGACACTGGCGCTTCATGTGCTGTGGGATCTGCCCCATGGAGTGAGCGATGTGCCTTTGATTCAGGATCTGCAGAAGAAGTACGGAATTCGCGCAGGTTCGATCAATCCCAACCTGTTTCAGCGCCAGGAGTACAAGCACGGATCGATCTGCAATCCCAGTGCGGAGATACGGAAGATAGCGGTGGATCACTTGTTGGACTCCGTCGAGATCGCTCGCAGGCTGGATTCGCAGGACGTCTCGCTGTGGATTGCGGATGGATCGAACTATCCTGGAACGCAGAGCATACCCCGGCGCATCGGCTATTTGATGGAGGCGATGGCGGCCACCCATGCCAGGCTGGGGCCGAAACAGCGCATGCTGATCGAGTACAAGCCTTTTGAGCCGGCTTTTTACCATACCGATGTCGCCGATTGGGGTATGGCGCTGCTGCTGGCCAGACATGCCGGCCCCAAGGCGTTTGTGCTGGTGGACACCGGGCACCACTATCAAACGCAAAATATCGAGCAGATCGTCGCCTGGCTGTTGCGGGAGAGAGCGCTGGGCGGCTTCCACTTCAACGACCGGCGCTACGCGGACGACGACCTGACCATTGGTTCGATTGACCCTTATCAGGTGTTTCGCATCTTCAATGAGTTGCTTGGCAGCGCTTCCGGCCTGAAGCAGACCGCGTTCATGATTGACCAGAGCCACAACCTGAAGGGCAAGCTGGAGGCCATGGTGCAGACCATATGCATTGCGCAGGAGCTGTTTGCCAAGGCGGCGCTGATCGATCAGGAGCGGTTGGCCGAACTACAGGATGAGGCTCGCCTGGTGGAGGCCGAGGAGTGTTTGCGCTCAGCGTTCTGGTTTGACGTTCGTCCCGCGGTCCGCGCCTGGCGGCAGAGCCGGGGATTGCCTGAAGATCCTCTCACGGCGTTGCGCGCCGGCGGCTATCTGGAGAGGATTCGTGAGGAACGGAGGGAACGGAATGCGGTGTCGGTGAGCAGTTACGCGTGAGCCGGCACGGGAACAGGAAAGAGGGCGGCCGCGGGGGATTGTGCCTCGGGACCGGTGCGGAGCGTAAAATCGTTGGAATAGAAAATGTGATCTCTTTGATCCACAACGCTAGCCGCAAGGAGTGACGCTTTGTCCAAGTCCTCGACCACACGTCTCTATCTGATCCCAGTCCTGTCCAAGGCGCTCGACATCCTGGAGTTGTTTCAACAGGAAGAACGGCCCATGGCGCTGGAGACGGTTTACGAACGCACGCGGATCTCAAAGACCACCGTCTACCGCATTCTGAAGACGTTCGTGCATCGCGGCTATCTGGCGCATTCGCAGGATGGGCTCTACCGTCTGGTCAGCCGCCCGCGCAAAGTACGGTTTGGTTTTGCGAAGGAGAGCGCGGAGATGCCGTTCTCCGAGGCGGTTGCGTCCGGCCTGCAGTTTGCCGCCGACCAGGCGGGAGTGGACCTGGTGATTCTGGACAACCGGTACGAAGGAGCGACGGCAATCAAGGTTGCCGAAGAGTTCATTCGGCGACGGGTGGATCTGGTGATCGAGTTTCAGATCGATCAGCAGGTGGCGCCGATTATCGCGGACAAGATCAAAGCTGCCGGCATTCCTCTGATTGCGTTGGATATTCCGCATCCTCATGCCACTTACTTTGGGGTCGACAACTACCGGGTGGGGGTGGAGGCCGGCGAGCTTCTGGCCAGTCATGCCATCCGGCATTGGGAGCGGAAGGTGGACTGGGTGCTTGGCCTGGATCTCGAGGAGGCCGGTTCGCTGGTGCAGAGCAGGATCACCGGGGCTTTTCAGGGGATTCGGGGTCTGCTGCCGGAGATTCCAGTGGAGTCTTTTGTTCGCATGGACACGCGCGGCATACGCGATTACAGCCGCAAGGCCGTGGCCGACTTTCTCAACCGCCATCCGCGCAACAAGCATATTCTGATCGCCGCGGCTACCGACACCGGGGCGCTGGGAGCGCTGGAGGCGGTTCGGGATCTGAAGCGGGAAAAGCACGTGCTGCTGGCTGGACAGGACTGTATCCCCGAAGCCCTGGAAGAGATTGCCAAACCGGGAAGTCCGTGGCTTGGATCGGTCTCCCATGAGGCGGCCAGCTACGGCCCCCGCTTGATCCAACTTGGGCTGGCGATCTTGCGTGGACAGACGGTTGCCCCGTATAACCATGTGGAACATAAGCTGGTGACCCGCGAGACGCTGAAAATGGACGCAGCACTGTAGAGCCAGAGAGAGGTAGAAACGGCCGGTAACTGGGGTCAGATACTCGGCGCTCCTGCGTGGAAACAATTGCTCTATTGGTTGAAATTATGCCATGATGGACTTTGAAGCTGAAATCTCCAATGACGGACCGTGACTGAAATGGCGCTGCGCTTTTTGAAGGATCTCTGGGATGAGAACACCGCTGCCCGGCTGGATGAGCCGGAGCTTTTGCGATATCGCTCGAATCTGCTGGGCGCTGATCTGCGGATCACCAACTTTGGAGGAGGCAATACCAGCTCCAAGATCCGTCAGAAGGATCCACTCACCGGCGAGCTCTGCGAGGTGATGTGGGTGAAGGGAAGCGGAGGCGACCTTGGCAGCATTGAGCGCAAGGGGTTTGCGACGCTGTATCTGGATCGCGTGCGCGCTCTGAAACAGCAGTACGCGGGTGTGGCCGAAGAAGACGCGATGGTGGCGAAGTATCCGCTCTGCGCCTTTGCGGGCAACACGGTAGCAGCCTCGATCGACACCCCGCTGCATGCCTTTCTTCCCTATGCGCATGTGGATCATCTCCATCCGGACTGGGGGATTGCCATGGCAGCGGCTGCCAATGGCCGGGAGAAGATGGAGGAGTTCAACGCTCAGTTTGGCCACAGGCTGGTGTGGCTACCCTGGCAGCGGCCGGGCTTTGAGCTGGCGATGATGATGCTGCGAGCTGTTGAAGAGAATCCAGACTGTACCGGCATCGTGCTGGGCGGCCATGGTCTTTTCACCTGGGGAGAGACGCAGCGCGACTCCTACCTGAACACCATCACCATCATCGACCACCTGGGCCAGTTCGTGCAGGCCCACGAGGAGCGCAGAAGAGGGCCTGTCTTTGGCGGAGCCTTGCTGCCGCCGAGGGCAGACCGCAGAGAGCTCGCATTGCAGGTGATGCCGCATCTGCGCGGCCTGGTGAGCGAGAAGAAGAGGTTGATCGGGAGCTTCACGGATCTTCCCGAAGTGCAGGAGTTCATCAATAGCAGGGACGCCAAGGCTCTGTCTCACCTGGGCACGAGCTGCCCGGATCACTTTATTCGGACCAAGATTCGCCCCCTGTTCGTGGAGCTGAATGCTGAGGCTGATCCGGCTGCCGTGAAGGCGGCGCTAGGCCAGGCGATGGAGAACTATCGCCGGGAGTACGCGGAGTACTACCGGAGGCATGCCTTGCCGGACTCCCCGGCGATGCGGGATCCCAATCCGACGGTGGTGTTGCTGCCCGGGGTCGGCATGTTCTCCTTTGGCAAGAACAAGACCGAGGCGCGCATTACGGGCGAGTTTTACCGCAATGCGATCCAGGTGATGAAGGGAGCGACGGCGCTGGCGGCGGAGGGAAGCCCGGCGATCTCGAAGCTTCCGCAAGCCGGACCTGCGGCGTCGTCCGAAGAGTTTCCGGTCTATGCGAACTATGTCGCGTTGCCCGCCGCGGAGGCCTTCCGCATCGAGTACTGGGCTCTGGAGGAGGCCAAGATCCGGCGTCAGCCGCCGGAGAAGGAGTTGAGCCGCCAGATTGCACTGATTGTTGGCGGGGCCAGCGGCATCGGGCGCGCCGCGGCGCTGCTGGCCGCCGAACGTGGAGCGCACGTGGCGGTCGCCGACCGCGACCTGGCGGGAGCGGAGGCGGCGGCGAAGGAGGCGCAGGCGATTGCGGGGCGGGAGATGGCGATCGCTGTTGGCGTGGACATACGCAGCCGGGAGTCGATCCGCACGGCCATCCGGGAGGCGATCGCGGCCTTTGGCGGGCTGGACATTCTGGTGAATACAGCAGCGATCTTCCCGGCGCCGCCAGATGGGGTGGTGAACGATGCGATGTGGGGCACGACGCTGGAGCTGAACGTTACGGCGAACTTCCTGCTGGCGGAGGAGGCGGCGAAGATCTTCGCCGAACAGAATCTGGAATCGAGCATGGTGCTGACCAGTTCAGCCAATGCTGTGGTGCCGAAGCGGGGCAGTGAGGCCTATGACGTGAGCAAGGCGGCGCTGAGCCATCTGGTGCGGGAACTGGCGGTCTCGCTGAGCCCGAAGGTGCGGGTGAATGGCATCCATCCGGCGACGGTGGTGAAGGGTTCGACGATGTTCCCTCGCGACCGGGTGATGGCTTCCCTGAGCAAGTACAAGCTGGAGTTCAAACGGGAGAGTACGGACGAAGAGCTGCGCACCCAGTTGGCGGAGTTCTATGCGCGCCGGACGTTGACGCACCAGCCGATTGAACCGGAGGATTGCGCGCAGGCGATTCTGTTCCTGGCGGGTCCGAAGGCGCGCTGCACCAGCGGCCATCTGATTCCCGTTGACGGTGGCTTGCCGGAGGCGTTTCTGCGGTGAGCGCTCGTCCCGCTCTGGTGGGTATCGATCTCGGCGCGGAGAGCTGCCGGGTCTCGCTTCTGCAGTGGCAGGCGGAGGCTCCGGCGATCCGCATGGTGCATCGGTTTGCGAATCGGCCGGTGCAGCGTGGCGAAGGACTGTACTGGGACCTGGAGCGCATCCTTGGCGAGTTGGAACGAGGGCTGCGCCAGTGCGCTGAGCTTGCGCCGGAAGGCATCGCATCGCTTGGCGTTACAGGCTGGGCGGTGGACTACGTGCGGCTCGATGCCCAGGGACGGCCCTGGGCGCAGCCATTCTGCTATCGGGATCCTCGCACGGGACCGGCGATGGAGGAGGCGCATCGGCGCATCTCCGCGGAGCGGCTTTATGCGATCACCGGGGTGCAAGTCCAGCCGCTCAATACCGTCTATCAGCTCTATGCGGACCGCAGGAGCGGCGTTCCCGCAGGAATGCCTTGGGTGAATCTGCCGGAGTATGTTCTGCGCTGGCTGGGGGCTCCGCGTGTCGCCGAGGTCACGAATGCGTCGCATACGGCGCTGCTGGAGTCTCGGCAAAAGCGCGAGTTGGCGGATCGAGATGCAGTGCCTGTCGGGATGCGCTGGGCGGGAGAGGTCTTTGCCGCGCTGGGGCTGGATGTGGCGGAGGCTCCAGAGTTGGTGGCGACGGGCTCGGTTCTGGGAGAGCTGCGGCATCCGCTGCGCGACCTGGCGGCGTTCCGGCAGACGCAGCTTGTGGCGACCGCCTGCCACGACACGGCAGCGGCGATTGCGGGCATCGATGCCGAGGATGCCGACTGGGCGTATATCAGCTCTGGAACCTGGTCGTTGGTGGGTACGCGGCTGGCGGAGCCGCTGAAGACGCAGGAGGCCTGCGGCAAAGGGTTTACCAATCTGCGGGCGGCGACGGGAGATACGCTCTTCCATCGCGGCATGGTGGGCATGTGGCTGCTAAGGCAGTGCATGGACGTGTGGGAGCAGTCGGCGCCGTATCCGCTGGAAGAGCTGATGCGCGAGGTGCGAAGGCTTCCGGCGCCGGAGTGTGTGCTGGACCTGGACGACCCGGATCTGCTCTTGCCCGGAGACATGCCGGAACGGATCAACTTGCAGTTGAAGGCCCGTGGAGTTGCGCCGCTGCGGGCTGGCAGAGAGGCGGCTCCGGCCTATGCCAATCTGATCTTTCATAGCCTGGCGCGGCGTTATGCCTCTCTGCTGAGAGATCTGCGCAGCCTGACCGGCAAGAAGCTGAGCCGCATCTGTGTGGTGGGCGGAGGCAGCCGCAACGAGTTTCTGAATGAGCTGACGGCTTCAGCGTGCGGAGTTCCGGTGGAGCGCTGTTCTGCCGAGAGTTCCACGTTAGGAAACTTTGCCGTGCTGTGGACGAGGCTGGAGCATCCCCGTGGGGCGCTGAACACAGAGTTGCTGGCGCGGCTGGCCGGCCGGTTGCGGCGGAAGGATGCAGCAGAGGCGCCGTAGCCGCGGATGAGCGGACGCTCTGCCGGCGCTCGATGGGAAGATGCCACTGCACAGAGCTTCCCGCGCAGGCGAAGACTTTATTCGTAAGCTCCCAGCGGCGATATACCTTGCGCTTTGACGTGGATGACGCCGCTCTGATTCTGTACCGGGCCGGCGACGAGAAGAAAGCGGCTGCGCGTGATCAGCAGGCGTTGCTCTTCAAAGAGGCCAGGGGTGATGATGACGTTAGCGATGCCGGTCTCATCCTCCAGGGAGAGGAAGACGAATCCTTTGGCCGTGCCGGGCCGCTGGCGGGCGATGACGCAGCCGGCGATGCGGACGTGACGGTTGTTGGGACAGAGCGTCAGGGCATCGGCGGAGAGAATGCCTTGAAGGCGCAAGGCGGAGCGGCGATAGGCCAGGGGATGCGGGCCGGCGGTGAGGCCGGCGCCGGCGAAGTCGGCGGCCAGACGCTCGGCGGTGGTCATGGGCCGCAGGCGGGTCTTCTCCGCGGAGGCCGATGAGGCGCAGGAGAGGCCGGCTGACAGAGGACCGGCCTGGCGCAGCAGCGGTCCCACGGGGCGGGCGGCCTGGGCTGCCTGCCAGAGAGCGTCGCGACGATGCAGGACAGCCGGCGGCCGGCCTGCGCAGCATTCTTGGCTGCCCAGCCAGTTGAGCGCTCCGATGCGTGCCAGCAGCGTGATCTCCTTACGGCTAAGCTCAGGCACCCGCTGGACGAGCAGGTCCACGGAAGGGAAGAGACCCTCCCTGGTTCTGGCGGCCAGAAGAGCCTGAGCCGAGCTCTGGCGCAGGCCTTTGGCATAGTTCAGGCCAAGGCGCAGAGAGAGCGCGCCGTCAGGTTCTTTTTCCAGTGTGCAGCGCCAGAGGGAGCGTTGGACATCGATGGGATGAACGCGCAGGCCGTGGCGCTGGGCATCCTTGATGAGGACGGCGGGCGAGTAGAAGCCCATGGGCTGGTTGTTGAGCAGGCCGCAGGTGAATGCAGCCAGGAAGTAGACCTTGAGGTAGGCGGAGGCATAGGCGATGAGCGCGAAGCTGGCCGCGTGCGACTCC
>JAKAQS010000228.1 GCA_021819585.1 Acidobacteriota bacterium
GCCGCAGACGCGATAGGGGAAGGCGTCGTCGGTGGTGACGTGGTACATCTGCGCGGTGGGCTGGTTGTACCACTGGGTCCAGCTCTTGCCGCCGTTCAGGGTGATGATGGCGCCCTGGTCGCTGGTAAGCGCGATGATGCCAGGGTTGTTCGGATTGATGTAGATGCCCTGGTAGTCATCGCCCCCCGGCGAACCGCGAAAGCCGGTCCAGGTGCGCCCGGCGTCCGTGGACTTCCAGGTGACGATGCTGGCTACGTAGATGGTGTTCGGATCCTTGGGATCCACGCGGGGCACAGGAAGATCGCCGCCGCCGATGCGCTCCTCGGGGCGAGTGTCGTTGACGGGAGCGTGTACCCAGGTGCTGCCGCCATCGTCAGAGCGGTAGAGGCCAACCTTGCGGCCGTAGGCAATCTCCGCATAGATGCGCCGGTCATCGCTGGGTGAGATGGTGAGGTTCACCTGCTCGATGTTGTCGGGAAGGCCGCCACCCGTGATCTTCTTCCAAGTCTGGCCGCCGTCGGTCGAGCGGAAAAGACCACCGTCAGGGCCCTGCCAGGAGCCGTTCTCCCACGGACCCTCCTGGCGCTGCCACATGCCGGCAAAGACGATGTTGGGATGCTGCGGGTCGATGGCGACGTCCGAGGCTCCGGTCTGGTCATTGATGTAGAGCACGCGCCGGAAGGTGAGGCCGCCGTCCGTGGATTTGTAGAGTCCGCGCTGGTTGTTGGGTGCATAGGGATGGCCTTCGGCAGCCACGAAGACGATCTTCGGGTTGGTGGGATCGACGGCCACCTGGCCGATCTGCTGGGTGTCGCGCAGTCCCAGGTGAGTCCAGGTCTTGCCCGCGTCGGTGGACTTGTAGACGCCGTCGCCGGTGGAGAGATCGGGGCGAGCCAGGCTCTCGCCGCTGCCCACATAGATGATCCTGGGGTCAGACGGAGCTACGGCGATGGCGCCGATGGATCCGGTGGGCTCGGCGTTCCAGATGCTGTGCCAGGTCGCTCCGGCATCCGTGGTCTTGAAGACTCCGCCGCCGACGGCTCCGATGTAGAAGGTGTAGGGCTGGCCAGCCACCCCGGCCAGGGCCCGGGTGCGGCCCGCGCGCATGGGGCCGATCTCGCGCCAGCGCATGGCGGAGAAGAGAGCGTCCGTGGGGAGTGAGGGAGGGTTGGAGGCGTGCCCCGCCACAGGCGCTGTTGAGGTCTGAGCCGCGATGCGGCTGGCGCCTGGACCTGCGCTAATCCCGACGCTGAAGAGTGCGAAGAGGACGGCGAAAGATGAAGTGCGGCTGGAGAGGATCACGACGGCTCCTGAGATGGAACTTGTACGATCTTTGCGCTGCGATATCCGCGTTTGACGTAGTGTAGAAGAAAAGCACGGCGGCTGGGGGCCTGCTGCGCCACAGTACGGGCCGGGATCAGCCTGAGCCAGAGCCCCCCGGCAGATCGAGAATCCAAGCAGCCTGAGAACGCCAAACATATACTGACAGTCTCGAAGCTCGTTACGAACCTTAAAACCCTTGAGGTCCTGCCATGGCCCGCTCGCGCTCCTCCCGTTTTCTCCTCATCGTCTTCGTCAGTCTCTTTACGGGACTTCTCTGCATCCGCGCGGCAGGAGGGCGGCCGGCGTTCGCCCAGACGGGGCAGTATCCGGCCTCGCTGCTCTCCGGCCTGCAGTGGCGCGACGTGGGGCCCATGCGCGGAGGGCGCTCGTTTGCTGTGGCCGGTGTGGAGAGTGAGCCGGACACGTTCTACATGGGCTCTGTCGGTGGAGGAGTCTGGAAGACAGAGAACGACGGCCGGACCTGGACGGCGATTGCAGATCAAGGGATTCCGATTGGGTCAATTGGAGCCATCGCCGTGGCTCCCTCCAATCCCAAAGTGGTGTATGTGGGAACCGGCGAGCCGGATATCCGCAATCAGCACTCCTACGGAGACGGGATGTACAAGTCCGTGGATGCCGGCAAGACCTGGACACACATTGGATTGACGGACAGCAAGCACATCGGACGGATTGTGGTGGATCCAACCAATCCCGACCGGGTGTACGTGGCGGTGCTGGGGCACGTCTATGACGCCAACCTGGAGCGCGGCGTCTATCGCTCCACCGATGGAGGCCAACACTGGAAGAAAATCCTGTACAACGCCGACAGCCCGGCGAGCGTAGGAGCGATCGATCTGGCGATGGATCCGAAGAATCCGCAGGTGCTCTATGCCTCGCTGTGGGCGACGCGCCGCCCACCCTGGGCGGTCTATGCGCCCTCCTACATGCCGGGCAGCGGTTTGTACAAGTCCACCGATGGCGGCGACCACTGGGTCCAGCTCCACGGCGGGCTCCCGGAGGATCCTTACGTGGGCAAGATCGGGATCGCCGTTGCTCCCAGCAATCCCAACCGGCTGTGGGCGGTGATAGACGATATTGGGACATCGCATGCTCCCTCTTACCTGGTGCATACGGTACCCAAGGGGCCCAATGCGCCGAAGGCGACTGGCGGCGTCTATCTCTCCGACGATGCGGGCAAAACCTGGCGGCTGGTGAACGCCGAAAGGCGGTTGTGGGGGCGCGGCTGGTACTTTGAGGCTGTGACTGTGGACCCCACCAATCCGGATGAAGCCTATGTGATCAATACGGCCACCTACCGGACGATGGATGCGGGCAAGACCTTTGTCCCGGTGAAGGCTGCGCCGGGCGGCGACGACTATCACCAGTTGTGGATCAATCCCAACGACCGCAACCGCATGGTGCTCTCCAGCGATCAGGGCACGGTGGTGAGCGTAGACGGAGCTCGGACCTGGAGCTCGTGGTACAACCAACCGACTGCGGAGTTGTACCATGTGGCGGCTGACAACCGCTTTCCCTACTGGCTGGATGCGGCGCAGCAAGACTCCGGAGCGGTGGGCGTAGAGACCTGGTCGCGCTTTGGGGTGCTGGATTACCGTAGCTGGGAGCCGCTCTGCCAGGCCGGTGAGAGCGATACCGTGGTCCCTGACCCCAAGAACCCGGTGATGCTCTACGGCGCGGGCGCGGGACGGTGCAACCAGATGCTGAACGTGCAGCAGCCGCTGGGCTCGATCCCGAAGGCCGATGCAGCGGATCCCTACCGCAAGACCTGGACGCTGCCCGAGGTCTTTTCTCCGGCGGACAACGCGCTGTACTACTCCAACCAGTTTGTCTTCCGCACCCGCGATGAGGGACGAACCTGGGTGAAGATCAGCCCGGACCTCTCACGGGTGAACCCGGGCGTGCCCAAGAATCTGGACCCGGTGACCGCGCTGGACATCGATGAGCCGATGACGAACCGGTTTGGCGTGGTCTATACGATCAGCCCTTCGCCGCTGGACGCGAAGATGGTGTGGGTGGGTACCGACGATGGACTGATCTGGAGGACCAGCGACGACGGGGCAAACTGGAGCAACCTGACCCCGAAGGCTCTGAGTGCATGGAGCAAGGTCTCGCAGATCGAGGCCGGGCACTTTGACCAGGAGACCGCCTACGCGTCTGTGGACCGGCACCGGCTGGGTGACTTTCACGCCTATATCTATCGCACCCACGACGGCGGCAAGAGCTGGACGGAGATCTCGCGCGGGATTCCCGAGGGAGCGTTTGTGAACTCGGTGAAGGAGGATCCCAAGCAGAAGGGTCTGCTGTATGCGGCGACGGAGTTGCGGGTGTACGTCTCCTTTGACGATGGCGACCAATGGCAGCCGCTGCAGTTGAATATGCCGGCGACCTCGGTGCGGGACCTGGTGGTGCATGGCGACGATCTGGCCGTAGCCACGCATGGGCGCGGGTTCTGGGTGCTGGACCAGATGACGCCGCTGCGGCAGTTGGCGGCCAAGGGAGCGGAGATAGCATCTTCGCCGGTGTATCTCTTCCAGCCGGGAACCACGCTCTCGCTGGTGCCCGGCGCGGAGGACGGAACGCCACTGCCACCTGAGGAGCCGCAGGAAAAGAATCCTCCCCAGGGTGTGGTGGCCTACTACTGGCTGAAGAGCGCTGCTGCCACGCCGCTGCGCCTGGAGCTGGTGGATAGCCAGGGTGCGGTGCGGGTCTGCGCCGCCAGCGATACACCCGTGAAGCCGGTCGACACGGAGAAGATTGATGTGCAGGCGATCTGGAGAGAGCCGCCGACGCCGCCTTCCGCAGCCGCCGGCATGCATCGCTTTGCACTGCATCTGCAGCGCAGGCGAGGGGAGTTTGGCGAGCATGCAGCCGAGGCGAAACCGAAGGATGCGTGCAGCGGCGTGCAGCCAGTAGCCGCAAAGCAGCCGGAGGGGCGCCGAAGTCCGGTGGCGCTGGCGCCAGGCCAATACAGCGTGCGCCTGAGTGTCGATGGCAAGACCTACATCCAGCCGGCGCTGGTGGCTCCCGACCCACGCGGGGCCAAGCCGTATGACGCCGCGGACAATCCGAACAACGACGATGACGACTAAGACGCGCTGATCTGGAGGGTGTGTCGCGACCGCGCTGAGGCCGCAGGACGTTGAGCGTTTGGTTAGCCGTGCCGCACACCATACAATGGGTGAGGCGTCACGCAGCAGGCTCCTGTGTCTGCGGGCAGCCCAGGCGGCTTCAAAGGCTGCGTGGGACCTTGGCAGGGAGCGGCTGTGCGGTCAGGCAGGGCCTGTAGCTCAACGGTTAGAGCAGGGGACTCATAATCCCTTGGTTGGGGGTTCAAATCCCTCCGGGCCCACCACGAAAATGCAGCGTCTCGCTCGCGATGCCAATCCCGCACTTAGATAATAGGCAATGAGGGGGCGAGTTTCGAGCAACTTCGCTGCAGACCAGGAAGTGCTCCTTGGCCTACGGACCCGCCCTTCGGAGGAGCGAATGGCTGTCTATTTGGCGGCGTCTGACGAAACCGTGGGCGAGGGCATCTTCCATCACGCTGGCTACGTTGCGTCCATTGATTGCTGGAATGAGGTGTTTGTCCCGGCCTGGAAGCGGGACGTTCTTACCGGGAAGCCGCGCCTCAGCACCTTCCACATGAATGATCTGCGAAGCGAACGCTGGAGGCAGAGGCAGGGCATGACGAGGGATGATGTCGAGGCGCGTATTGATGCTGCGGTAGATGTCCTCTCGAGAACGGAGGGCTTGTTTGCTGTGTGGTCGAGCATCGACAAAGCTGATTTTGACAAAAATGCGTATCGCCTTGGCCTCGAGCCGAACGATCCGCGGCGCGGACGGACCAAATTTGAGGTCGACTATCTTAGCTTCAACTGGTACACCCACCACGTCCTCCGCCACTGCTCCTCCAATCCGGAGGTTGAAAGAGTGGACTTCATGATTGAAAAGAAAGAGGTGGTCTTCCCTACGATGGAGCAGTTCCACGCCGGCCTCCCCACAGCTTTCATGGGTACGCAGTCGCCTCACTTAGCCCGGATGGTTGGGGAGCTCCGATCGGGCGGTAAGGAGGAGGTCCGTCTTCAACCCGCCGACGTTCTAGGCTGGTACATACAACGAGAGCGTGCCAACGCTCGAAACCCAAAGATCGCCTTCTCAGAGGTCGACCGCAAACGATTCGACGCCCTCACCCGACGAGGGGTCTGCAGCACGATTAGGCCCGAGATGGTTGAAGAGTTGTTCGGCGTACTCCGGGTGGAAGCTGCCAAAAGCAAGATCCGTCGTTTAGTCCAGCTAAGCAGGAGCCTTCGCCGTTGAGAAGGCGCTCTACGGCGATGCGAGCTCAGGATGAAGACCTTGCCCGCATAGCTCCATTTCGACTGTGTTCACAACCATGTATGCGACGACGCGAGAGCATGTCCCGCTCTCAGCCGAAGGCGGCAGTCGGCCCGCATCTCTCACGAGGTACGCCTCTGCGGGTTGGTGCTGGAATGTGCGAGGCGTTGCCTGCCGATCTTTCCTCTGCCAGCAACTTTGGGGGCGCCTCGCCGGTCGTTGCAGGCGTCTCGATCACCCCGGCTGGATTGGGGGGACGATCGCACACGCTTACATGAGGCACCTTCTGGCCGACTATAACAGCAACCAACCGAGTCCCATATGCTTCATCTCGTGTGCGAACGCCGTCTGCCCTGAGTACTGGATGGCGGAAGTTCCCATTTGTCGCGCAGCGTCGATATTCT
>JAKAQS010000023.1 GCA_021819585.1 Acidobacteriota bacterium
TTCCGATCTCCCACTCATGAAGAACTCCATGTCACGTTATCTTCTCTCTGGAATGGCTATCACGGCGCTCGTTTGTATGGGCGCGAGGCTTCCGGGGCAGTCAACCACTCCCGATCAGACTACGGCTCAGACGGCGCCGGCTGGCGGAGGTGCGGCCAATACTCCCCCGGTTGTGGAAAAGCCCAACCCATTGACCCGCCAACTTACGTACAGCGAGGAGCGGCAGCGCCGCAAGGCTACTCGGGAAGAGTTGAAGGGGTACTACAAGAAGTGGCTGAACGAGGATGTGCGGTGGATTATCACTCCTGAGGAAGAGAATGCCTTCAAAAACTTGAGCAACGATGAGGAGCGGGACGCCTTCATCGAGGCATTCTGGCAGCGCCGCAATCCCAATCCGGACTCGAATGACAATGAGTTCCGCGACGAATATTATGCGCGCATCCAGTACGCCAATGAGCACTTTGCCGCAGGCGAACCAGGTTGGATGACCGACCGCGGCCATATCTACATCGCCTGGGGAAAGCCGGATAGCATCGATTCGCACCCCTCGGGCGGAACCTATGAGCGGCCTGTCGACGAAGGGGGCGGCGAGACGTCAACGTATCCTTTTGAGGTCTGGCACTATCGCTATCTGGCCGGTGTCGGCGACAACATCGATATCGAGTTTGTCGACACCTGCATGTGCGGGGAGTATCACGCAACCATCAATCGGGCGGAGAAGGATGCCTTGCTCCACGTTCCCGGCGCCGGATTAACCCAGTACGAACAGATGGGTATGGCCCAAAAGAAAGACCGATTCTCTGGAGGCGGACTGGAGCAATTGGGCACGGGGCCGATGTCTTCCTCGCAGCAGAGCAAAGAATTTGACCGCCTGGATACCTTTTCGAAGCTGTTCGCTCCCCCGCCGATTCAGTTCACGGATCTGGATCAGTTCCTGACATCCTCGAAGGTTTTGAACGGGCCACCCTTTCTGTTTGACGTGAGAACGGATTACGTCAAGGTCACCAACAGCACTGTCATGGTCCCGGTCACGCTGCAGATTCGCAATGGCGATATTACCTATAACACCAAAGAAGGCGATTCGGTGGGATTGGTCAACATTCTTGGAAGGGTCAGCACGATCACGCACCGCATCCTGTATACCTTCGAGGATACGGTGAAGGTGGAGACGCCCAGTGATCTGCTGGAGCGGACCAAGAACAACGTCTCCGTGTACTGGAATGCCATTCCGCTGCCGCCGGGGCGTTACAAGCTGGAGATCGCCATCAAGGATGTAAACAATCCAGATCACATGGGCGTCTGGAGGCGCAGCATCGACGTCCCCGAGTATGATGATGACCTTCTGGCGTCCTCTTCTCTGATCCTGGCATCTTCCATGGAGCGGGTGCCCTCCAAGGACATCGGGACGGGAAGCTTTGTCATTGGCAACACCAAGGTGATTCCAAGAGTCCCGCCCACCGTTACGGCGCCTGTGGTCTTTCACCGCAACCAGAACCTCAACTTCTGGATGCAGGTGTACAACCTGGGAATCGGGCAGAACAAGCGCAACGATGCCACCATTGAGTACCAGATTCTGGATCTGGCCACGAACAAGCAGATTCTGGACACCCAGGAGTCAACCGACAAGCTCAATCCGAACGCTGACCAACTTACCCTGGAAAAGACGATGCCACTGGCGAGTCTTGAACCAGGCAAGTATCAGCTTACGATCAAGGTGAACGACGGGATTCTGAAGCAGCACATTGCGCAGAGCGCTCCCTTCAACGTTGAATAGTAAGCTTTTGAATCCGAGTTTTTGAATCTCTGGATGCGCGTGACCCAAGCCGAAGCGTTCAGAGACTTGCAAGGAGCCAGAAGAACCGGCGCCATGCAATCCGGAGCCAAGCTACGCAGGACACCACCGCGATAGCCAACTCCATGCTGTTTTCCTCCCATCCGGACCTGTCTCCGGGGGGAGTCAGAGAGCCATCGACGCGCCCATGAGGATTTGAAGCGCGGTGAGACGAGTTGTCCCAAGTCTGGTCTGGCTGATTCTAGGCAGTTGCTCGGGGCTGATGCATGCCCAGCAGACGGCGGCTCTTTCCGGAACTGTCGAGGATCTTCACGGAACGCCACAGATGGGGGCGCTGATTGAATTGATGAGCCCCGGCAGCGGAACTGTGGCGACGGCCATCAGCGATCCACACGGTCGATATCTCCTGACAAAGCTGGCTCCTGGGCGGTACGAACTGCACGTGACGGCCGCTTTCTTCCTTCCCTTGGTGCGCAATGACGTGCGTCTGCGCCCTAATGTGCAAACCGTAGCAAACCTTACGCTGGATGGCATCTTCGACGTCGCCAACTGGCTCCCGGCGCAGCGTCGCCGAGCCGACGATCCTGTGGATGACTGGAAGTGGACGCTGCGCGCGATGGCCAGCCGCCCCCTGCTGCAATTGGTGGATCCAGACGATGGAGTTCCCATCTCTTCGAGCGCGGAACGGCCTCACCAAGCATCTTCACAGGGAAGGTTTCTGTTATCCAACGGAGACGGGGTCTTTGGGGATGGAGGGCCGCATCAGGTTCTGCTGCTGGACCGGACGATGGAGGATGGCGATGGGGCCGTGCTGCGTGCGGACATCGGCGAGGTGCAGGCAGCGGGAACCTACGTTCAGCCGTCAGTAGCGCTGGTAACGGGCTATGAGATGAGAAGCCCGCTGGGCGGAAGTACGCGGCTGGTTGGCAGCTTCGAGTCCCAACCGGAGTTGACCGACGGAAGCCCTGGCGGAGGCTTCCAGTTGCTGCGCCTGGCCAGTGCGGAACGGATACCGATTGGCAACACCCTCCTGATCGATGTGGGCGCCCTGGCCCAAGGAGAACGCCTGGAACAGACGCAGTTTGAGGTTCAACCGTTCTTCCGTCTTGCCGTGCCTTTGGGGCAGGATCTGGTGGTGGAGTACCGCTACGCCATGGGGCGGGAGTTGCAAAGCTCCGATGACATGGATGACCTGAATCCGACTTTGAGCGCAGTGACAAACGGACATGGACGTCCCCGCAACGACAGCGGCATGCATCAGGAGCTCTCTGTAAGCCGCCGATTGGGAAGCCGCACCTTGAGCGCCTCGGTGTACCTGGACAGAGTACCCTATGCAGCGATTGCCGGCAGCGGGGTCATGAACGACGCGGCGTTGCAGGTGACCCGGGCGATCGCCGACCGCACGACGGGGATCTTTGAGTTGGCGGGACCCGGTTATGCGGCAAGCGGCCTGAGCGTCTGCATCATGCAGACGTTGACTCCGGCTCTCTCGGCGTGGATCGAATATGACCGAGGAACTGCTTTGAGGGCCAAAGACGGTTTGATTCTGGAAGACCTGCCTGCGGAGCTTAGCAAGGAGATGGCGGAAGCGGCAAGCGTGGCGCTGCGGGGTAGGATCAACCGCACTGGAACGGAGCTGCGGATTGAGTACCGGTGGCAGCCCACCAGTACATTGACTCAGGTGAATGAGTTCAACGTGCTACCGGAGGAGGCGTACCTGACCTTTTACATCCGGCAGCGATTGTGGTCTGGCGGCGTGCTGCCTCAGGGGATGGATCTGGTGCTGGAGACGACCAACTTGCTGAATGAGGGCGATCAACCAGCCGATTCGCCGGACGGCCAGACGTTGATTCTTAGCCAGGTTCCACGCGCGATTCTGGGAGGACTCGTCTTCAATTTCTAGGCTTGGCCCGGACCATTCGGGCGCGAATGGGATGACTTTCCTCACGCGGATGGGAGATGATAAGAGGAGAGCCAAACATTGGGGGACGGCCGGCCCAAGCCGATCCTCAATTTAAGGCCAACAAGTGTATTGTTTTTATTGTCTTATAGCGTCTCCCTTGAATCTTCGCTTCGTTTGTCCTGACGTTGGATCGAATGCTTCCGAGATGAGATTGGCGTCATGGCAGGAGTGTGTATGGCTATGGGTTAGCCGCAGGGAAGGAGACGGATCCAGACGTCTGAGCGGGTACGATCTGCCGATTGGGTTGCAGACGAGTGAGGAATCATGTGCGGCATTGTTGGGGTCTTTGGCCATAGTCCAGTAAGCGCAGTGATCTACGAGAGTCTTTCCATGCTCCAGCATCGCGGCCAGGATGCTGCAGGGATTGCCACTTGTTTTGAGGACAGATTTTATCTGGAAAAGGGAAACGGCCTGCTGACCGACGTCTTTGATGCTGAGACGATGGCGCGATTGTTGGGCGATATGGGGGTGGGGCATGTGCGGTATCCCACTGCCGGCTGCGCCTCTGTCGCGGAGGCGCAGCCGTTTTATGTCAACTCTCCCTACGGCATTATCTTTGCCCATAACGGAAATCTGACGAATGTTTCGGAGATCGTGGATAGTCTTTTTCGGACTGACATGCGCCATCTGAACACCAGTTCAGACTCCGAGGTGATGCTGAACGTCTTTGCTCACGCTCTGGCGCGGCGCGGCGCGGTGCATCCCAATGAGTTCGATATCTTTGCGGCTGTCGAGGAGGTGCATCGCCGTTGCAAGGGAGGCTATGCGGTGGTCGCCATGGTTGCCGGCGTCGGTTTGATCGCCTTCCGCGATTTGCACGGCATCCGGCCGCTGGTCTTTGGGGTTCGCGGGGAGGGGGGAGATCCAGGCGACACGCGGGAGCTCGAGTACATGGTGGCCTCCGAGAGCGTGGCGCTGCAAGTCAGCGGATTCCGTCTGGATCACGATCTTGCTCCGGGAGAGGTGATCTTCATTGACATGGAGGGTACGGTTTATCGTCATGTGAGCTTGCAGGCGCATGAAAAGGCGCCATGTCTGTTTGAGTTCGTGTATCTGGCTCGTCCCGATTCGGTGGTGGATGGAGCGTCGGTATATCAGTGCCGCATCAACATGGGCGCCAAGCTGGCAGAGAAGATTCAACGCGAGTGGGCTCACGTTCCCATCGATGTGGTGATTCCCATTCCTTCCACGAGCCGAATTGCAGCCCAGGAGATTGCCACGCGATTGAACCTGCCTTACCGGGATGCCCTGGTCAGGAATCGTTATGTGGGACGAACCTTCATCATGCCGGGACAAGCACAGCGCAGGCAGTCGATTCGCCGCAAACTGAACCCGATTCCGCAAGCATTTCAAGGCAAGAAGGTGCTGCTGGTGGATGACTCGATTGTGCGCGGGACCACCATTCGCGAGATCATCGCGATGGTGCGGGAGCAGGGCGCGGAGAAAGTGTACGTCTGCTCGGCGGCTCCGCCGGTCCGTTTCCCCAACGTGTACGGTATCGACATGCCGGCTCGCTCCGAGCTGATCGCCAGTGGACGTGACGTGGCTCAACTGGCAAAGGACATCGGGGCTGACGAGTTGATCTTCCAGGATCTGGAGGATCTCAAACAGGCCATTCAAGAGACCTGCCCGAGCCTCACTCACTTTGATACGTCCGTCTTCGATGGCGTCTACGTCACCGGAGATATTACTGAAGAGTACCTCAATACCCTGGAACAGAAACGCAACGACGCCGCCAAACATACCTCCGATGTCGCCAGCCACATCACCAGAAATCTCTATGCCCATCTCTAGTGCAAAGGAGATGAGGATGCGGGTGCTGCCCGGACCGCCCGCGCTGACCTCATTCGAGGCGGCGAGGCTGGTTCAGCGCATCCAAAGCAACCATCCCACGGAAGCTTCCGGCGTGATGAGCGTGGAAGCCTGGTATCTGTACCTTCTTCTGCTGCCCTCCGAGGCGGAGGCGAAGATCGACTCCGCACGCTTGCTGCAGGTGCTGGGCGTAGGCAGGGAGACGGTTCCAGAGATGAAGGGTGGGAGCACGGTATGGATTGGGCCCCGTGTGGGAACGCAGTCGCCGTGGTCGAGCAAGGCCACCGACATCCTGCGCAATACGGGCTTTGAAGTCATCTCCAGAGTAGAGCGCGCGCGTGTGGTGCGAATTGTGACCGCCAGCGGAGAAACTGTCGAGAAGATCTCCACGATTGCCGATTCACTCCACGATCGGATGACCGAGAGCGTCTTTTATCGAGAGGTGGAGGAGTTACAGGCTCTGTTCTCACCTCGCGAAGAGAAGGAGATGGAGCGGATCGATGTTCTAGGCCTCGGGAAAGCGGCGATCGTCGCTGCCGATCGCGCTCTGGGGCTGGGTTTGGCCTCTGACGAGATTCAGTATCTGGTGAATGAGTTTGAACGCATGGGCCGCAATCCCACCGATGTCGAGTTGTACATGTTTGCTCAGGCCAACAGTGAACACTGCCGGCATAAGATCTTCAATGCCAACTGGACAATCGACGGCGTCAGGCAGGCCAGGTCTCTGTTCCAGATGATTCGCAATACCTATGAGGCCGGCGGCGAGGATGTTCTCTCCGCCTACCGGGATAATGCCGCGGTGATTCGGGGTGGACGCGGGGGAAGGTTCTTCCCGGCGCCGGAGGATGGAGTCTACCGGTACCACGGGGAAGAGATCCATATGCTGGCCAAGGTGGAGACGCACAATCATCCCACGGCCATCTCCCCCTGGCCGGGCGCCGCGACCGGTTCTGGCGGAGAGATTCGGGACGAAGGAGCGACAGGCCGGGGAGCGAAGCCCAAGGCCGGGCTGTGCGGGTTCAGCGTTTCGAACCTTCACCTTCCACAAGCGCCGCAGCCGTGGGAGAAGAACTTTGGGAGGCCGGGGTCGATCGCCTCTGCGCTTGAGATCATGATCGACGGACCGCTCGGGGCCTCGGCCTACAACAACGAGTTTGGCCGGCCGGCGCTGTGTGGTTACTTCCGCACCTATGAACAGGCCGTTGTGAACTCGACGGATGGCTCCCAAAAGCCTGTAATCTTTGGGTATCACAAACCGATCATGCTGGCGGGAGGGTTGGGGAACATTCGTGCCGGCCATGTGGAGAAGGGGCAGATCAGGCCGGGCGATGCACTGATCGCCCTGGGCGGCCCGGCGATGTTGATTGGGCTTGGGGGCGGCGCAGCCTCCAGCAGCGCGGGCAGTGGAGATACGGAGCTTGACTTCGCCTCTGTGCAGCGAGGCAACGCGGAGATGGAGCGCCGAGCCCAGGAGGTCATCGATCGCTGCTGGCAGCTCGGTGAGCGGAACCCGATCGCCTTTATCCATGACGTTGGCGCGGGCGGGCTGTCCAACGCCTTTCCGGAACTGATCAAGGACGGAGGCTGCGGAGGCAGCTTCGATCTGGCGTCGGTTCCGTGTGGAGAGGCTGGTATGAGCCCGCTCGAGGTGTGGTGCAATGAGGCGCAGGAGCGCTATGTACTCTCAGTTGCGCCCGAGGATCTGAAGACTTTCGCAGCGATCTGCGAGCGCGAACGATGCCCCTTTGCGGTGGTAGGCCATGCCGAGAAGGAGAGTCATCTGTCGGTGAGCGATTCCTCACCTGGAGAGGAGAGCGACCCAGCCATCGATCTGCCTCTTCAGGTGCTCTTTGGAAAGCCGCCCAAGATGGAACGCAGCTTTACGAGAATCCGAAGCCAGCATCAGGCGCTCGATCTGACCGAAGTCAGCATCGCTGGCGCGATCGAGCGGTTGCTTCGCTTGCCGGCGATCGCCTCGAAGTCGTTTCTGATCACGATAGGAGATCGCAGCATTACGGGGTGCGTGGTTCAGGACCAGATGGTGGGCCCCTGGCAGACGCCGGTGGCGGACTGTGCTGTGACCCTGGGAGCGTTAGACTCCTTCTGGGGCGAGGCGATGGCGATTGGTGAACGGACGCCGCTGGCGGTCATCGATGCGGCTGCATCTGCGCGAATGGCTGTGGCTGAGGTGATTACCAACATGGCTGGCGCGGCGATCGGCAAACTGAGCAACATCAAGCTCTCTGCCAATTGGATGGCAGCCGCCGGCGAGGGGCAGGAAGACCAAAAGCTTTTCGATGCGGTCCAGGCCGTGGGGATGGAGTTCTGCCCCGCGTTGGGATTGACCATCCCGGTGGGCAAGGACTCCATGTCCATGAAGACGAAATGGCGGCAGGCTGATAAAGAGCGCAAGGTGATCGCGCCGCTATCGTTGATCGTCTCCGGTTTCGCACCCGTGAGCGATGTACGGCAAACATTGACGCCGCAACTACAGCCGGGAGATAACGAACTTCTGCTGATCGATCTGGGGGAAGGGAGGAATCGCCTGGGCGGATCCTGCCTGGCGCAGGTTTACGGCCAGATTGGGGACGAACCGGCGGATGCCCCGGCTGCGGCATTGCTCAAAGAGTACTTTGCCGTGGTGCGGCAACTTCATGCTGAAGGAAAGATCCTGGCCTATCACGATCGCAGCGACGGAGGCCTATTCGTCACGCTGATGGAGATGGCCTTTGCCGGCAGGATGGGACTCGAGATTGTGCTGCCGACCGTCACATTGGAGACACTATTTAGCGAAGAACTGGGCGCTGTTGTTCAGGTGAGGAGCCAGGAGAGTGAGGCGGTGTTGCTGCGGCTGCGCGCCGCCGGGTTGACGGCGCAGCGAGTGGGGCGCGCTGTGCCAGGCAATGAGATCGCCGTGCGGCGCGGCGACGAGCTTGTGTATCGCAACCAACGCACCGTTCTCCACCAGATGTGGTCAGAGACCAGCTTCCACGTCCAATCGTTACGCGATAACCCGGAGAGCGCACGGCAGGAGTTCTCGCTTTTGGAGGATTCGGAGCGTCCAGGTCTTGCGGTGCGAGTGCCCTTTGATCTTGCCGAGAGAGTGAACGGCCCATTTGTTCATGCGTCGCGTCCCCGTGTGGCCATCCTCCGCGAGCAGGGAGTGAACGGTCAGGTGGAGATGGCCGCAGCCTTTGACCGTGCCGGGTTTGCCGCCCAGGATGTGACCATGAGCGATCTGCTGACTGGCCGCGTTCTGCTGAAGCAGTTTCAAGGACTCGCCGCCTGCGGGGGGTTTTCCTACGGAGACGTTCTGGGAGCCGGAAGTGGATGGGCGAAGACCATTCTCTTCAATGAACGATTGAAGGATGCCTTTACGGAGTTCTTCGAGCGCCCCGAGACTTTTTCGCTGGGGGTTTGCAACGGGTGCCAGATGATGGCGCAGCTTCGAGAGATGATTCCCGGGGCGCAAGGATGGCCGGAGTTTGAGCGCAACGTTTCCTTACGCTTTGAGGCGCGTCTCTGCATGGTGGAGATCGAGGCTTCGCCCTCGATCTTCTTTGCCGAAATGAGCGGCGCGCAGATTCCGATTGTGGTGGCCCATGGCGAGGGACACGTAAGATCCGTTGGGGCGGATGCCGTGGTTGGATTGCGCTACATTGATAGCTATGGCAAGGTAACGGAGCAATATCCTCTGAATCCCAGTGGATCCGTGCAGGGGATTGCAGGGTTGACCAGCGCCGACGGACGTGCCCTGATTCTCATGCCGCACCCGGAGCGTGTCTTTTTGGGAGTGCAACACACCTGGACGAGAGATCTGAGAGATAGTCCGTGGCAGAGAATGTTTGACAACGCCCGCAAATGGGTTGCGTAGCTGGAGTGCTGGAGGCGATCCAACAGCAAGGGCAAGAGCAAGAGGATGAGGTGGCTGGATTGAGCGTGAAGATAGATTACAGATCCGCGGGCGTAGATATCGAAGCTGGTAACGAGGCCGTGCGGCGGATCAAGTCGCACGTAGCAAGGACGCACTCGCCGGCGGTGCTGACGGGATTGGGCTCGTTCGGAAGCCTGTTCTCCCTGGGCAACGCATTGAAGGGCATGGAAGACCCGGTAATGGTGCAGAGCACCGATGGCGTGGGGACGAAGAGCAAGGTAACGGTGGTGGCTGGCCGTTATGAGGCGTTGGGACACGATTTGGTGGCAGCCGTCGCCGGAGATATTGTAGTGATGGGGGCGACTCCGCTTACCTTTCTCGACTATCTGGGGTTTCATAAGGTTGAACCGAAGATTGTGGAGGCCTTGGTGCGCGGCATGAGCGCAGCCTGTGAAGAAGCGGGAATCTCTCTGGTGGGTGGGGAGACGGCGGAGATGCCGGCAGTTTACGCCCAGGGAGATCTGGACGTGGTTGGATTCGTCACCGGAGTTGTGGATCGCCGGAAGCTTCTGACCGGAGCCGATATCGTGGCCGGCGATGTGTTGTACGCCATCAACTCCAGCGGCTTGCACACCAACGGCTTCTCGCTGGCCCGCAAGCTCATCTTTGAAGTTGGTGGTTACGGTATCGAGGAGCGGCCGGAGGAGTTGGGCGGGAAGTCGATTGCCGATGTTTTGTTGGCTCCACACGCCAACTACGTGGCCCCGGTGCGGCGAATTCTGGATGCGGGAATTCCGGTGAAGGGAATGGCGCACATTACCGGTGGCGGGTTAGTGGAGAATGTGCCGCGCATTGTGCCGGAGGGCCTTGGCGTGGTGATCGATCGCGCCACATGGCAGCCGCAACCGATCTTCGAGTGGATGCAGCGCCTGGGCAACGTCGACGATCCGGAGATGTATCGCACCTTCAACATGGGAGTGGGTTTGGTTCTGATTGGCCCTCCAGGAGTTGAAGCCGATCTGGCAGGCGTTCTTCAGCCGTTTCCAGGCTTCCGTGTCTGGGAGTTGGGGCGGGTAGAGGACAATGCTTCCGGGGTTCGTTTTGATGAGGGCGATTGAGATGGAGAGAAAGTTACTGCTGGAAGCCATTCCGAATTGTGTTGCGGCGACCAGCCTGCCGCTGACAGAGAAGTATCCGGGAAAGGTGCGGGACACCTATGATCTGGGCGACGGCCGTCTGCTGCTGGTGACTACGGATCGGCAGAGCGGCTTTGACCGGATGCTGGGCGTGATTCCCTTCAAAGGGCAGGTGCTGAACCGGACGTCCCTTTACTGGTTTGAGCAGACACGCAAAATCATGGCCAATCATGTCCTCTTCAGTCCTCATGCCAACGCTCTGATCGCCCGCAAGTGCGATGTTCTGCCGATCGAGTTCGTCGTGCGCGGTTATATGACGGGATCCACCGATACTTCGATCTGGACGCAGTATCAGAAGGGGGTACGCTACTACTGTGGTCATTCTCTTCCCGGGGGAATGTGCAAAAATCAGCCGCTGCCACAGAACATCGTCACGCCGACGACCAAGGAAAAGGCCCACGACCGGCCTATCAGCGGTGAGGAGATCGTAGCGGAGGGCTGGATGACCGCGCGACAGTGGGAGATTGCGTCGAACAAGGCTCTGGAGCTGTTTGCCTTTGGTCAGAGGCTTGCCGCGCAACGCGGACTGATTCTGGCGGATACCAAGTATGAGTTTGGTGTCGCTCCGGACGGAGAGGTGCTGTTGATCGATGAGATTCATACGCCGGACTCCAGCCGTTATTGGCTGGCGGACAGTTATGCCGAGAGGCTGGCCAAAGGGCAGGAACCACATATGATCGACAAGGAGTTCTTTCGCCTCTGGTTCCGTGAACGGTGCGATCCTTACAAGGATGTTGTGCTTCCAGCACCGCCGGATGATCTGATCGCCGAGCTGGCGTCGCGATACATTCAGCTCTTTGAAAAAATTACAGGAACGGCGTTTGAGCCCGACAGGCGGCCGTTGGAAGAGACTGTCATGGCGAGTCTGAAGCAATGAACGAAACAATTCTGGTGGTTGGTTCAGGAGCTCGCGAACATGCAATGGCACGGGCCTTGGCGCATTCGGCGGAACGGCCCAGGGTGCTTTGCTTTAGCGGCGCCAGCAATCCAGGCATCGTGGCTCTGTGTTCAGAGTACGGGCTAGGGAGCATCACGCAGCCGGAGGCGGTTGTCTCGTTTGGGCGCATGCACGGCGCCACGTTGGCCGTGATAGGGCCGGAGGCGCCGCTGGCCGCCGGCGTTGCGGACGCGCTTTGGGAAGCGGGTATTCCTGTAGTGGGACCGAGGCAAAGTCTGGCGCGTATCGAGTCCAGCAAAGGGTTTGCGCGGGAGCTATTGGCCAGCCACGGGATTCCGGGGAATCCATTTTTCCAGCGCTTCACCTCCATGGATGGCGTGGACAAGGTTCTCACCCAATTTGCCAACCGGCATGTCATCAAGGATGATGGTCTTGCCGGAGGCAAAGGAGTCAAGGTCTGCGGAGATCATCTGCACTCCATGGAGGACAGTGTTGGATTCTGCCGCGAGCTTGTAAGTCAAGGGCATGCCTTTGTAGTGGAAGAAAAACTTGAGGGTGAAGAGTTCTCTCTGATGAGCTTCTGCGACGGAGAGACGCTGCGGCATATGCCGGCCGTTCAGGATCACAAGCGCGCCTATGAAGGAGATATGGGGCCAAATACTGGCGGCATGGGCGCCTATACTGGCGTGAACCAGAAACTGCCGTTCCTGACCGATGAGGATCTCCTGCAGGCCCAAACGATCAATGAACGCGTTGCCGCAGCGTTAGCCGAAGAATGTGGGGCGCCCTATCAAGGGATTCTGTATGGCGGCTTTATGGCGACCCGCGAGGGCGTGAAGCTGATCGAGTACAACGCTCGTTTTGGAGACCCTGAGTCGCTGAACCTGCTGACCCTTCTGGAGTCTGACTTTTTGCAGACATGCCGTGCGATTGTGAACGGATCTCTGAAGGAAGTCCCGGCACGGTTCTCTCCTTTGGCCAGCGTCTGCAAGTATCTGGCGCCGGAGGGATACCCGGACCAGCCCCGCAAGGGTGACCCGGTTCTGCTGCCCACGGATCTGCCCAAAGGTGTCACCTTGTTCCTGAGCGCGGTAGATGTCAAGGGCCACACCCTGGTCGCTACGGGCTCCCGGACGGTTGCCGTGGTGGGCATTGGGGAAAGCCTGAACGAGGCGGAGATTCGTTGTGAAAACGCGGTGCGGATGATTCCCGGTCCGTTCTTTCACCGTTCCGATATCGGCACTGAGAGGGCGATACTTCGGCGCGTGGAGCATATGAGGGCTGTGCGGCAGATATGAGTTTAAAAGTTGGGGTCTTGGGATCGACACGTGGAACAGCGCTGCAGGGCGTCCTGGATGCGATCGCCGAAGGAAGCCTGGACGCGGAAGTTGTGATGGTGGTCTCCGACAAGCAAAGCGCTCCAATTCTGGAGCGGGCCACCCGACACCAGGTGGCGGCTCTCTTTCTGGATCCGGCGGGCCTGACACGTGATGCCTATGACCGGCAGGTGAGTCAGGTGCTGGAGGGCGTAGGCGCGGAGGTGGTGCTGTTGATTGGCTACATGCGCATTGTCTCTGCTTCGTTTGTTCATGCCTGGCGGGGCCGACTGCTGAATGTGCATCCATCGCTGCTTCCAGATTTTGCGGGGTTGATGAATCGAAAGGTGCATGAGGCGGTACTGGCCGCAGGCGTTCTGGAGACCGGTTGTACGATTCATCAGGTGACCGAAGATGTGGACGGAGGACCGATCGTTCTGCAGAAGCGGTGCGCCGTTCTGCCCGGTGATACGGTGGATCGCTTGAAGGACAGGGTACAGGCGCTCGAACAGGAGGCGTTTGTTGAGGTATTGAAAAGTTGGAGAGACGTCCAACAGAATTCGAGGGCATAATGGCGGATCGTGCGCGGAGCGGCCGAGAGAGGACCAAGCGGAGGGCCGGAAAGACATCTCAGCGAGTGGCAGCGGTTGGCATCATCATGGGATCCCGCTCCGATTGGCCCACCATGGAGGCTGCGGCCAATATTCTCGAAGAGTTTGGTGTGGGCTATGAGGTTGAGGTGGTCTCTGCGCACCGCACTCCAGACAAGATGATGCGCTATGCGGAGGGCGCTCGCGAGCGCGGGTTGAAGATCATTATTGCCGGCGCAGGCGGGGCTGCGCACCTGCCCGGCATGGTGGCGGCGAAGACAACCTTGCCGGTGTTGGGCGTTCCGGTGAAAAGCCGCGCTCTGAAGGGTTTGGATTCGCTGCTCTCCATCGCCCAGATGCCGGCCGGGGTTCCGGTGGCCACGTTCGCCATCGGTGAAGCTGGAGCGAAGAATGCAGGCTTGTTTGCGGTATCGGTTCTGGGGTTGGAGAACGAGGGGTTGACGCAGAGGCTGGACAAGTTCCGTAGTGCCCAGACGAGGACTGTCCTGAAAGGGCCGGACCCCCGTCGATGACTCAGATGGACAAGAAGAATCTACAGCAAAGGATTGGGATTCTGGGCGCCGGGCAACTGGCGTTGATGTTGGCGCAGGCCTCCGCAGCGCTCGATCTTGAGGTTGTCTGCGCCGGCCAGCCGGGGGACTGTGCGGCGCAAGCTGCGGAGGTTCGCAGCGTCGATCTGGACGACGCTGAGGCTGTGGCTGCCTTTGCGCAAGAGATGGATCTGGTAACGGTGGAGAGCGAAAACATCCATGCTGATGTGCTGCAGGGGCTGAATCTCTATCCCAATGCGGGTGCGATTGGAATCGCTCAGGAGCGGTTGCTTGAGAAGCGCTTCTTCAGGGAGTGCGGCATCGCCACGGCTCCGTTCGCTGCGGTGGACAGCCTGGATGATCTGCAACAAGGCATCAAGGAGATTGGACTGCCTGCGATTCTGAAGACCAGGCGGCTCGGTTATGACGGCAAGGGACAGGTGCGCTTGCAGGAAAGCGAGGATGCGGCCTCGGCTTGGGCGTTGGTCGGGGAGGTCCCCTGCATTCTAGAGGGCGTTGTCGGCTTCGATGCGGAAGTTTCGCTGATTGCCGCGCGCGGCCGGAGCGGAGAGATCGTCTTTTATCCTTTGGTGGAGAACCATCACCGGGAAGGGATCCTACGCGTCTCCATCGCTCCGTTTTTGCATGAGGGTCTGCAGCGGAAAGCTGAGCGCCATATGACGGTTCTACTGGAGAGGCTCAACTATATAGGCGTACTGGCTATCGAGTTTTTTGTAACGGATGGCTGTCTGCTGGCCAACGAGATGGCGCCCAGGGTTCACAATTCAGGTCATTGGACGATTGAGGGTTCAGCCACTTCGCAGTTTGAAAACCATCTGCTGGCAATATCGGGAAGGGAACTGGGCAGAACGGAGAGCCGGCCGACTGTGATGCTGAACTGTATTGGAAGCATGCCTCCCGAGGCCGAGACCTCAGTGTTTCCATGCCTGTTTCGTCACGATTACGGCAAAGAAGCGAGGCCGGGACGTAAAGTTGGGCATCTTACGTTTGCGGCCGCTGAGCAGGCTGCGATCATGGAGTGGAAGCAACGATTGCAAGCTAGGTGACGTCTACTTGCCGAACTCGAAAGCCATGCCGCTTATGCATCTTGAGGCTGCGAGCTTGCGGCAAGGTTGCGAACGGAAAGAACAGGGCTAGCCGCTTTGGAGAGCAGATGATAGGCAAGGCTGGTATGAAGATGGCGCCCGAGGTGGGATTCGGTCTGAACGCCCATGACGATCAAGCCACACGGCTGGTTCTGGGCTTTTGCGATCATGCGATCCAGCTCCAATCCATTTTTGAGCTGGAAGTCCGGCATACACCACTCTGCCTGATCTTCGCCAAAGATGGATTTCATACGGGCGCAGTACTCCTCCGCCAGATTCTTGCTCAGGTTCCGGTCTTTGACGGCTGCGGAGGTTAGGAGCTGATATACCTCCACAGGCACTCCGAACTCCTGGCGCAAGAAGACCGCGTATGGCGCCGCGGCCGCGGCCTCTGGAGTGAAGTCCGAAAAGTAAAGAATCTTGTCCATGGGAAGCGAGAGATCGACACCGGATAGTACATGAGCGCCGACAGTCAGGGTAGGGCACTCGGCACTGAGCAAGAGTTTCTCGGTATTCGATCCGATCAGAAGATGACCCAAACCGCGATGAACTCCATGGACCCCAAGCACCAAAAGATCGGCTTGCGTTTGTTTCACAACTTGAAGAATGACGTCGGAAGGAACTCCCTCTTCGACAAGGATGGAAACGGCCAACCCCATGCGCCGCACACCTTCGGCGAGCGCGGCGAGACGACGATACGCCGTTTGGCGCGTTTGGCTATAGGTTTTGGTGATCAGCTCAGCCTCGACGGCAGCAGGCATGAGCTCCACGACATGGAGCATGACGATTGCAGCTTGAAAGTGGTTCGCGATGGCCACTGCGTAATCCAGAGCCAAGCGAGAGCTCTCCAGAAAGTCCGTTGCGAACAGGATTTGCTTGAATCGAATCTCTTTCTGCATACCAAACGGTTCTCCAGTAGAGGCTGCCGCTGCTTGTGGTTGATGGCTGAAGTATAGACCCCTGCTTGGCGCGAAGAACAAGAACAGAACCGACTTGCGCCAAGAGACGTGAAACTTCATCAGGGCCTGAGATCGATGGCGTTGCTGGATATCTCGGGCTACGGTTTCCTCCTGGATCGTTCCGCAACCCGAGGATCCGATGGCTTAGATCTCAACAAAACCGTCTGTTCTGCCGGGTGCTTTTCCTGGCCGCCGACTCTTCACTCGCCGAGCTCGTAATGCAAAATCGCCATGGCTGTCTGATAGTTGTAACGGGCGGTCGCATTGTCGACCGCAGCCTGGGCTTGCTCCAGTTGAGCTTGAGTTATCTCCACGATGCCGCTCAAATTCATCTTGTAACGTGCTGACGCAAGCGCAAGGGAATAATTGGCCTGGTAAAGCATCTGCTCGGTGACAGCAATCTTCTGGTATGCGGTTTGCGCATTGAAGACCGCAGTGCGCACGTCGCGCGCAATATTATCCGTCAGGTTCCGCACTTGCTCTTGTGCCGCTCTGGCCTGTAGTTTTGCCTGACTTTCTTCGGCGTTGAAGAGAAATCCGTTGAAGATGGGCACATTCACGTTGACTCCAGCCACTGCGTACCAGGAGCGCTGGATCGAGTCGGAGCGCACGGGCTCGCCTCCAGCGCCTCCGAGTGCCGTGATGCTAGGCATCCACAGATCACGTTCTGCTCGGGCGTAATGCTGGTCGGCAGTATAGGTTGAGTTCAAGGCTGCAAGGTCTGGACGTTGGGTAAACGCCAGCTTGACCATAGCCTCCGGATCATCGGGCGCCGGCTCGGGATGGTTATTTGTTTCATCCACCAGAGAGTACTGCGTGTTCTTTTCCAGACCAAGAACATCGTCGAGAGCAGCCATTGTTGTTTCTTCATTATTTTGCGCATCCAGCAGGAACAGTTGGGCTCGAGAGACCTGGACGTCGGCGAAGCTCAGATCGACATCCGAGCGAATTTTAAACTTGGTCAACGCCCGGACCTGTTCATCCGTGGATTGGCGCTGGTAGACCGTCTCTTTGGCGACTTTGAGTACGGCTTGCGCCGTCAAGGCGGCGTAAAAGGCCTGGTCGGTGACGAGGGTAATGTCAAGTTCCGTTGCCTTTTCCTTTTCAACCTGGGCTTTGGCATTGAACTTCGCACTGCGCACCAGATTCCCGGTGTGCCCGAAGTCGGTGATCAAATCGTCGACCAGAGCGCCACCTGCGGCACGATTGAGGATTCTAGCATTGGGAAGTCCGCCGGCCGTGATGCGTCCGTTCAGATTGGCGTCCACCGCGGTGAGAGAACCGGTAACGGTTGGAAGCTCTGCTGAGAAGACTTCGCGGGTTACCTGTTGCTGGGCGAGCGCAAACAGTTGGGCAACGGAGATGTTCGGATTGTGTTTCAGCGCCATCTGTTCTGCCTGGGCGATGGTGAGCTTGGGAGCATTCGGCTCAGCACTATTGCTGAGGGCTGTCATTGCTTGAGCCTGAGCAGGAGCCGCCTGGGCTGCTGGGTTCGGCGGGTTTTGCGCAGCGCTCAAGAACAGGCTAGCCTTCGGAGCTTCGGGCAGAGCTTGGCTCTGCGCCTGCATGTTGCATGCCGGCAGAGCTGCATAGGCGATCGCGATGGCAGAGACGATGCCGAAGCCCATGGTATTGCGACGATTATGCATGTTCAATTTCCTCCGTGACTGTGCCATTGGACTCACGGCGGCCATGGACAACCAGATATACCGCGGGTACGAGAAACACGGTTACCGCTACGGAGGCTCCCAGGCCACCGATGATGGCGCGGGCCAGAGGAGCATACTGCTGGCTTCCGGCTTCGAGTCCCAAGGCCAGCGGAATCATGCCGAGGAGCGTGGCCAGGGATGTCATCATAATGGGCCGTAGGCGGATCTTACAGGAACTTACCACGGCATCGAGGAGCGGCTTGCCTTGCTCGTGCAAGATTCCGGCGAACTCCACGATGAGAATACTGTTGGACACCACGATCCCGGTCATCATGATGACGCCCATCAGGGACATGATGTTGAGTGTCGACCCGGTAAGCATCAGGAAGAAAAGCACTCCGACCAGACCGGGCGGAACCGCCATCAGAATGATGAATGGATCGATGAAAGATTGGAACTGCGACATGAGCACCAGGTAAACCATCAGAATGGCGACGGCAAGGCCAAGGCCAAATTCCTTGAACGCCCGGATCATATTGATCGGCGCTCCACGCACCATTAGGACTGTATTGCGACCGTGCTTAGTGTTTTTCAGCAGCGTCTGGATTCTCGATATGACCCCGTTGAGGGCCTCCGTCTTCGTCGAGACATAGACGTCCATCACGCGCTGGATCTGATAGTGATCCACCTCAGTTGGCGTGTTCATCAGAACAAGGTCCGCAACGGAACTGAGCGGCGTGTAGCCGTCACTATGATTGCTACGCAGGAAGTTGGTTGGCATATCGACGGCTCTGCGGCCGATGTTTGTGGGGCTCCAGCCTGGGGGCCGGGTGCCGCGAAGGGGTATGTTCCCAAGATCCTCCATGGACATGTTGTCGATCCAGTGATTGGCGTATTGAACGGTAACAAAGTAGTTGTTACCGCTGACCGGATCGATCCAGTAACTCGGAGCGATCATACCGTCCGAGGTCAGGGCTGTAACAACGTCGTCCACCACATCCTGGGCCGAGAGCCCGATCAGGGCGGCCCTCTGGCGGTCTACATCCAGGGCGATGCCGGGATAGTCCAGATCCTGTGGAACAAAAGCGTCGCTCACATTCGGCATCTTCTTGATCTCTGAGGCAAGTTGTTGCGCAAGATTGAATGCTCCGCGCATGTTCATGGATGTCACCTGAACATCAATGGGAGCAATCAACCCTTCGTTGATGACGCTGTCAATCAAGCCTCCCGCATAATAATAAGCGGTAACTTCGGGCATCTGCTTGGACAACGCCTTTTGAACAAGATCCATATACTCATAACTGCCTTTGCTGCTGTCTTCCTTAAGGCTGGTCTGGATAAAGGCTGTATCCATAGATGAATTTGTAGTGAAGAGCGACGAGAGATCCGGATAGACGCCGATGTTGGAGACGATCATGTCAAGGTCTTTCGGCTTGACCACGCTGCGAATGACTTTCTCTATCTTGGCAGTATATTCATTGCTGACCTCAATGCGGGTTCCACTCGGCAGGCGCACATCAATCACAAACTGACCCGGATCCGTGCGGGGAAAGTAGGCTCGTCCCAGAAACGGGAAGCCGACAAAGAAGGTAGTGCCCAAGACCCCCAGGATCACTACCGCCGTGACCGTTGGCCTCTGCAAGAGTTTATAGGCAAGGGCCTCGTAGACATTGAGAAAGCGTTGGAAATATTGGTTGAAACGTCTTATTGTCCGCTGGAAAAGAGACGCTTTGCCGGCATGCTCGTCGTTTTCGCCATGCTCACCGTGTCCTTCTGCGCTGTCTGACAGGCGAACAAACTTGGCGCAGAAGAGCGGTACCACCGTCATGGCGAAGAAGTAGGACGCAAAGATGGAGATCACAACGCCGAGAGCCAGCGGTGTGAAGATATATTTACTGATCCCGGTAAGAAACGATACCGGGAAGAACACGATGGCGGTGGTGGAGGTTGCCGCGAGTACGGCAAGAGAGACCTCCATACCTCCTTTTTCCGCAGCCTCTACAGGCGGACTACCCATCTCCATGTATCGGAAGATGTTCTCCAGCACCACCACTGAGTCGTCGATGAGCCGGGAGAAAGCCAGCGCCAAACCACCAAGGAGCATGGTGTTGACTGTTCCGCCGAGGAGATTTGTAACGAGAAGACACACCAGTGCAGAGAGCGGAATGGACAACATCACCGCAAAGGTGGCGCGAGGGCTGCCAAGAAAGATCAGGATCATGATCCCGGTAAGGCCCAGGCCGATGCTGGCTTCCTTGATCAGATTTCTTATGGCGAGCTTGACGAAGATGGACTGGTCGAATGCGACAGCGACTCTTAGTGCGGAAGGAACGTCAACCAGGTGCTTGATATCCTCCTTCATGCCATTGACGATATTGATTGTGTTCGCATCGCCGCCTTGCGAGAAGATGGGCACGTAAACGGATCGCTGCCCGTCAATTCGCACAATGTTGTATTGCAACGCGCCTGAGTCTTCAGCACGGCCGATATCACGGACGAGGACTGAGGAGTTCCCCTCTGTCTTCACCGGCATCTCATTCATCATCTCGGCGTTGGGAAACTGACTGTTGGCATAGATGTTGTAGTCTTTTGTACCGATACGAACGTCGCCTGCCGGCAGGATCAGGTTGGATGCGTTTACGGAGTTGACCACGTCGTTCACGCTCATATTGTGAGCCATCATCTTGAGCGGATCCACGTAGATCTGGATCTGACGGTACGTTCCGCCAAAGGGCTGGATAACAGAGGCTCCTTCCACGTTGGCAATCTGGTCGCGAACCTCATATTGCGCCAAGTCCTTCAGTTGCGTCTCATTCAAACCTTTGCCGTTGAGGGTAATAAGGCAGACGGGTTGGCTCGAGGCCGTCAAGGCCAACACGACCGGAGGCAAGGTTCCAGGCGGCAGACGTCGCAGGTCAGCCATGGCGAGATTGGATACGTCGCTCGCAGCCGCGTTGGGGTCCGTGCCCGGTTTGAAGTAGATCTTGATGATGCTTACACCGGTCATCGATCGCGATTCGCTGTGATCCACATCGGTGGCCAGAGTGAAAAACCGCTCAAAGGTATTGGTGATATCCGCTTCGATCTGCTGAGGGGGCATGCCGTTGTAGAACGTGGCCACCACCACCACCGGCATATCGATTTTGGGAAATAGATCCACCGGCATCCTGGAGACCGTGACCGTGCCAACCAAGGTCACCATGAGGCAGAGCATGATAATGAAGAACGGAAACTTCAGTGCGAACTTTGGCATGGAACGAATACTCCTAAAATAGTTAGCCGACCTGAATCTATGCCCAGCCCACCAGAGATCGGTGGGTTCCTGCACGGAAGCACGGAGCTTTAGTTAGGCGCCAGGGAAGCGTCGGTGACTGCCTCTTCTTTCTTCATGTCAATCATGCCGCCGGTCTGCTGGGCGGTTTCCGATGCTGGTGTGGAGACAATCCGCGGGTCCACAAGTTCGCCATCCTGATACTTCTCCTGGCCTCCATCGATCACACGATCTCCCACAGCCAAACCGCTGGTAACCGCAGCGAGCAACTGTCCCTTCATCCCCAGCGTCACATTCCGGATATGCACGTGATTCGTGCTGTCGAGGGTATAAACCGTCTGCTGGTTTCCGTTCATCACGAGCGCTTCAAGCGGAATTGTTATCGCATTCTCTTGAGTCGCCAACGGCAGATTCGTGACCGCATACATGCCGGGAGTTAGGGTGAGCTTCGGATTCTCGATGTCAATCTCTGTTTCCATGGTCCGCGTCTCGAAGTTCACATAACGCGTAAACCGGACCACCTTCCCTTTGAAGATGCCGTTGACCGCGTCGACGCGGATGGGCACAACGTCGCCGATATGGATGGTTTGCACGTCGTTCTCAGGTACCGGAAAGCGCAGACGCAACAAGCCGCTCTGCGAGACACGGACGATGGGCAGAGCGGTGTCATTGTGAACCGTGCCGCCCTGGATCAGCGCGCCGGTGTCGGCGTAGCGCCAGATCACCACCCCATCGAATGGAGAGATCACATAAGTATAGTTTTCCAACGCCTGATAGTGCTGGTTGAGTGAAAGGGCAGCCGCTTCGTGTTGCTGGGCCGCGGCCAGTGCCGCTTTTGCTGCTGCAATCTGAGCTTGGGCATCCAGGTCTTTGGACTGCGCATCGTCCAGCTCCTGCTGCGCGATCAAGCCAGGCTGAGTCGCAGCCGCCTTATCCAGTCGAACTGACTCCTTATGCAGGGCGTAGTCAAGCGCCACGGTGCGAGCGACCTCCTGTTGGGCGCGCTGGACCGCTTGCTTGCTCTGCTCCAATTCAAAGGCCGACTCACGGAGTTGAGCTCTCAGTTCAGGAATATCCAGAATTGCAAGGACCTCTCCCTTATGCACGATGTCGCCGATGTCCACGTTGATCTGCTTCATATATCCGCTGACCTTGGGATGGACGTCGACTACCTGGTAGGGTTGGAACTGCCCGACCAGCGTCACCGAAATGGCCATATTGCCGCGCTGAGCCACAGCCACCTTGGCTGCGGGAATTTCCTTTGGAGCAGGAGCAGTGTGGCAGGAAGTGACCCCGAGGACAGCGCAAAGGGAAGCCGTAACGGATATTACTGAGTGCGGATAGCGCATTTGGTAGAGCTCCTGTAGATCATTGAAAGTGCAATATAGGATGCCTGGTTAGCAGAGCGATGGGCCGACGGTCGGGGGCTCCTCCCAAGAGGAGCGCCGGACAAAGCGCCTTGAGGCGCCTCTGTCCGGCTGGAGATCAGTCGGGCCGCAATGGGAGAAGGAGGAGGCGTGGGCAGGCAGAGCTGACCATGCGCACTCCTCATGGCGCCGGACAGTCGCTCGACAACTGAGCGGGCTCATCCGGGCAACGGTCGGGAGAGGAAAAGGGGTGGAGCAACATAGACGCAGATGCAGCGCCAAGCCGGCAGGGGGGCCGAGCGAGCACGCCCGGGAGTTTCGGGAGGAGTACGGGAGAAGGAGACAGCGTGTTTCGGATGGGTTTCGTTCGTAGTTCATCGTTCCAGAGTTCTGTTGGGCGCACTCTTTCGGCCCCAGAAGTTTGGCTGCATCGGCTCCATGAGATGCTCTTCCTGAAGCGCAAGAAGTTAACTTGGAACGCAATCTCTTGCGGAAGACCGTCACGGCTCGCGCGTTGCATCGTTCGAGCGCCATGCCTTGCCCCAGGGCACTGGCGGTATTATACCCACCGCGTATTTTGGAAGCAGAGACCCGCACGTTCCTGAACCCTCACCCCGCAACCTCGGAGACCCGAGCCGTCACGGGACAACTTCGGAAACAATCCCCAAGAGGCGTTCCATGAAGCTCTGGACCGGAAGAGGATGGCCAGCGCGAAGAGGAACCACAAAAGCCCGCCAGGGAGCTACGAGTAATGCATTGAAGATAATATATTTTCTCGTTGGGTCGGTAAGCGCTTCAAGCTTCCATCCCACATCATCCTCAACACCCTAAAAAAGGACAACCAGCATCCCGGTCTACGAAAGGATAGGCGGAGGGCGACGCATGCAACTTGTACCGCAGATACAATTTCGTCGAGCAGGACCACGGCAGCTCTCGATCCTTTTCATCGCAGACACGGAGGGCCCAGCCTCTGGCGAAGGAAACTGAAAGCCGGCCAACAGGACAGAGTCAGGAGTGACCCGCAGCCTGGCTCGTTGTTGCACCGAGACGAGTGTTGGGCTGGAGCGAGTCTCCACACAAAGCTTGGCTGTCGAGCTTGTTGTAGGGAGTTGGTGCTGATCGACGTGGTAGAGATCGAGCTTTGCGCCCAGGCCCCAGCCGATCACCAGAATCGAAAGCAGCAGCAGGGCGCACTTCGAGAGGCCAGCTAGCAGCTTTCTGATATTCAATTGCACCTACACTCTCCTTCTTACGATTCCAGACAAGCTAAGGTTACCAGACTTTGGGAGCCCAGAACATGCCACATCTTGTGCTTAGACGCATCAAACCGGCAAAGGAGATGCCTGTGTCTTTCAAGACAGTTGAATCCGACGCAGCCGTTGATCTCTGAAGCGAAAGCGGTTGCCCCTCGGAGGCTTCTCTGAGCGCTATCCTTGAAGCAAGGTGGAGAACCGATCGGGATTCCGGGCAAGGAATGCCGAGTAGCGGGCGGCCTGCTTCCACTGGAAGAGCATCTGGTCCTTGGCTCTCAAGCCGAACAGCGGCTGCAGCGCCGCAGTGGAGTCCGCGAAGCGGCCTACCTTCCAGGCATCCGTGAGGGCTCCGGCAAGAGACTGATCGCGCACTGCTATCGCCTGAATCAGCAGCGCCGCCTTCTCGCGGTTCAGCGGCCTCTGGGCTGCCTGTTCCACCACCACGATCTGGCGCCAATAGAGCCTTTCAAGATATTGGATGGAAAGCGCGAATGCCTGGAAGTCGGACAGATTGGCCAGTACAGCAGGCTCGAGCAGAACCAGCCGGCTGGCCATGCGAGTGAACGGATTTTGTGCCGGAGCGCCGGAAGCCAGCACGGCAGCGAGTTGAGCGTCGCTGCTCCACGGAACCGGCAGCGGGAGTCCCTCCCAGGTTGCGGTGGAAGCTCCCGGCCAGTAGGGCGCAGCGCTGTACAGGCTCTCGAAGACCTCTCTCCAAAGCTCGTTCCAGGTTGTTTGATAATGCTTCTCCACGAAGCGGCGGAACCCGGAGGTCTGCGCGGTTGCCGTTCCTTGCTTCAAAGCAACCGCGGCATAAGCAAAGCTGTCCCAAATGGAGTTCTGTACGTACCGGCTGGGAATCCAGTTGGTGACAATCACTCCGAGAGATGTGGAGTCGCTTGCATCCGAGTAGGCGTTGACGAAAGCATCGATGTTGCGCAGTTGCTCGCTGCCCACCCTGGGACCCCAGCGGTAACAGGAGAGAGCCGGCGCCCCGATAGCCTTGGCGCCGTGCGCCCGGACTCTCTCCATCGAGCTCCGCAGAGGAACTGCATCGTTGGTCGCATAATCCCAATCCATGATGACGATCTGCTTGTCGAGCAAGGAGAGAACCTGGGGCAGCTTGTGCAAAACATAGTCTCCCCAGACGATGAGTTGCTTCCGCCGTTCAGCTGCGATACGGTTCAGGGCGTTCAGGTAGTCTGCCCATATCCGCGCTCGGCTTCGACTCCGCAGCGCCTGACGGGACAGAGCCGACTCGCCCCAGTTCACTTCATCGCAGCCGCCATGAAGGTAGATTGAAGGGAAGATCGAAGCAACTTCCGCGTAGAGTCTGGTCATCAACTCCAAAGTTTCCGGGCTCACCGGACAGAGGCCAGTGAAATCCGAAGAGCCGTTGGGTTGGCCATCGAGCAGATGCGAGTACAGCGGCGACCGCGTGATGTAACCGGTGTGTCCGAACGACTCAATCTCCGGCAGCAGATCCACGCCTTGGCGCTGTCCGTAGCCGGCCAACTCGTTGAGTTGCTCCGGGGTGAAGGCGTTCTTGTGCGTGATCAGGCCGGGAACCGACGCAAAGCGGAGGGCGCTGCCCTGGTCGTCGGCGAGCCGGAACTGAAGGGTGTTGCAACCCCACTCCGCACAGAAGTCAATCACCCTACGGTAGTAATCGAGTTTTTCCGGAAGCCGTCCGGCATCCACCATCAGCCCTCGGATGGGGGGCGCGCTCGGGGCAGGGGAGGGATACCGCCAACCCAAGTTGGCGCTATCGGCTCCAGAGTTCCCCATCCAGGCTGGAATCGAGACGGCGCCGGCCACGGTCAGTCCTGCGTGGCGAAGAAAATCACGCCGGTTGGAGTTGAGATCTGTCAAAGGTTGAGCCTCCTCAGTAGATGATCGTGGAAGACTCCTGATAGCGCGTCTTAACGCTATCACGGCTAGCTCGCGCCGCCTTTCACCCAGACGAGGAAGCGGAGGTTGCTGCCTGCGGTGGAGGCTCCTGGGCTGCCGGAACTGTCTGGATCTCTGTCCGTCCGCTCTGGGAGGGGGTGGTAGACTGCACGAAGTTACGATGGCTGCGAAGACGATCCAGGGACGCGATCCGATCAGCGGAGCGTTCGTTGAGATTCTCATCGAGAGCGGAGTGATCCGATCGATCACCCCCGCCGCGCCCGGCGAGGATCTGTGGATCTCCCCGGGATTCATTGACCTGCAAGTCAACGGTTATGCTGGATATGATCTGAATGCTGAGTCGATTACGCCAGACCTGGTCACCGATCTGATGCACCGCCTGTTCGCCGTGGGAGTGACTACGTTCCTGCCAACTGTGATTACGGCCTCAGAGGACCGGATCATTGCGGCGTTGAGCGCCATCGCCAGGGCTCGCGAACGTTCCCCGCTAGTGAGACACGTCGCGCCCTATGTGCATGTGGAGGGTCCACACATCGCGGCCAGCGATGGTCCCAGGGGCGCGCACCCTCGCGACCAGGTTCGGCCTGCGGATATTGCGGAGTTCGAGCGCTGGCAGGCGGCCAGCGGAGATCTGGTAGGAATGGTGACGCTTTCTCCTCAGGATGATGGGGCATTGGCCTACATCGCTCATATAGCCGGTCGAGGATGTGTCGCGGCCATCGGCCACACCGATGCCGAACCATGGAGAATTCATGCGGCGGCCAAGGCGGGAGCCGTCCTGTCTACCCATCTCGGTAATGGTTCAGCAGCCGAGTTGCCCCGGCATCCGAATCTTCTTTGGGCACAACTTGCAGACGATCGTCTTGCGGCATCGTTCATCGCCGACGGCCATCACCTGCCCCCGGATACTCTCCAGTCCATGGTGCGCGCCAAGCGAGTGGAACGCAGCATCCTGGTTTCGGACACGGTGGCTGTTGCAGGATTGCCTCCGGGCCGTTATAAAACCCCCGTCGGGGGTAGCGTGGAGTTGACCCGGGAGGGACGGATCAGCATCCCAGGGACGCAGACGCTAGCCGGCGCAGCTCTGCCGCTGATTTCAGGGATTGCCAACCTGGCGCGGCTTCCTGGTTTTTCGCTGGGGGATGCGATTCTGACAGCTACGCGAAATCCGGGTCGTTTTGTGGGACAGCGCGGCGCACTGCGGGTCGGTTCCCACGCCGATCTGGTTCAGTTCCGGTGGGCGCCCGGCGGAGAGATTGAGTTGGTCCGGGTACTGGTTTCTGGAGAGGCTCCTTGAAACCAGGGCGCGGACGGTTGATGTCCATGCA
>JAKAQS010000229.1 GCA_021819585.1 Acidobacteriota bacterium
TCAGTTCGGCGACTTTTTCGGCGCTGCCGAGGTAGGCCTGATGGACGATGCGGGGCTTGCCGTCGATGCGCCGGCTTTCGACCGCATAGTAATAGAGCTTGTTGCCTTTCTTCTTGGCGATGAGCGAGGCCATATAGGGTAATACATACGCCTGCACTTAACTTATGTCAACGGAAATCATCGGCAATAGGACAGATAAAACCCGAGGGAATCTAGATTATATAGGGTAATACATAAGCTTCGCATACAGCAGCGAAGCAACCCCTTGCGGAACAATCCTTTACCGCCAGATTGAACACCGGACCATTAAAGTTCGCAGTAAACTCCCGCTAGATGTTGCAGCAGTCCCTGAGCGGCACAGCCCAACTGCACATGCAAGTGAAATGCGTTCAGCTTGCGGCGGACGGCGTCGCGATAGGCCTGGGTTTCGCGGTGCAGATACTGGTCGCCCTGTCCGCGGCGGCGGGGTTTCATGGCGGCCATCCAGAAGTGGTAAGCATAGCTTCCCACCACATGCACGGCTTGCCGGAAGCCCAGTTCGATCTTGAAGCGATAGCCATAGAGCAGGATGATATCCATCGGCTCCAGGGTCAGATCGGTGGCTGGCAGGAAGATCGTGCCGCGGTGCGGATGGCAGACGATGGCGAAGCGCACCAGACGGGCCGCCGGGCGCCACAGGAGATCGACGGCGCGATAGCGCAGCGTGACGTTCTGTTCGCCGTAGACCGGGCTTTCACCCCAGCGACCAAAGGCTGTCGCTGGGGACCCCGGGGCTGGGCGCGGAGAGAAACTGGCCCTGGCCGCGGGCCAAATCCTTGAGCTTCACCTTTTCGCCGTAGAGCCGTGGCCGTCCGCGGCGGCGCTTGTCTGGCGCGGGTGCGGGCCAGTAGGCCACGGCGTTGGACTTGGCGCGGGTGACGAGTTGATGCCCCTGGCCGAGTAACTGCGTGATCATCTTGCCCGAGGCGTAGTAGGCATTGGCGACCAGGAGCAGTCTGCGATCCAGGATGCCGGAGAGAGAGAACAGCAGCGAGGCCAGCTTGTCGAGCAGGGTGCGCGTCGAGCGGTTGGACCAGACCAGCCCCTCGTGAATGCGCGAGACCAGAGGCACGGCGGCGACCTGGCCGGCCGGCCCCTGGACCAGCAGACTGACGGCCTGAAAGCTATGGCCCATGATGTACTCCGGCTTCGAGTTGCTCGCCGACTGCTGATGGAGCAGCTTGACGGCGGGCATCTTGCGGCCTTCTTTCGGAGCCTTGATGCCATCGGCCAGGCAGACCAGCCGCTCCCCCACGGCGACGGGCTCAAAGAGCCGCAAACACAACCGCGCCCAGCAGGCGGTGAGCGCCTCCAGGTCCAGGGCGCGGCTGTGAAACAGGTGCAGGAAGCGGCGATAGCCCCGGTTGCCGAAGCCGAACAGGCGCACCAGGCTGGTGACTCCGGCCCGCTCGGGGCGGCAGGAGAGGCCGATCAAGGCCAGGGTCATCCAGAGGAAGGTGCTCAGCCTTCGGCAGGCGGGGCGGATTGCGCGGAGGGCGTCGAACCAGGCTATCCAGAGGGGCATGATGTCGATCGAAGCACAAACACCGATAGCATTGCAGTGCTACCGGTCACAAGATGCGCCAATCGGCATCCACGGCGTTATGCTTTAAGCCAATGACCATCTCCAGAGAAAAGCTCTTGCTGCGGCAAATCGAAAGGTTGAAGGGGCAACTGGCCGCGCTCGGCGACCTGCGTCCGGGCAGCCTGTCGACGCAGTACAACGTCTGCGGAACGCCCGGATGCCGCTGCAAGGCCACGCCGCCGGAGAAGCACGGGCCCTACGATCAGGTCAGTTTTACGCGCAAGGGAAAGAGCAGCTCGAAGTTCGTACGCAAGGAAGATCTCGCCGCCGTCCGCCGGGAACTGAAGAACTACGAGACCATGAAGACGCTGGTCGACCGCTGGGTCGATCTGGCTACCGAACTATCCAACCTCCGCCTCCTCAACAAGCACCCTTGACCGAACCGAGAACTTGGCACTCTCCAGTACGAACTTTTCATCTGGATTTTGCGCATACGGTGATCCAAGGAGTCAGGTCACTGACGCCGGTATGGAATGCGCAAGGGCAAACCCCAGTTGAAGACAATGTCTGCGATGTCGCTGTCGGCGCTGAGCAGTACGTGATTCTTCAGGCACAGCGATAGAATCACATCAGAGGCATCAGACTATGAGTCTGTCGTATTTTCAGATTGCATTCCGTTGGTTCGCGTGTACTGCTTTCCTTCTGCTTCTATCGGTGAAGCTGCGCGCCCAGAATCAGACGGGGACGATTGATGGTGTAGTCCACGACTCTTCGGGTGCGATCATTCCAAACGCGCTGGTGACAATCACGAACACCGGCCAGGATCGCATCGCGCGCCGCCTCAAGACGAGCGGGCAGGGCGAGTTCACCGCACCTTTGCTGGCGATTGGCGAGTACTCGGTCGCAGTGGAGGCGCTCGGTTTTCAGGCCACAACTGTCAGCCATATTGAAGTCCATGTGAGCCAGCCGGCCTCCGTTCCTGTAATCCTATTGCCCGCTGAAACTGCACAAACGGTCACGGTGACCGCAAACTCCGTAGCTCCACAACTCGATACCGCGGCTGCGGGCACGCTGATCGACGAGACCCAAGTGCGGCAGCTCTCGCTGAGCAGCCGCAACTATGAGCAGTTAATGACGCTACAGCCAGGCATCAGCGAGGAAGTTCCCGGCACCATCGACAGGGGCATCATCTCGACAAATGGCGGCCTGAACCCGGCAAATTTCCAGGTAAACGGCCAGCGACCAACCCAAGACGGATACTTTCTCGATGGCCAGGACATTCTGGACCACGGTGGCAGCATCCAATCGGGATTGTTTCCCAGCATCGATGCCATCCAGGAGATGAGTTTGTTGCGGAACAGCTATGGCGCGCAATTCGGCGGATCGGGAAGCGTCATCGTCAGCATGGAGACACGGTCAGGTACGACGGACTTTCACGGGGGCGCCTACGAGTTCTTCCGCAGCCAGATATTGGATGCGAACAATTACTTTAACAACCTTGTTGGAATTGCCCGGCCAGGGATTCGTTACAACGATTACGGCTACGAACTGGGCGGTCCGCTGTGGATTCCGAACGAGTCTGGCAGCAAGGCAACAAGGACTTTCTTCTTCTTTGGACAGGAATTGCTGCGCGAAGAAACGCAGATCTCCGAAACGCTGACCAATATCCCCACGGCGGCGCAGCGGCAGGGAATCTTCCATGCGCCCGTCTGCGTGGCGTATACCAATGAGACATGCACCCAGTCCACCACCTCAATCTCGCACTTCGATTCCACGGCCCTGGCGTATCTGACAGACATCATCGATAGAACCCCTTTGCCCAATAGTCCAAGCGATCCTCAAGGGTTGATTGCAACCGAGGAGGGTTTTAACAACGAGACACAAACGTTCATCCGTATTGACCGCCAGTTTTACCAAAAGCTCAGCGTCTTTTTCCGGTATCTTGACGATCCATTTCACCTGGTGGTGCCAAATGGCCTCTATCAGTTACAGGGTGTCCCGGGCGTCGGAACATCTGCAGTGACCGATGGGGCCACCACCTATCTTGGACATGCGACCTATACGATAAGTCCCAACACCGTCCTGGACGGTGGCTATTCCTATATGCCAATTTGGATCACGGCGCTCCCTATCGGGCTGGTCGCGTCCGTCAACTCCCCGGACATCAAGCCATCTTTGCCATACGTTTCGACGCTCGACCGAGTTCCAGATCTGACGATCAATGGCGGCGCCTACTCTGCAACCGGCCCCTATGTCGATACGCAGCGCACCTACCAGATGTTTCTCAACATCACGCATAGTGTCGGCCGTCATACGCTCGACTTCGGTGGCAATGTTGAAGATATGGTCTCCGGCAACAACCCGGGGACAACCAACGCGGGAGCTTTTATCTTCAGCGCTGGGGCTTTGCCGACAGGGAGCACAGCCACGCAGTTCGACCAGTCCTTCGCGGATTTCCTGCTGGGGCACGTCTCGTCTTTTGAGCAGACATCGGTAGATGCTGGAACATTGGTTCACGAGAACCTTTATGAAGGCTACGTTCAGGACGATTTCCACGCCTCAGCAACTCTGATGTTGAACGGAGGCGTTCGCTATTCCTTTATCCAGCAACCAGATTCGAAACGCATGGGGAATTATCCCTATATTCCACTGACAAACTTCGATCCTAGTTTCTATAGCTCCGCGAATGCCCCGGCGATTGGCGCGACCGGCCTTATCTGTTCCCAGGCCCCATGCCCTGGAGGAGGAACTCCAAATCCGAGCTCCAACCCATTGAACGGCATGATCGTTAGCGGGCAAACGTCGCCGTTCGGTTCAGCAGTCAATAGCCAGCCTGCGCTGACCTTTGCACCGCGAGTTGGGTTTGCCTGGGATGTCCTTGGCAACGCGGCAATGGCCCTTCGCGGCGGATTCGGTATTTACTACATACAGAACCCATTGGACGACTACCGGAACATGGCGCAGGTCAACCCACCCTACGTCACCGATACCGTCATCTCCAATACGTCCTTTGACAAACCAGGCAATGGCGTACCCGCGGCCGGTTCCGCACCACTCGTTCTCTATGGAACCTCCCCCCACACTTTCATACCATACGTGCAGGACTGGAGCCTCGATCTCCAGCAGCACGTTGCCAAGAGCACGGTCCTCGATATGGGATACTACGGAAACCGTTCCGTACATCAGATCGGAATGGAGGACATGAACCAGCCGTTTCCCGGTGAGTATGCGCAGAAGGGAATCATCCCTGGAGACGGTATAACCACGGCCAACAGCACATTATTGAACCAGATTCGTCCGTTTCGAGGATGGGGCCCCATCAATAATATCGCGCCAATCTTTTTTTCCAACTATCACTCATTGCAAATCTCCGTCGTCAAACGATTTTCTGACGACTCAGTTCTGAACCTTGACTATACGTGGTCGAAGGCATTGACCGACAATCAGACGGACAGTGCTACCCCTCCGCAGAATATCTATAACCTTGCTGCGGAATATGGCCCAGCGCAATTCAATCGCGCGAATGTGTTGAGCGCGAACTTCGTATATCAGTTGCCATTCTGTGGTTCCCAGCGGGGCATTGTAGGCCATGCACTCGGCGGCTGGGAGACAGAGGGAATTATCTCGTATGGCTCCGGCTTTCCTCTGACAGCGGAAACGATCAACGTGGATCCTGGTGGTCTTGGTTTGCTCGCCGCTGGCAGCGCCACGGCGACGAACAATACCGGCAGACCGGATGCAGTATCGAACCCGAACAAGGGGGCGCCGCACAAGGTGGACCAATGGTTCAACTCGGCTGCCTTTGCCCAGGTTCCAGCAGGTCAGTACCGGCCAGGAAATGCTCCGGTTGGGGACATTGTTGGTCCAGGATATGCGGATTGGGATCTGAGCCTGTTCAAGAATTTGCATTTCGTGAATTCGCTTGCGATGCAATTCCGCGTAGAGGCATTTAACACCTTCAACCATACGAACTTTGTGAATTTCAACGGAGTCGCCACTATCCTGGGGCAGACAGATTTCGGGCAGGTAACTGGCGCTGACAACGCGCGGATATTGCAACTTGGCACAAAAATTAACTTCTAGGTCTCTGACCGTGTGATGTTGTTTCTTTCATAGCCGAACTTCTGGCGTGCCTTTTTGCGCGTGAACTGCCAGTTGATGGTGACGTGGTTGCGGTTCATCTTTCGGTTCCAGGCTTTGGCTTCCCGTCGTAGATCAGTCAATGAAGGTATGCGGCGTTGGCCGAGGCACTGGCGGCTGAACAGACTGATCTCGATCTCCGCCTGATTGAGCCAGATGCCGTGTTTCGGCGTGTAATGCACTGTGAAACGTTCCCACAACAGACCGCCGATCTTTTCGCCGAACCGATCCACCAGCGCCTTGCGGTTATGTGAACTCAGATTATCCATCACCAGGTGGATGGTCTCGGCCTCTGGATAGCTTGCTACGATCTCCACCAGATAGTCGGCGAACTGCGGCGAGGAGCGGTTCGCGG
>JAKAQS010000230.1 GCA_021819585.1 Acidobacteriota bacterium
GACCGGTTTGATTCTGGTGGGCGAGAGAGTATGGAAGACCGCGCCCGCGGAAGGCTCCGGGCCAAAGGGACTTAATCCAGGGAGTACGGACTCGAGGTTGCTGGTGGTCCAAGACCCCCGATTCGCCTTCGCCCTTTGCGGCAAAGCGCTGCGCGAACCGCGAATGGGCAGCGAGGTCCATCTGTCGGCAGTGGTGGATCCTTCGGCACGGCTGGGAGAGCGAGTGAAGGTTGGAGCGCGAGCTGTCATTGAGGCCGATGTGACTCTGGGCGACGATGTGGAGGTTGCAGCCGGAGCGATGATTCTGGAAGGGGTGGTGATCGGGAGCCGGGTGGTGGTGCAGGCCGGAGCAGTGCTGGGGGCCACGGGCTTCGGATATGCGCGCAACCCGCGGACGGGCGAGCATCTGCTGTTTCCGCAGCAGGGGCGGCTGGTCATCGAGGACGATGTCGAGATCGGCGCCAATACCACGATTGATCGAGGCGCTCTGGGAGAGACCAGAATCGGACAGGGAACGAAGATCGACGACCAGGTGCATATTGGTCACAACTGCCGGATCGGCAAGAATGTGTTGATGGCCTCGCAGGTGGGGATCTCCGGTTCTTGTGTGGTGGAGGATGGAGCGGTGCTGGCCGGTCAGGTCGGTTTGGGCGACCATGTGCATATTGGGCCGGGCGTGATTCTGGGCGGATCCTCCGGGGTGTTTCCGGGCAAGCATCTGGTGGGTCCGGGACAGATGTTCATGGGGGTTCCGGCTGAGCCGTTGAAGGAGTATCTGAAGACGGTGGCCCGGGTGCGACGGCTGAAAGATAGGGAGTAAAGCTGTCTTCGCGCCGGTTCTCCGAGGTGGGCATCGTTCTTCCGTTGCGCAAGCCCGTAGGATGGCTCCGTAGGATGGCTTCAGGGGTCGCAAAGGCCCTGCATGAGGGTGTCGTGGCGATTGTGGTGGTTGGCGGGCATACGCGGAACATCGGCAAGACCAGCGTGGTGGCTGGGTTGATTGCGGCGCTGCCGGAGCGGCGCTGGACCGCGATCAAGATTACGCAGTTTGGACACGGAGTGTGCGCCGCCCATGGCGAGCCCTGCGCCTGCCAGACGGCCAGCCATGGGGTTGCTGTGAGTCAGGAACGGGACCGGAAGAGCGGGACGGACTCTGCGCGGTTTCTGGCGGCCGGGGCGGAGCGCTCGTTCTGGGTGCGAACCCGCCAGGGAGAGTTGAGCGAGGCGATGACGGAGATTCGGTCCGTTCTTGCCGGAGCAGAAAATGCGATTGTGGAGTCCAACAGCCTGCTGCGATTTTTGAAGCCGGATCTCTCGCTGAGCGTGCTGGATCCTTCCCGGAGCGACTTCAAAGGTTCGGCGCTGCGCTACCTGGACCGCGTCGATGCGCTGATTGTGCCCCAAGGCGCAACCTTTGTGGAGGGTTGGGGAGGGGTCTCACTGCGGATGCTGGAGACCAAGCCGAAGTTTGAGTTTGTAGCGCCTGTTTATTGCACGCCGGAGCTGGTGAAGTTTGTGGACCAGCGGCTCCAGGAGAGCTTATAGCTTCTGGAGCAGAATCTGTCCTTGGAAAGCTCCCTCGACATAGCCAGAGATCTTTACGGAGGACTCGCGGGTTCCGGTGATGTCCAGCAGGATCTCATCGGGATGCCCCGGCGTCGGTCTCCAGAGTTTTGGCTCGGAGACCCCGTGCAGCAACAGGACGACATCGCGCAGGCCGGTAATGGCGCCGGTGAGAGGCACAAAGCGCAGGCGATACTGAGCAGCCTGCTGGACCTTCTGGGTGATGTCCAGCGCGAATTGGTGGTTGCTCCATCCGCCGGCGAGGTTGGCTGCCCAGACCATGGCGGGAGCCTTCCAGTCCGCGGGAGGGGCGACGCCGGTATCGAAGGCGGCGAAGTTGCGGATTACGGGGGGCGCGGCGGACTCGGTCACGGAGAGCCGAATCGCGACAATCTGCCGTGAAGATGCATCTGCCGGGAGAGGCTGGATTCGCTTGTGCCCCACCGCGCTGCCCTCACCCAGAGCCGTCCACTTGCCGGCGGAGAGACCCTCCATTTTGTAGGCTCGAATGCGCTCCCCGTAGGTGGTGTCCTCTTGAAGAACGATGGTATCGACACGGGATCCTAGGGGAAGGTTCAGGGTGAGGGTTGAGCCTTTCCCTGAGGTCTGAGCCACTGGCCGGCTGAAGCGTCTGCGCACCTCATCGCCAAAGCGTTTGGCCACCTGGCAGTCCTGCTCTGGGAGCAGACCGTCGGTATTGGCGGGAATGTTGAGCAGCAGTTGGGCGCCGCGTCCGACGGAACGGTAGTAGATGGAGAGCAGTTGGTCCTCGGTCAGGACCGTCTCGCCGTCCGGCCGCCAGAACCAATGCGGGCGGCGGATGGAGACATCGACCTCATTGGGTAGCCAGACCGAGCCGTTCGGATCGCCATCCAGAGAGGTGGCCGTTCCAGTTGCCGCATCCGCCTTGTCGATGCCGTTCCAGCAGGGATAGGGAGCGAAGCCCTGCTCGTTGCCCACCCAGCGGATGGTGGCGTGGCGCCCTTGAAAGATTATGGCATGGGGTTGATATTTGCGGATCAGGTCGCCGGTGGGGGTTGCTGTGGAACCGTCAAACCAGATCTCGACGAGAGGGCCGTAGCGAGTGAAAAGCTCCGTGAGCTGCCGGCGATAGATCGTGTTGTAACGTTCCTGCTCGGCGGCGGTTTTGCAGATGCCTCCGGTCGCCGCGCCAAAATGGTCGTCGCGGGGCGAAGCGTAGATGCCGAATTTGAGCCCATGCTTGCGGCAGGACTCCGAGATCATGCCTACCACGTCTCCGTGTCCGTCTCTCCAGGGGATGTTGCGGATGCTGTAGCCGGTGGTTTCGGTGGGCCACCAGCAGAAGCCCTCCTGATGCTTGGCCACAAAGACGATGTACCTGGCCCCGAGGCCCAGTGCGGTTCGGGCCCACTGGTCGGTGTCCAGCAGACGCGGGTTCATCGCGGAGAGCGGCGTCGGTTGGGTCGCCGTCGCGCCGTGCTGCCAGGTCCGTGGCCCAAAGTGGAGAAACATGCCCATCTCCATATCCTGCCAAGCCGTCTGGTCTGGCGAGGGACGGGCAATGGCGCGTGGCAGGGCGGCTGGAGGCTGTGCTTCCGGCTCAGGGGAAGCACCGAGGGAGCGTGGCAGTGGCCCAGGCCAGCGGAGTGACGCCGAGGCGGTGGCCGCCAAGCCGGCCTGCGTGGCTAGGGTCAAAAAGGTTCGTCTTTGCACGCATCCGATTCTACTCGGGTTTTGGGCATGGTAAGGATTCCATCGCTGTAAGATGGTGGAGATACCGGTCGTGGTTCAGACGCTGGCCAACGAGTGCTCTACTGCAATGCGTGGCCCCTGCAGCGACTCGACCCCTGAGGAGACAAGATTTCTATGCGTAGAAGAGAGTTCCTGAAGACCTGCGCCGTGCTGACCGCAGGCGCCATGACGCCTGCCTATCGGCTGGGCAACGCTCAGCAACCTGCCGGAGCTGCCCTGGCAGGGGAGGGTGAGACGCTGGAAGGGGTGCTGCCTTTGATCGGCACCGGGTGGCACGGACATATGTTTCCCGGCGCAGTGGCGCCGTTCGGCATGGTCCAGGTGAGTCCGGACACCAGCGGAGCGCCGGAGCCGAAGTGGAATGGTCAATGGGACATCACCGGGTGGGACCACTGTTCCGGCTATCACTATGGCGATAACTTTATTCTGGGCTTCAGCCACACGCACCTGCAGGGCACCGGCGCGTCGGATCTGGGCGATGTGTTGCTGATGCCGCTGGTCGAAGGCCGGAACTGGAGTTGGGATACGGGAAAGCCGGGCGGGCAGGCTGAGGCGCAGGCCGATGCGCTCGGCGAGGGCTCAGGATGGGTCTTTGATGCGCCGGAGCGCGGCTACTGTTCGGCTTTTTCGCACCAGCGCGAGACGGCGCAGCCAGGTTACTACGCGGTCCACCTGGATACCCCGGATGTTGAGGCCGAGATGACTGCGACCACGCGCTGCGCCATGCATCGCTACCGCTATCCCGCGGCGGCAGAGCCACACGTGGAGTCTGCCGCGCCGTCCGCGCGCCGTGGCCTGATGGTGGATCTGGTGCATGGCATTGGCTGCAAGGTTTATGCCGCCGAGTTGCGCATCGAGAGCGCCCAAAGGATCTCCGGGGTGCGTTCCACGCATGGGTGGGCCAAGGATAAGCATGTCTTCTTCGTAATCGAGTTCTCACAGCCATTTGCCGCGCTTGAGGTTCAGGTGGATGGGGCGGTGCGCTCCGCCGCCGTGGGTGACCGCATCTCCGGCAAACAGATCAGGGCTATCCTGACGTCAGGCGATCTCAACGGACCGCTCACCGTGCGGGTGGGCATCTCCGGCACCGGCGTGGAGGGTGCGGCGATGAATCTGGCCGCGGAGATTCCGCACTGGGAGTTTGACGCCCTGCGGCGCAGCAATCAGCGGACCTGGAGCGAGGCCCTCGGGGTATTGCGCGCCAAGCTCCCCAGCGCTGCTTTGCAGCAAGCCTTTGCAAGCGCGTCCTATCACGGCCTGGTGGCGCCGGCTACCTTCAACAACGTGGATGGCAGCTACCGCGGACAGGATCAGAAGAACTATCCCAACCAAGGGTTTACCAAATACACGACGCTCTCCATCTGGGATATCTATCGCGGTGAGTTTGTGTTTTTGACGCTGATGCAGCCGCAGCGCATCGCCGATATCGTGAAGACAATGCTGGCGGACTATCGCCAGCTCGGGCAGAACTCGTTGCCGGTGTGGCCGCTATGGGGTAATGAGACCTGGTGTATGACAGGGTTCCACGTGGTTGGCCTTATTGTGGGAGCCTATACCCGCGGCCTGCGCAACTTCGATGTGGAGGCGGCCTACGCGGCAATGCGCGATACCGCCCTGGTGGGCGCCACCGCCAACGACAACAAGGCGCTTCAGGAGCAGTTCCGCACGCTGGGTTATGTGGCGGCCGGTGAGCAGCGGCAGTCCGTCTCACGCACGCTGGACTTTGCCTACGACTACTGGTGCGTGGGAGCGATGGCCGAACTGCTGGGCAAGCAGGAGGACGCCGCCATGTTCTACAAGCTGGCGAAGAATTACAAGAACCTCTTCGATCCGGCCACCGGGTTCATGCGCGCCAAGACTGCGGATGGAAAGTGGCGCGAGCCCTTCCGCCCCGACCGCGAGTACTGGGAGGATTACACCGAGTCCGATGCCTGGCAGGCGACCTTCAACGTGATGCAGGATGTGCAGGGGCTGATCGATCTCTTTGGCGGCGACCAGCCGTTTATTGCGAAGCTCGACGCGCTGTTCGCAGCGCCCTCCGATGTGCTCGATTCCCCACCAGACATTAGTGGCATGGTGGGCCAGGATGCGCAGGGCAATGAGCCCAGCAATCATATCCCGTATCTTTACGCCTTTGCAGGCGCGCCCTGGAAGACCCAGGAGAGAGTGCGCGAGGTGGCGGGGCTGTATCGAAACACGCCTCAGGGTGTGCCCGGCAATGACGACTGCGGCCAGATCTCCACCTGGTTCAACTTCGCCGCACTGGGGTTTTATCCGGTGAATGCCGTCACTGGGGTGTACGTGATCGGAAGCCCTCTGGTGAACCACGCCACGTTGCGCAACTCCGCCGCCGGAACCACGTTTACCATCGTCGCCGACAATAACTCGGACATCAACGTCTATGTGCAGAGTGTGAGGTTAAACGGCAAGCCGCTGGCTCGCTGCTGGTTCACGCACGCCGATATCCTGGCCGGGGGCACGCTGCATTTTCAGATGGGGCCGGAGCCAAACAAGAGCTGGGCGACCGCACCCGGGGATCGGCCGCCTTCGGGGTTGGTGAAGGTGTAGGGCCGGCTCTCCGGCGATGGAGTACGGGGTCTGGCTGCGGACGGGTGTTTTTGCCAGGGAGGAGACCGTTTCTTGCCTGCTCCCGCGCATGGGTGAACGCCGCTAGATGCTCTGGACGGGCAGCGTCATGAGGTCTGTGACGCAGGCTACCTCGCGCTGCACGAAGGGTTCGGCGTAACGGATGC
>JAKAQS010000231.1 GCA_021819585.1 Acidobacteriota bacterium
ATGAGGCCACCAGTTCCGTCGATACGGACACCGAGGTCCGTGTTCGCATGGCGCTGGAAAGGATGATCAGCGGACGAACCTCGGTGCTGATCGCGCATCGCCTCTCAACCATTCAACGCGCGGACACCATCCTCGTCATGCACAAGGGCAAGCTGCGCGAACAGGGCACCCATCAGGAGCTGCTGGCGCTGCGCGGGCTCTACTACAAGCTCTACCAGTTGCAATACAAGGACCAGGAACTGGACGCAGACGCAGCCGCCGCCGTCCCCGCGTAGAAGCTTTGTGAAACTGGTTCCTGTCTGCGGCGTAGCCGAGTGGGAGCTTGCCGAACAAGTATGCTCGGAAACAAACGCATTCAGAACGGGAACGCCCAATCGGCAGGGCAGCGCCAATACATCGATAAGGAACGATGCGGGCAGAAGCAAACCATGCAAATTGAAAATAGCGGTTTCATTTTGCGAGGATCCCTGCCCGCTCCCTTAGACCATCCATTTGAAAGTTCCCGGCCGCGGACTATGGGCCATAGAGATCAAACGGAGCCTGTCGGGCCGTCCTGAGAAGGGCTTTTGCACCGCCTGCCAGGATCTTAAGCCTGCCAGACAGTTCGTCGTGAACGCTGGCCTGGAGTCATATCCCATCGACGCAAACACCATGGCGATCGGCATCCCCGCCCTTGCCGGCATGCTCTCGCCCTGGCGATTTGATTCCCTGCTTCCCAGCTCGACCACTGCCCTTCGCTGCCTCTTCTCATGCGCTTTCGGACGCGTGAGAGGGAAGCGTGCTTCTCCCGGCTGCACGGCGCCCAGACCGAAGGGTCTGCGGCGCGGCGCTTCTTGAAATACAAACCGCCTCAATGGAAAGCTATTCGGCAGGGTAAGGCCCCAGAAACCGCTCGCCGTTGAAGTGAATCAGATGCGAAGGCGCGTCGGCAACCCAAACTTCTGTCTCCAACGCAATCTCGCCAAGAAAACGGCCCATCATGGCGCGGTTCGGAAACGCCGTGACATAGACAAGGCCACTCTTCGATCCTGCGAAGAGCTTGTTCAGCTCTGCATGGCGCTTGCCATCCACGGGTCCGTGGCTGGTAACTGACTCCACGAGCAAGAGCCAATCCTTTTCAGGGAAGTACAGAACCACATCGGGCATCTTACCGTGCGGGTCAACTTCTACCCCTAATTTTGCCAGCAACTCCTTATCGAAGTATCCCCACTTATCGCCTGTGTCGCCAGCGTAGATCAACATGCTACCCGGCGCGAAGCGCGGAGCAAAATCTTCAATGATCGTGCGAATCAATTCGCTGTGTTCGCCGGGACTGAGAGCGATCGTCTTACCCGGTGCAGTCGTGACTGGAATCAAGCTGTGCTTTCGCTCCTTGGCATATTGGGCGATCAACGTCTTGTGCCCGACCAAGTGGGCAGCGAGTTTGCCGGTCCATTTCTTGGCGCCAAAGCAGCGAATCAGGGCAAGCGTTTCAGGCTCGATTTGATAGACGGCTTTCGGGCTGTTCACCGAGCGGTCAGGTCTGTCCGGGTTGTAGAGGACAAGGCCGGCGGCGATAAACTGGTGCATCGTCTGGCGGCGGAATGTCTCGCGGGTGTTCGGTGCGTACTTCTTTCCGTAGTGCTCCTGCGCCCAGTCCATTATCGGCGTGATTCCAACCAGCGGAGCTTCGGCCTCTGCCCATTTCTTCCTTGGCGTAAGATTCAGCAACGCAAGGAGGCTCACTGCGGACCGCTCATTTTGCTGTGCCCGTGGCAGGCCAAGAGCCTTGATGATGTCGAGCGCTTCCTCGATATGTTTGTGCGTCATGCCGTCAGAGCGTCCAGCCTTTCGTCAATCATTTGCTGTGTAAGCTCGCCGCTCCTGGCCGCCCATTTGCCCAGCTCGATCAATGCAGCGCGGCTCGGATACCTCATTGTCTTCAAGTCGGTGGCGTTGACCTGCGTGTGTCCGTTAAAGCGGCGAAACGCCTTGTCCACTGCCGTCGAATTCAAAAACACGGCCAGTCCCTTCGCCAACGGCTCGGGCAAGCCGCGTCTGTTCTCATGGAAAACGTTGAGATGATTCTCGAATCCCAATGCCCGGGCGTCGCCAAAGGCGGATGGGTCGACCACGCCGGCCACAATCCGGCGTTTTTCTTCTTTAGACGAGAACCGACGCACTACGCAATAGTGACCGTTGGGGAACAGCCACTTCTCGGTATCGCCGTTCCGCTCAATGGCGTTTGGCTTCTTCGCGCCAACAATCGGCCATTCGGCACGGTTGATGCTGAAGTGCCCCGGATACAGCAGCGGCACCGTGCCCGGAGCCGGCATATCGCGGAGATAATCTCTGAGCCTGAAATCGACAACGGGGCCGGTCGATACGCTCACGCCAATGTCGGCGAGCGAATACCGGAGCGCAGACTGCGGGTCTGCCGCATCCAGGTTTTCCTCCGGCGACGTGGGAACATGAATGAATCCCTCTACGTCGTTAGGAAACACAATCCGATCGAACGGGTATTCGTGCGCTTCAAAATCGCTCTGGCTATCGTCGGTTGACGTGCTGACAGTCACCGGGCCCTGCAGGCCGCCTCGCTCCAGGCGAATGATAATGTTCTCTTGCAGCACGTCATCATCCTGGAAGGCCGTGGTGCGTGAGTCGAACAAGTGAATATGCCGGAGCGCTGCCCTCTGCAAGACGAATTCCCTGAACGGTCGGTAATATGGCCCATTGCAAAAACTGCGCGGAATGATGGCTATGATCTGCCCACCATCGGCGGCTTGCAGGACGGCCAACGCGACAAACGCAGAGTACAGATTCACGGTCTCAATGCCCAGTGCCCGGAGTTCATGCCGATGCGCCGACTGGCTGTTGATCTTCTTGTAGGGCGGATTCAGAATCGCGTGTGTGTACTCTGTCGCTTCACGGAAGAGCAACTGATTCGACGAAGAGATGAAGTCATCGCCTGAGATGTGCGCCGTCACGCCGAGATATGCCGAGAGGTGCGCGGCAAGGTGGCCCCGGAGTCTGTCGTCGATCTCGTAGGCGTAGGCGTGAACTTCTTTGAAGCCGAAGCCGCCGCCGGCCCAGCGGTCAAGAAAGGCACACGACAACGCGCCCACGCCGGCGCCAGCGTCCAGCAGACGGCACGTCTTCAAGTCGCTGGGCGGGAACAGCGAGGCCATGAACCGGGCTGTGTTCGACGGGGTCAAGAATTGGCCGAGTTCCGACTTTCGCCCTTTGGCAATCCGCGGGGCGATTTGGCGGCGAACCTTATCGGCGAATTCAAGTTGCTGAAACATCTCCACCATTCTAGCCTCATGGAGGAGGTGTCGGCCGCGGTTCAGAAGCCAGCCGCATCGGCCTCGCCTTCACCCTCCCTCTGGCGCTATTCTCCATCCTCGGCCTGGCGCGAAACCGGCGCACGCCTTTGCGCACGTTCCCCGCTCGCACCTTGCTCGCCATCCTCGCCTCCGCCATCACCGCCTGCGGCCGCAATCAGGCGAACGTGGCCACTTCGCCAGGGATCTATCCGATTACCCTCACCGCAACCGGCGCCAGCCAAGGCAGTTCCACACCCTTCACGCAAACTATCACCCTCGGCGCAACCATAACGCCGTGACCGCCTTCGAGACCGCCCTATCTATAGAATCGCCGTCTCGCTGCACTTGCAAGCGCACACCACCGGCGACCGAGAACAACCACGCTGACTGCCCCCTGCTCAAGTCAAAGCTCGTCCGCTTCAAACCGCAGACATCTCTCCGGCCCAGGACCTCCAGAGAACCAGCCACAGCTCGGAGATAAACTGATAGCATCGCCATGCTGCCCAGCCCGCTCATCTTTCTCTCCGCCGGAGAAGCCTCTGGAGACGCCTACGGGGCGGCGCTGATCACCGCCCTGCGCAAGCGTCTGCCGCAGGCTGCCTTCACTGGGCTGGGCGGCAGGCAGATGGAGCAGGCCGGGCAGCAGCGGGTGGTGAAGGCCGAAGACGTAGCCGTGATGGGCCTCACCGAGATCCTGCGCCACATCCCTTCCATCTACGCCGGCTACCGCAAATTGGTCTCCAGCATCCGCAGCCGGCGCCCGGATGTAGCCGTATTGATCGACTTCCCGGATGTAAACTTCCGGCTGGCGAAGCATCTGCGCCGCGCCGGCGTTCCAGTGGTCTGGTTCGTCAGTCCACAGCTATGGGCGTGGAAGCGTGGCCGGCTGCGCTGGGTGCAGCAGCGTGTCGACAAGATGCTGGTGATCTTTCCCTTTGAGGAGACGTTTTACCGGAACCGAGGCGTGGACGCGGAGTTTGTCGGGCATCCGCTGGCCGAAACGCTGTCTGCGGCGCAAGAGGCGACACAACCGGCAACCCAGACGCACGAGTCCGGCCTGCCCGCGGTTTCTCCGCACAGCGCCCGGCTCGCCTATGCTGCGCAATATCATCTTGACCCGGCCAAGACCTGGATCGCGCTGCTTCCCGGAAGCCGCTGGAAGGAGATCCACGCCAACCTGCCCACGCTGCATGAGTTGGCCATGAGCGATCTGATCAGCGGCGCCGCGGCCCATACCACCTTCAACGGCAACACCACCTTGCAGCCGCCCAACCCGGCCGCATACACGCACTACGAGTTTCTTCTGCCCGTGGCCTCCACCATCGAAAGCCGCGCCCTGCAACAATACATCGAAGAGCTGAACGCGGAGCACCTGAAGTACTTCGGGCCGGAGGCTTCCACACTACGGCTCACGCTGGTCCCGGACGCAACCGAGGCGCTCTTCCACGCCCGGGCCTCGGTGGTCGCCAGCGGCACCGCAACCGTCCTGGCGGCGCTGGTGGGCAATCCCTTTGTGGTGGTCTACCGCGTCTCCGCCCTGACCTTTGCCCTAGCCAGAAGACTGGTGCAGTACCCGGAGGAGTTGCAGGCCCGGCGGGACCTGGACGGAAATCTTCCGGTCTCGATGGTGAACCTGATCGCGCAGCATCGCCTGGTCCCGGAGTTGCTTCAGGAGCGCTTTACCGCAGCCAATGTCGCCACTGCCCTGGGGACGTTGCTGAACCAGGGTCCAGAGCGAGAGCGGCAGATTCACGGGCTCAAAGAGGTTAGACAACGCCTCATCCTGGACGACGATGACACATCCGCTTGGCACCGGACGCCGATTGAGCGCGTCGCCGACGCAGCCACGCGGCTGCTCCCGGCCTCTCCGGACCTCGTCGAACCGCACAAATGATCTTGTGATCTCTGTGAGCGTGCAAGCAGCCTTTCCGCTCGCCCCCTTCGCACTCGTCTACGGAAACCGCGCAGACCGGGGTCGAGCAAGCCATCCCTCAACCCACCCTGAGAGCTTCCCATTCCAAGCGCCAAAGCGCGCCGGAGCGCAGCGAATCCTTCTCCCTCGCCTTATTTGGCCGTGAGGGCGGCGATCACTGTCTCATAGCTCGGCTCCGCGTGACGAATATGTTCAGCCACGCGCTCGCGTTCCTCAGGGGTCAGCACTGGCAGCACGGAGAGGATGCGGCGCAGGGTAACAGAGATGTCATCTACGTAGTTCATGGTGCGAATCGCTTCACCGGATAGTGGCACGGGGTCTCCTTGTTCTCTCTCTAGTTTACGTGCTCTCCGCCTCACCTGCTACAGGGCCACTATGACTGTGAACCCTCCAGCACCCGCAGCGAAGCCACATCGGTGGGCCCTCCGGCGAACGGACCCTCCACGGGCACATGGTAGCTATCGCGGTCGGCCATCTCCATCACTCGGGCCAGTTGCTCCGCCAGGCTGGGATCCAGCGCATTCGGCTTGAATCGCCAGGCCCAGTTGCCGGTCTCCGCGGCAGGGCGGTTCATGCGCGCTTCGCTGCCCAGGCAAAGAATGTCCTGCAGAGGAAAGATACAGGTCGCAGCGACGGAGTTCGCCGCAGCCTTGATCATCGCCCAGACGACCTCGCTGTCATGCCTTATCGGATGCAGATACGTCTGAATGTTGTCCCGTTCCGCCTCGGAGACATCCTCGCGCCACCAGCCTAGCGTGGTGTTGTTGTCATGGGTTCCGGTGTACACCACCGTATTCTCCACGT
>JAKAQS010000232.1 GCA_021819585.1 Acidobacteriota bacterium
CTCCTGCACCACAATCAGGGCCAGGGTGACCGGCAGCATCGTCCACAGCAGGTGGTAACCGTACTGCGCTCCGGCCTGCGAGTAGGTCAGGATCCCCCCCGCGTCATTGTCCACGTTCGCCGTGATAAACCCCGGCCCCAGCACCGCAAAAAAAAGAAGGATGCTGGTCCGGTAACGCTTCCAGAAACTCACACCCGCACCGCCGCCATGGATCTTTCGCTGCGCAGAGCCGCTCCATGCAATACGAAGCCGTCCGCCACGCCACCGCAAACCCCACCCCGCGGGGGCCAGGACATGGCGCCACCGACCAACCTGGTTGTCCTCAGCATCCTGCCTCCCCGGCACTCAGTTTAGACTAACTTCTCTCCGCGCCTTATGAAAGGAAGCCTTTTTCCATCCAAGCGATAAGAAGCCCTACCCTCGATGGGAGCCTCTCCCCCATCTCCATGGGATCTCCTCTCCAGACGATAGCCTCTGGTAATCCGCACCGGAGACTCCTCCACAATGCGTCTACTCCCGCCCCCGCTGTCTCAGCGTAGCGCCTCCAAACGAGCCAGAATCTTTGCCACCTGCGCGTCGTTGGAGTAGCCGCTGCGCGCCGCCCGCTCCCGGCCCGCGCGGGCAATCCTCTCTCGCGCCTTCTCGTCGGGCAGATACCGCCGGATCTTCTCCGCGCACTCGTCAAATCCCGTGAAGAAGACAGCTTCTTCGTCCTCGGCGAACCTCGCCCGATGCCCCTCGGACCGCTCCGCCAGCAAAAACCCGCCACAGGCCGCAATCTCAAAGCTCTTGTGCGCAAACTCATCCTGATTGGAGTGGGTCAGGAAGCTCAGATTGATCTTTGATCGCCAGATCGCCTCGCGATACTCCTTTCCATAGAGCTCTGATCCCGTGTAGAGCCTCTCGGCCGCCTCTTTGTCCAACCTCGCCTTCCACATCCCATCGCCCGAAATCACCACCGGGAAACCGCCCTCCCTCCACAGCCGGGCAAGAAACTCCGGCCGGTCATCGTAGGAGGTCCCGATGAAGGAGACCCCGCGGTCCCGGTCGGCATCGCTCCAGACCCTGCTAGTGTCCTCCTCCACAGGAAAATGAATCGTCGGCTCGTACGCCGTCTGGATCTTCAGCACATCGCGTGCCCCGCTCTGCCGATAATCCACGATGTTGCTGTCCCGCTGTACCACATGCAGATCAAAGTGCGGAATGCACCTCTTATAAAGCCTCCATCCCGGATCGCGCCGCGGCCCGAACGCGTTATCGATCATGTAGCTCACCGTCCGGATGCCCATCCCGCGCAGCCGATCCAGCGTCTTTGGCCACAACCCCAGCAGCTTGTCCGCCCAAAAGATATCCGGACGCTCCCGTTCGGCCTGGGCCAGCAGATCCCAGTTCAGCCGCATCACCCAAGGCCCCATTTGCGCCCGATGCACCACCTTTCGAAGCAACTCCGCACGCGGCTGATAGTGGAGGCAATCGAGCGGCGCCACCGTGTGTCCCAACCGCTCCAGAGCCCAGGCGCGGTACTGCGCCGAATCATTTGGCGAGAGTTGGGCCGCGTAGAGAATCTTCACCGTTCACTCCTCTGTCTTCTGGAACCGGCCTTCTCCCCGGCCTCCGCAAGCCGCTCGCACCCCGCGCCCCATCTTGTCGTCCGCTCCAGATCTCTTTCGTCAAGACTGCGTCCCGTAAGGAGGCCGTTCACACCCCCTGGCTCAACCTCCAGAGGAATCTTTCGGGTGAGGAAGAGACCGCCGCTCCCGCGGCGCCCAGCTACGTCTTCCTCGGCAAAATCATCCGATGGCTTCCAATCTCTCCACCAAGCCGCCAACGAGATTTTTTATTCTTTCTCTTTTCTCTTTTATCTCTCGCGCAACAGGGCAATCACCTGCTCTGCATGGATCACCCCGGTCAAGCGCCCCTGATGATCCACAACCGGCAGCGACCGCAGATTATATTTATCGAACAGCTCGGCGACCTCTTTCTCCTTCGCATTCAGTTGGCAGCACACATTATGCCCTTCGGACAGGGCCGCCAGTTGCGTCTCCATCGTTGCCAGCAAAAGCCTGGGCAGCATCACCACCCCGGCCAGCTTCTCCTCCTCGCCCAGCAGGTAGACCTCCGTAATCGTATCGGGATCTCCTTCGAACTCGCGCAGGGCCTGCACCGCATCGGCCACTGTGGCATCCATAGGCACGCTCACGTAGTCCGTTGTCATCCGGCCGGCAGCGGACTCCGCGGAGAACTCCAGCAGTTCCTCCACATCCTGCCGCTCCTCCGGCTCCATCTCCTCCAGAATCGCCTCGGACTCCTCGTCACTCAACTCAGCCAGCACGTCGGCCGCTGCGCCCGGATCCATCTCCTCCAAAATGTCCGCGGCCCGCTCGGAGTCCAGCCCCTGCAACAGCGCCTTTTGGAGCTTCGGTTCCACCTCCTCCAGCGTCTCTGCCGCAGTCTCCTCGGGCAGGCTGGAGAACACGGCCTCTCGCTCCACCGGCGCCAGATCTTCCAGAATGTCGGCAATATCGGATGGGTGCAACTTGGCGAGCCGATCCTGGCCAATCTTCAGCCGCACCATGCGCGCCGGGTCGCGATCGATCAGATCGACGCAGGCCCAGGGAATCTGACGCGAACCCAGCCGCTCCACCAACTGGTCCAGCAGCGCCACAGGCAGCCCCTTGAAGAGCCGACGCATGGCGCCCCGGTTGCCAACCTCCACACCCTCAATCCGCAGCCCGGTAGCCTCTCCCTCGCGCGTTCCGGGCTCCCAGGCCAGGTTCACGTCATTGACCCGCACCACCTTGTGCCCGTCCACGTCGATGATCTGCTGGTCCAGAACGTCGTAATCCAGCAGCAGAAATCCGTTCTGCTCCTTGTACTCCGTGGGATTTGACCTTGCACGCAGCTCAGCTTCGTTGCTTTCCGGCGGAATCAACTCCCCTACCGGCTGCAACATCTCTTTTCTCTTCCGTCCCGAACCGATGAGCAATACCAGTTCGGCCACATGGGATTGGTCCACGGAGACATCGACAGCCAGATCTTTCACACGCCCCAGCACCCTCCCATCCGCGCCCAGCACTCTGCGCCCGAGCAGCGATGAAGCGCTCGTGAACACACCTGCCGGCTTTGTCAGCAACCCGCCCATCGCTCTCCCACAGCATTTTCAGTGTAAGTGTAACGCGGCATCCCGACTTCCTTGTGCGCTTCCCCAATTCAGGTTCCCAGACAAGCATCTCCTCCAGGGCTGGGCTGAAGATGCCGCTGCCCACGGACGCCCCGGGACACCCCTCCATGCGGAAGGCGCTGCACGGAAACTCCTTCTCCAGATCTCCGCCCCACCCCGCATCCAGGCTCTTCCTCAAATTCCTTCGCTCTTCCCGGTTTACCCCCAAAATGAGAACGGCGAAGCTCCATCGCTTCGCCGTTCCCAACCAGAATCTCTCTGCCAACCCCTTACGCTCTACCTTCAGGCATTCACCGTCTCCAGCAACACCTCGGCAAACTTTTTCCCAGCGCGAACTTCGTGAGCTCCCTTGTGAAACGCATAGCCCGCGATCAGCGGAAAGGCGATGGTGGCCTCGGCGTACACCATCTGTTCAAAGGTAAGGTCCACCTTGCCCCAGCTTGAAGCCTCCTTCAGCGTCGACCCACTCAGCGCTCCATCGCGAGCGTCAGCCACCGTAATCTGGATGGCATACTTATGCATGGACGCTTCGATGCCGAGCACATCGGCGGCCACCACAATATCCTGGGCAAAGTTCTTCGGGACTCCTCCGCCGATCATCAGCAGCCCCGTCGTCGGGTTGGCGATCTTCAACTGGGTCAGCTCATAAAAGTCCTTGGCGGAATCAATCGAAACCACAGGCTTCCCACGCCGAGCATGTTGGTGAGCCACCAGTCCGAACCCCGCGGAGCAATCCGAGAAGGCTGGGCAAAAGATGGGAACATCCTTCTCAAAACAGGCCAGCACGATTGAGTCGTTCTGCCCATCGGCAGGCGTCCGTCCTTGCTGCTTCAGATACCGGCCCATCTCCTGAATAAACTCCCGCGAGGAGTAGGGCCGAGGCTGGAGCCCGTTGGCGATCTTCTCGGTGGTTTCGTCGCAGATTCTCAGTTGCTCCTCATCAATGAACGTGTCATAGATGCGGTCGATCATCAACTCACGCAGCTCGGCGTCGCCGGCGCCGTACTTATACTCATCGCCGGCAATATAGTGCCGGAATCCCAGGGCTTCAAAGAAGTCCTGGTCCACGATATTGGCGCCTGTCGAGACGATCGCGTCGACCATATTGTTTCTTACCAGATCCACAATCACCTTCTGCAGCCCGGCTGAGATCAGGCTCCCGGCCAGGCAGAGGATCACTCCGCAGTCGGCGTCCCGCAGCATCTTCTCGTAGATATGGGCCGCCCGCGCCAGATCGCGCGAGCTATACGCCATGGACGCCATGGCGTCCACCAGCGCCACTACGTTGTGCTGCTTGATGTCGATGTGCTGAATCGGGTGCGTCAGAAGTTCATTTTTGGTCGTCATATCCCTTCAAGTTTATCGCGTCCAACCCCGCCTTCAGGCCGGATTCGGTGAATTTACACCTGCCGGGAGCTTTGGGTGAACAGCCCAAGGATCTCCGTCTGACCCGGAATACTGTCCGTAGGAATCCGTGGCATGGTCACTTTCATAGAAACATCCAAACCATCTGAAGCGCTCACCAGACCGGCTCACCGGATATTCTCCCTATCCGCTCACTGGATATTCTCCGCTCTCGCTCGTCCATATTCTCCGCTCTCGCTCGTCCATTGATACCCTGTTAACCACGATGAACGTCAACTTTGCCGAGCGCGCCCATAACCACAACTGGAAGCTGGACCCCATCGTCCGCTCTCTGCTCGACACTGATTTTTACAAGCTGCTGATGTTGCAGTTCATCCGGAAGAACTTCCCCGCTACCCGAGCCACCAGCGAGATCTACAACCGCACCCTCCATATCCGGTTGGCTGATCGCATCCCCGCCGCCGCCCTGCGCGAGCAGATGGAACACGTCCGCTCGCTCCGCTTCCGCCGCAGTGAGCTCGTCTGGCTGGCCGGCAACACCTTTTACGGAACCAAACAGATCTTCCGCCCTGACTTTCTGCACTGGCTGGAACACGAGTTCCGCCTCTCCGACTACACCATCGATGAAACCGACGGCCAGCTCAACATCCGCTTCTCCGGCCTTTGGAGCGACGTCACCCTGTGGGAGATCTACTCTCTGGCCATCGTCAGCGAGATGAAGAGCCGCGCCGCCCTGGCGACTCTCAATGAACTCGAACTCGACGTCCTCTACGCCCGCGCCAAGACCCGTCTGTGGGACAAGATCGAGCTGCTGCGCACCGTTCCCGGCCTCCAACTCTCTGACTTCGGCACCCGGCGACGCCACAGCTTCCTCTGGCAGGAGTACTGCATCCAGGCTCTGGCAACGGCCCTCGGCCCCTCTTTTGTGGGCACCTCCAACACCGCGCTGGCCTTCAAGCACGACCTTGAAGCCATCGGCACCAACGGACACGAGCTGCCCATGGCCATGGCGGCGCTGGCCTCCCAGGGCTCCGATAGCGACCTGCGCAACTCCCAGTACCGGGTTCTCGACCTCTGGCGCCTGTCTTACGACAACGAACTCCTCATCCTTCTGCCAGACACCTTTGGCACCACCCAGTTCCTTGAAAACGCACCTTCGTGGGTAGCCACATGGACTGGCGAACGGATCGATTCCAAAGACCCCTTTGTGGCCGGCGACGAGTACATCGCCTGGCTGCGCACTCGCGGCCAGGATCCCAACAGCAAGCGTCTTATCGCCTCCGATGCGCTGGATGCCTCCGCCATCGTCGAGATCCACAACTACTTCAACCGCCGCATTCGCTTCTCAGCCGGCTGGGGCACGCTGCTCACCAACGACTTTCGCGGCTGCCATCCCCGCAATGAAGACTCCTTCGAGCCCATCAGCCTGGTCTGCAAGCTCACCAGCGTCGACGGCATTCCTACCGTCAAACTTTCC
>JAKAQS010000233.1 GCA_021819585.1 Acidobacteriota bacterium
GTTTCAGATAGATTGGAAACAAGCTCATACTCTTAACCTACATTCGCGGGCACAGGTCCGGGCGCGAGATCCCGCTCCACAGCTTCGACGACCGCGCCGGCCAGCAGAGCCCGCAGATCTTCATCGCTCCTGCGGCGGAAGAAGGCGCGCAGGTTCTCGTCCTCCTCGCGTTGACTCAGATACCCGCGCAGCAGCCGTTCAATGGCATCGGGACAGTCCTGGGCGGCGGCACGGAAGCCAATTTGGCGCGCGATGCCCGCATACTCCCCGACCGCCCCGCCGACACAGAAGTAGAACGCATCCACCATCTGCCCGCCCTGCTTCAACTTCTTTCCTTCCAGTCCAATATCGGCCAGCCAACTCTGCCCGCAACTGTTGGTGCAGCCCGTGACATGCAGCCGTATCTGCTGGTCAAAATCCGGCAGCCGCTCTTCCAACTCGCCAACCAGCCACTGGTTAAAGCGTTTGGTCTCGGCGATAGCCAGTTTGCAAAACTCGGTTCCCGTGCAGGCCACCGCTCCGCGATAGAAGACCGTGGGCTGCACCTCCAGCCCCAGGGCCGCAATCTTCTTGACCACCTCCGCCGTCCTGGCTTTGGCAAGATTCACCAGCACGATATTCTGCCCGATGGTGGCGCGCAGGGAACCATCCCCATACGCCTCGCTCAAGGCGGCCAGGCCATGGAGCTGCGCCGGGTTCAACCGTCCATTCAATACCGTCACACCAATGGAGCTCAGCCCCGGCTGCCGCTGCGGAACCACACCCACATGATCGCGGTAGATGTCCTGGGCAATGGCCCCCTCCGGGCAAGGTTCGAAGCGGAAACCGATCTTCTCTTCGATAGCCTCCAGCATCCGCTCGGCCGTCCAACCATGCTTCAGGAAGAGGTACTTCAAGCGGGCATGCGTGCGGCTCTGGCGCAGCACCTCCTGCTCACGAAAGATCTCGCAGATGGCCCGCACGACCGCCAGAGCCCTATCCTGCGGCACAAATGCGTTCAACCGCACGGCCAGATGCGGCTCAGTCGAGAGCCCACCGCCCACGCGCACACTGTACCCCAGCTCTTGCTTGCCGTCCTTGATGCGCCTGAGCCCGGTCAGCGCCACATCGTTGATCTCCGGATAGCTGCACCAGATCGGGCATCCGGTCACGCTGATCTTGAACTTGCGAGGCAGGTTATAAAACTCGGGATTGGCGGACAGCATCCGCGACACCTCCAAGGCCAATGGCGAAGCGTCCAGGATCTCGTGCCGATCCAGCCCCGCCAGCGGACATCCCGTCACATTCCGGACAACATCGCCGCAGGCGCCTTTGGGGCTCAATCCAACGGCGCTGAGCGCATCCACCACCTCCGGCAAGGCTTCGATCGTCAGCCAGTGCAGTTGGATGTTCTGCCGCGTGGTGATATCCGCAACTCCCCGCGCATATCTCTGGGTGATCTCCGCGATTGCGTGCAGTTGCCGGGCGGTGAGCAGTCCGTTGGGCAGGCCGATCCGCATCATGAAGTACTCTGTGGCTTTGCCTTGTCCGCCCACTCCTCCGGTCACACCGGCGCCATCGCCCTGAGTGTAGACGCCCCACCATTTGAAGTAGAACTCGGCCCACTCCGGCAGCACGCTCCCGCGCCCTTCGCGCGCGAACCGGCGCACCTCATTCCATGCCTCCCAGGGATTCTTCTCCAGCTTCAGCCGCTCGCTCCGCTGCGCCTTTGTCTCCTTGACCAACGCCACTTCCGCACCAGGCTTCACCGTCTCGCTCACTATCGTCTCCAATCTCGTCGCATCTTCCCCGCCGCAAAATATGCCGCTGAAAAAACGAATGCCCACGATCAGCTTCGTGGGCACTTGGGGCAACTTGGGAATTTCAAGCTGATGCAGCAATCAACCGCAGGCAGTATCCCAGACCCCAAGGTCAGGACACAGACAACAGGCCGCGATGCGCGTCAAGCTCATGGAGAGATCCTATCGAGAATCCTGGTCAATAGCAACTCCCCCACCACAAAAAATTTATGCATTACTCCCCCAACTGAGACTCCGCCTCTCTGGCAGCCTCGTAGATCTGCTCGAAGCTTTCGATGGCATACAACACCGGTTGCATCCGGCTGACGTCCACAACTGTATCCATGACCTTCGCCAGGTCGAACTCTCTGATTTCCAGTCCTGATCCTCGTTCGACCACATGCGTACACTCGCCATGCGAAGAGATCAATCCACTGCCGTAGACCTTGACCCTTCCCTCCTCATGGATCACCCCGAACTCCACCGTGAACCAGAACAGCCTTCCCATCCGCTCCAGCGCTTCGGCGCTCTTCAAACCGGCGCACACCCGGCCATACTCCTGTAGAAAATCGGCAAAGACAGGATGCGCGTGCATCGGCACGTGCCCAAACACATCATGAAAGATATCCGGCTCCGGAGTGTACTCCATGGCCTCGCGGCTGCGAATCCAGGTGGTGGTGGGAAACCTGCGCGCAGCCAGCATCTCAAAGAACGCATCCGAAGGCAGGAACCCGCTCACCGGCGTCGAGTTCCAACCGGTCCTGGACTCCAGCCGCGCACTGACCTTGGCCAGTTCCGGCAGTTGGTCCACTTGTAATCCGATCTGATCAAAACCTTCCAGATAGGTTCTGGACGCATGCTCGTGTAGCTGAGGCAACCGGCGCGTCACCAGTTCCCTCCAGATGGCGTGCTGCTCCGGCGTATAGGCCGTCCAATCCTGCTCGATCAGGTACGGCCGCGACGCCACCAGCTCACTTGCATCTTTCCTGGCCGCCTTGCTTCTTTCTCTCCGGGTCTTCACGGAATCAACCATCGATGCGGCCATGGATCCCTCCCGCCAAATCCTCCCGCCGTTCGCCTGTCATCCACAAGCGCCCCGGGAGGACCGCTTCAAGGCTACTCGGCGACCTCCACGCTCGACAAGTCCGCCCCCTTGGCCTCCGGGCCAAGCCAGGTCACCACGGCTACCAGGCACCCCACCAGCAGCACCGTCCAGGCCATCACCGGCGCCAGCCTTCCCTGATAGAAATGGGCGGCGATCTCGGCCTGAAACACTCCATTCCGTGAAGCCAGCAGGTTACCCAGTTGGTAGGCCACGCCGGGAAATACCGCGCGGACCGCCGGCGGAGCCAGCTCATTCAAGTGTACCGGAATCACTCCCCACGCCCCCTGCACCATGAACTGCATCAGAAATCCTCCCGCCGCCAGGACTGCTGCCGTATGGCTCCACGCCCACAACGGAATTACCGGGATCGCCAAAAGAGCCGCCACCACGATGGTCTTCCGTCTGCCCAACCGCTCGGAGAGCGTTCCGTACACCAGACCTCCCAGCAAGGCACCCAAAGATCCTGCCATGGCCACCACCGAAACCAGCGGCAGACTCATCCGCTTGTCGTGGCGGAGGTACTCCGGATACAGATCCTGGGATCCATGACTGAAGGAGTTGAAGGCGAACATCAGCAGGGTGAGGAAGAGAAACATTCCGCCAAAGCGCACGCCCAATCTCGCTCCCTGTCTCACCCGGTCCAGAATGGGCTCGCGCGGCCGAGCGCCGCGCGGCAAACGGCTCTGCCTTCTCGACTCCCAGATGGGCGACTCGTCTGTTCTCTTGATTAGATAGAGCACTGGGGGCGCCGGCAGCAGGCCGATGAGGAAGAGCATCCGCCAGCTCCCGGCAAATCCCGCTGGATGCAGGTGAGCTATGGCCAATCCAAACAGACCCGCCACTGCCGCAGCCAGCAGATTGCCGATCACATAGCCCTCCTGCAGAAGACCAGAGAAGAATCCCCGTACCTTCGTGGGCAGCGTCTCCATCACCAGCGCCGCGCCGACACCCCACTCTCCTCCCATGGCCATGCCGTAGGCGGCTCGGAAGAACAGAAATACCGGCCAGCTTGCGGCAAATGCTGACGCCAGGCCAAAGAGGCAGGAGAAAACGATATTCAGCAGCAGTGCCGGACGCCGCCCATACCGCTCCGCCAGAGTGCCAAACAGGAGCGCTCCTACCGGCCGCATGGCGAGTGTCCAGAACAATGCCTCCGCCACAACCGCCAACGAGAGATGAAAGGTGGCGCGCACGGAATCCAGACAGAAGGTCAGCAGGAAGAAATCAAAGGCATCCAGCGACCAAGCAAGAAAGCACGCCAGAAAGACATGCCTCTGGCGTCCGCTCAACGCCCGAAACGGCTGCAAAAGATTCATCACCCCTGGATCCTCAAACACCCCGTCCCGGGCTTGGCCCCCTGCCGGAACCGGCTTCGGATCGTTCTTCCCACCATCTGGCCGAGAAAGCTCAATCGATCCAGGTCTCCTTCAGCAACTTCATCGCAATTCCAGCCAACCTGAATCCCAAATGGCTGGGAAGATGAGAGACGGGCTCCCAACTCATCCTCAATTTTGCGCCGCTCGATCGCCTCAGATGCGGGACATAGCGGCAGTCCCTCCCGGTGACTCGACCCTACAGCTTGGCCCGCAATGGCACTCCTGGATCTACAAACGGAGCCTCCGCCGTTCCCGGATTCGACTGCAGAATCTTGTGGTGCAGGCAGTAGAGGGCCAACTCCAAACGATCAGCCACCCCCAGCTTGTCGTAGATCTTGCGCAGATAGTTCTTCACCACCTGCTCGGTCGTTCCAATCTGAAAGGCGATCTCCTTGTTCCGCATTCCACGAGTGATGCAAGTGATGATCGCCAGTTCCTTCTCGGAGAGCCGCGGCTGCGCCCTGGGGTTGGTGAGCATCGACGCCTGCTCGCGATACGCGTCAATCACCCAACTGATCGACTGATTGTCAATCCAGGTCTCGCCGGCGGCGATCTTCCGCACGCACTTCACAAGCATGTCCGGGGAGATGGACCGCGGCACCACCCCACGCACCCCGCGGCGGAACAACTCCACTGTATTTCCCTCGTCGCTGGAGGAGATCTGCACAATCAGTTTCGCGTCCGGAGCGCGCCGGAGCAGCTCGGGAATCGCATCCACCGTGCCGGCAATCAGATGCCCTTCCAGCAGAACCACGTCGGTCGGAAAGCGCTGCAACGCCGCGTACAGGTTCTCCAGAGTCTCCGCCTGCGCCACCACGCGGATGTCGTCCTCCAGAGCGAAAACCTTGCGCATTCCCACACGGTAGATCGCCTGAGAGTCAGCCAGAATCACCCGGATACCGCCGGCATCCGCATCGACATCAACGTCGGAGCCCAATCCATCGGCATCCAGATCCGGCTTGCCTCCCTCCGGGGCATCCTGTCTCTTCACTGCATCGTGGTCGTCCAACGCTTCACTCATAACTGCTCAGCCTCTAAACGAGTATTCATCGATGACCGCCGCGGCCATGGACTTGCCTTCCAACCGCTGGTGGCGAACAATTCGCCCCACGCAATGCAGCAAAACGTCTTCAGAACCACCCATAATCGCCGCCGGCATGGTTAGCTCAAACCGAACCTCCGCTCCAACCGGCGGAAGTTCCTGTGCTGTAAACAGCAGCCCGTTCGCAGACACATCCTCCGTTACCCCTGGATACTCCTTGTCGGCGGTGTGAAGAACAATCTCCAAATGCAGCGGAAAGCGCACCGCCGCGCGCACCGGGACACTCTCGTAGGACTGATAGAGAGTTGTCAACCGATCCCCCTTCCAGGCATGACTCGCCCGCGCTCTTCCAGCCGAAAGGTATGGAAGCTGTGTTACTAAAGAATTCTAATTCACGCATTGCTTCTCCAGAGAACCTTTTTCCAAGATCGGTCCTTACCGTATAACCCCTTCTCTGGGAGAAGAGAAGCGCCGGCATCGCAGCCCAGCTCCTTCTTTTTCATTGCGAAACCTGATGAAATCCGCGATACTTAGGTGTTCGGACTTTTGCTTCGGCCGGTTGCTCTGGTCTTGCCCTATGGACCGGCCTGGGTGGATCGCGTATTCCTCCAGGTCAACTACCCAGATCGGGCTTCTTCCCTCAACCCGCCGGCCGCGACCCCCCGATACCAAGACCACTGCTTTTTGAGAGGATTTT
>JAKAQS010000234.1 GCA_021819585.1 Acidobacteriota bacterium
AGCCCATCCCCTGCAATGTCGTCCGCGGCCGGTTCTGGGTGATAATGACGCGCTCGTGATAGATGCCGGGCGCGATTTGAATGGTGAGCCGCCCGCCCGGTCCTGGCTGCGGAGCGTGGTCCAGCGCCATCTGAACGGTTGGGAAAAGATCATCGCTCACCGGCGTCCTGGGAGCATCCGGTGAGACGCGAACCACAACATCCTGAGCCTGAGCGCCGGGGCTGGACAACAGGCCAGCGGCCATGATGCAAGAAAGAAGGCGCCTCATCCAACAATCCTCAGCTTCCCGCGAAGGAGCTTCAAGGACGTTTGGCTGACCTTCCGCCTCGCCCCCCCTCTTTCGCCTCAACTCTGTCCAATTGACCTTCTTCAGGACCACACAACGTCTTCAGGCAGTCTTTAGGCTTATTTTGGCAACGTTGCCATAACTTCGCCATGGTAGCAATCGCAAAACCGCCTCGTCAAGAAGATTCAGGCCGTGGCATCCTCGCCTTTCCCCAACTCAATCTCAGGGCTGGGTCCGCATCCGGATGCCGTCTTTACTCGCCGGAGCCCGGCGACGCCTCGCCTTGCGGCAGGTCTTCGCCGCAGAGCCGCTGCCGCGTTCCGGACCGGCGATTCTCTCTCCAGGAAAGCTTGTCTGGCTTCTACACCACCCTTCCCGTTCGCCTTGCTTTGGAAAAGCGCGAGCGCATTCTCTCTCTGCGGCCGGATTCCTAGCCTCGGAATACGAAGCTTGCAGCTTTCTGACGTTATGCCTGATGCAAGGCAAAGCGATGCCGTTTGCTGTTCAAAGGAAACACCCGGGCCAGACGCAGCCGAAACTGTTGTGCTGATCCTTTTGCGGTTCCTGTGCCTGCCGCGTCTTCCACAGCGCCTTGGCGCGTCTACAGGATAAAGACAGACTCGTTCTCTTCCGCTGTATTACTCTTACAGACATTCGTGGAACCTTTCACCATGCAAGCAAAGAATCGCCCCACCATCATTGATGTTGCACGTGCGGCGGATGTCGGGCCCTCAACCGTGTCTCGGCATGTGCGCGGCGGCAAATCCGTCAGCCCCAAGGTCGCCAAGCGGATTGAGATTGCCATCGCGGCTCTGGGATACCAGCCGAATGCTGTGGCTCGCAGCCTCAGAATCGGCCGAACCCAGACGCTCGGTCTTCTGTTTCCACACGTCAACAATGTGTTTTATAGCCACGCGTTGCGTACGATTCAAACTGAGGCGAGGTTGAGCGGCTTCACGGTGATGCTGCTGACGCACCAGGAAGACGCCAAGCTGCAGCAAGAACAATTGGCCTCGCTGAAGAGGGCCCAGGTGGAAGGAGTGATCCTGCTTCCCGCCGCCGAAACCAATGTTGCGCAGGTGCTCGATCTGCTTGGCAACACGCCGGTGGTGACCTTTGACCGGGCTCTGGGCAAGACCATCGACTCCGTGGTGCTGGACAACTACAAAGCCGCGCGGGAGGCAACCGAGCACCTGCTGAGCCATGGGTATTCGAAGATCCTGGCGGTCAACTCGGACTACAAGCTCCAGCCGCTCCAGGATCGGCTTCAGGGCTATGTGGAGGCGATGTATTCCGCCGGCAAGCGCGCGCAAATCATCATCTCGAAGGATGCCCGGCAGTTGCGGGAAGAACTGCGATCGCACTTGCACCCGCCCGGCCCGTCCAACGCCATCCTCTCGCTGAGCTACTCGGTGACACTGGCGATCCTCTCCGCGTTGCAGGGGATCCACTTCGATTTGCACGACGTCGGGCTTATCGGAATTGACGACCTGGAGTTTTCCAGCTTCATCGACCCTCCCCTGACCACACTGGCGCAGCCCGCGGAAGAACTGGCCCGAAGGGCCGTGCAACAACTGCTGCGCCGCACCGCCCATAGCGCGAGTCAGGCCGCCGCTGGGTCTGTCGAGAAGGTGGCTCATGTGATGTTGCCGGGAACGCTCATCCTTCGAGCCTCCTGCGGATGCCGGCCGGCGCGGGCCAAAGAACAGGCTCCCCCTGGGCGTTCGGAAAGCGGAAGAGGGCCGGAGACCCGAGGCAAGCGTGCTCGACGCAGGCCCCGAAGATAATCACCCGCGCAGATGGCCCGCTACAATCCTTGCATGAGCGCTACTTCCCCCGCCCCGGCTCCCACTCGTCTGACCAACCAGACACTGCTGATGGACGCCGATGACACCTTGTGGGAGAACAATATCTACTTCGAGCAGGCCATCGCCTCCTTCATCTCCGATCTGGACCACAAGACGCACTCTCCCCGGCAGGTCCGGGAGCATCTGAATCGTTGTGAGCGAGCCACCATCGCAGCCCAGGGTTACGGGATTCAGAGCTTCCGGCGGTCCCTGGTGGACTGCTTCGAACAGCTCACTGAGACCAGAATCACCCCGGAACGCCATGCCCGGATTCTCTCCTTCACCGAGGCAATCTCCGGCAAAGAGATCCAACTCCTCTCCGGCGTGGTTGAAACCCTGCAACACCTTGCGCGGCGCCATCGCCTCATCCTGGTCACCAAAGGCGACGTTGGCGAACAAACCGATAAACTGGAGAGGTCAGGCCTGCAAGCCTTCTTCACCGCCGTCGAGGTTCCCGCGGAGAAAAATGCAGCTGTCTATCGGAGCGTCATAGAGCAGCATCACTGCGATCCCTCCGCAACCTGGATGATTGGGAACTCTCCCAAGTCGGATATCAATCCGGCGCTGGCCGCGGGCCTCCATGCCGTATTTATCCCCCACGCCTGCACCTGGGTCCTGGAACATGAGGCGGTGGATCCACCATCCGGGCTGACGCGGCTGCTGAAGCTGGACAGCTTTCCAGAACTGCTCGCTTTCTTTTAGGTGAATCCTTGTACGCGAAGCGATTGGGCGGTTCTCCGCCGTGATGGCTGCGGAGGCCCTTGTACTGGCTGGCGCTATGGCTCGTCCTGGTAGATGCCGATCTGCACCTTGCCGCCTTCGATCAGGCGGGCGCGAAACATTCCCGGCGTATTGAAGGCCCAGGCGATCTGTCCGTCGGGCGTCATGGCGATGGCTCCGCCATCCCCCTTCATGGCGGCAAGCTGATCGTCGATCACCTCGTTGACCGCCTCCTGCAGCGGAAGCCCCCGGTATTGAACCAGCGCGCAGATGGTGCGCGCCACGGTGAGCCGGATGAAGAACTCGCCCGTGCCCGTGGCGGAGACTCCGCAGGACTGATTGGATGCATACGTCCCCGCACCAATCAGCGGCGAATCACCGATTCTTCCAAAGCGTTTGCCTGTAAGTCCCCCGGTGGAGGTGCCGGCGGCGATGTTGCCGGCGCGATCGCGCACGACGATCCCGGTTGTTCCCCAAGCATGCACATCGGGGCCCTCCAACTGGGCCAGGGGTTTCTCTGGCGAAGGCGGCGCTCCGGCAGGCCGTGGAGGGATGGGCAGTCCATTCTTTTTGAGATAGCGCAGCAGGCTCTGCCACCGCTGCTCGGTGAAGAAGTAGGAGGGAGGAACCTGCTGGAGGCCCACACTGGCCGCGAACTGATCCGCTCCGGCTCCGCTGAGCAGCACGAACTGTGATCGCTCCATCACGGCTTTGGCCAAAGAAATCGGGTTTTTGGTTCGCGTCACTCCGGCGACCGCCCCGGCCCGCATCGTCTTCCCATCCATGATGGCGGCGTCAAGCTCGTTCTTTCCGTCGGCGGTAAACACCGCGCCCTTGCCCGCATTGAAGAGTGGATCATCCTCCAGAACGCGCAGTCCTGCCTCCACCGCATCCACGGCCGAGCCGTTACCATCCAGCACCTTCGCGGCCGCATGGATGGCGCGATCCATCCCGGCGCGGTACGCAGCCTCCCGCTCCGGCGTCATGGAAGAGCGCTCGATCACCCCCGCGCCGCCATGCATCACAATCGCCCACTTTCCCTTGGGCGCCAGGGAGTTCAGAGGCGTTGGGGTAACCGGAGCCTTCAATCCCTGGGCCTTGGCCATCGGCATACCTCCGGCCACCCAGCCAAAGAGACAGAGTGCAAGCAAGATCCTCGTCGGCATGGAAACCTCATTGCGAATGAGTCTACCCCAATGGCTGACATGGGAGAGCCCTCCTGGAATCTTCGGTTCACCTGCTGCGTCTAAGCAGAGAGTGAAAGCCGGGCCGGAGACCAGATGGGACTGCGGAAAAGAAGCAGCGACTGGGCCAGGGGGTGGTCCTGGGTTTGGCGCAAACCGGATGGAACAAGGAGGCTGGATGGCGGATTACGAGAACGATCTATCCCAGATCGTCTACGAATTGAATCGATCGGCGCCTGGGACAAAGGCGGGATCGCCTTCCAAGTTGGATGTGATCGGCGAGAAGAGAGCCGCTCCGGATCCGTATCTGGACACGTTTCTGACCCAGGCAGCCGAGCGCAACGCCTCCGACATCATCCTGATTGCCGGCGCCGGAATCACCCTGCGAGTGAGCGGCGTCCTGACCCCATCTACCGGCAAAGCGCTCTCTGTGGATGATCTACGCCGGCTGCTGCTCCCTCTGCTGACCGCCGAGCAGGTCAAGGAGCTGGAGAGTCACCGGGTGATCGACTTCTGCTTTGTTCGCGGAACGCTGGGAAGGTTCCGGGCCAACATTCACTATCAGCGCGGATCCCTGGCGGCCAGCATACGCCTGCTCCCCGCGCAGATACCCACGTTGGAGTCGCTGAATCTGCCTCCCATTCTGGGCCGGTTGGTGGAGCGCCGGCAGGGTCTCATTCTGGTGACCGGACCCACTGGAAGTGGAAAGACCTCCACCATGGCAGCGCTGGTTCACCTGATCAATGCTCGCCGCCGCGAACACATCATCACCATCGAGGATCCCGTCGAGTATCAGCACGTCAACCGCAATTCCATCATCGAGCAGATTGAGGTGGGAGCTGATACACCGGGATTCTCCCATGCGGTTCGTGCCGTGCTGCGCCAGAGCCCGGATGTGATTCTAATCGGAGAGATGCGGGACGCCGAGACCATGGCCGCCGCTCTGACCGCGGCCGAGACCGGACACCTGGTTCTCTCCTCGTTGCACACCAACGATACGGCGCAGACCATGTCGCGGCTGCTGGATACCTTTCCAGCCGGCAACCAGACACAGATTCGCCAGCAGCTTTCACTGGCGCTGCTGGCCGTCATCGCCCAACAGCTTGTTCCGGCCGCCGGTCAGGCGGGACGCTTTCCGGCTTTGGAGATTCTGGTGGCGACCAACGGAATCCGGAACCTGATCCGAACGGCTCAGGACCATCAGATCCGATCCCAGATCTCCACCGGAAGCGCCGAAGGAATGAACACCATGGACCAGTCCCTGGCCGAACTGGTGCGCAACCGGCGCATCTTGCGGGAGACCGCGATGGCGCACTGCCACCATCCCGAAGAGCTTCGTTCCATGCTCAATCGCCACCTGTGAGGCTGGGGTGCTTCTGGCTTGAACTTGATGCGGATCCTGCTGAGTCTGAATGGTATACTCATCAGGAAGTCACGCGTCTCTCCTGTCATGCGTCCCGCGTGTGCCAGGCCTATGCGGAGGTGGCGAAATTGGCAGACGCACTAGCTTGAGGTGCTAGCGCCGCAAGGCATAGGGGTTCAAGTCCCCTCCTCCGCACCAAAGCTTCTCTTCAGGTCAACCCAGACAAGGGTTGGCCGTTTTTGCTTGGAGTCTGTCCATGCATGGCGCCGAATCCCCCGGACGAGGGGGCAAGGCTGCTGTTTCTCGCATTCCGTCATGCGGGCCCGCATGGTGGTGGTCATCCGGCATCTTCCCCGCAACCCAAAACCGTCCGGAGTCCGCCGCACAGGCTAGGCAAACGAGGCTATGGCGGCAGCCTCATCCTCCTTGACGTCAAAGACCGTCACCAGCTTGGTGATCACCAGCAGATCGCGCACCTTATGGGTCAGGCTCATCAGCTTCAACTCACCCCCCACGTTCCTCATCGCGG
>JAKAQS010000235.1 GCA_021819585.1 Acidobacteriota bacterium
TTCCGATCTCGGGGATGAATGTTTCCGAGAGGGCCAGCCAAAGGGATCTCTTTGGGGATGCGACCCGACGGCATGAGGATTCGGGATCCGCTTCGGCAGAAAGAGTCTCTAATCGCGGCGGCGGCCACCGGCGAAGATCTCCGTGAGGGCCAGGAAGATGTTGATGCCGTCGAGATAGATGCTCAGGGCCAGTTCCACGGCGGTGGCCCCGTCGCCACCGTTGCGGATGCGCATGAAGTCCACGACCACCAGAACGCTGAAGATCGCCAGGGTGGCGTAGGAGTAGAAGGTGGGACTGATGAAGTGGAAGAAGATGCTGAGCACGCCTGCCAGCACCAGGACTAAGAGCGCGGCGAAGACGTAGTTCTGAACCCGGCGATAGTCAAAAGTAAAGATCTGCGCGCCCATGCCCAGGCAGGCCATGCCGACCGCGGTGGTGAGGGCGGCGTTGAAGACCACATCGGAGTGGCCGGTGTGCATCAGCATGTTGATCCAGGGGCTGATCTGAAAGCCCATCGCCAGCGCCAGCAGAAGGAAGAGCCCGAAGGAGAGAAGGGTATTCTGGCGCGAGGCGCGGATGGCGAAGATCAGCCCGAAGGTGGCGATGATGCAGAGCCAGGAGACCGGACCGGCGAAGTACGGCGGAGCCACGGCGATGCCGATGGCGGAGACGAAGAAGCCCAGGGAGGCGATGACCAGAACCCGGCTGAGCAGGGAGGACGCGGACTGGGTGCGTGCCTGGCCGAAGGCGCCGGAGCGACTGAAGCCGCCGTTGCCGGCGTCGATGATGATGGGGTTGTTGCGGGTTTCGCGGGGTTCCATAGTCTCTCTCTTAACCTTCCATTCTTTCCGATAGACGTTCGGGAACGTGTCCGGTCACTGATTTTCCGATGACGTCCCCGTTGTCCCAGCTTCGTCTACCCGGATATTGGATGCGCCGGCAGAGTCGAGCGATGGTTCTGTCTCCGTATCGGCGGTGGTTGGGGCTTCGGCCTCAGCCTCGTCGTTTGCCGGGGATTTGGCCTCTTCGCTCGTAGGGAATTCAGCCCCAGCGACGCCATGGGCCGGCGACTCGGCCTCCATGGGGATCTCTTCCTGGACGGCATCGTTGAGCTCTCCGGCGATTCTCTCGAACTCCTCGATGCTGGGCAGTTCGTTGATGTCCTTGAGGCCAAAGCGGAGCAGAAACTCTTTGGTGGTCTTGTAAAGGATGGGCCGGCCGATGACCTGTTTGCGGCCCGCGGTGGTGACCAGTTTGCGGGACAGGAGCGAGCCGAGGACTCCGGCCGAGTCCACGCCGCGGATCTCGGAGACCTCCGGGGCGGTGACGGGCTGCTTGTAGGCCACGACGGCCAAGGTCTCCAGGGCCTGCAAGGAGAGCTTCAGAGGCGGCTTGAGGGACTTTACGAAGCCTCGGACGGCGTCGTGGAACTCCGGCTTGGTGGCCAGGCGGAAACCGCTTGCGACCTCGCGAATCTCCAGGCCGCGGTCTCCGTTGGCATAGTCGGCGATGAGTTGATCGAGGAGCGAACGGAAGTACTCGCGCAACCTGCGCGCGGCCAGCTTCTGGCCGGCTTCGCTGGGCTGGTCCGGGGACGGAGAACTCACTGGACCGGTTGGCGCCTCTGAAGTTTTTGCGAACTCTTCGCTTATAGCGCCGGGAGAGTTGGAAAGGTCGGCTTCCGGATTGGCTTCCGGCGGCTGGCCCGCAAGGCCGGCGGGGACGGATTCCTCCGGCAGCGCATCGGCCGCCGCGGAAGAGATGGCGAACTCGCTGGGATCCGCTTCCAGCGTGGCTTCGGGGTCTGCCTCGTTCTGGGCGTCGGGAGGATCGTGCGGCGAGGCTCCCACGAGGGTGAGAGAGTGCTGCTGGGCAGCAATGGCGTCCAGTTCGGCCTGACCCTCCTCACCGAGCAGGCCGATGAGTTGGGTGAGGGTGACGGGCTCCTCGGAGGCGTAGATGACAGCTTCGATCTTGGCTTTGAGACTCATGGATGCAGGGTAGAGTGTATCAACCCGCTGCCTGCCCCGCACCTGGAACCCGGTCTGTGCCGGCCGGCTGACCCGGGCCTGAAGGCGAAGCTGGGCTTGGATCCGGGCCGGCGCCGGATGGAGGGGAAAGGTTAGTGGGCGAAGAGGTGGAAGAGATAAAACAGCGATCCGGAGAGCAGCGCGGCGATGGGCAGCGTGAAGACCCAGGCCATGGCGATATTGCGGATGGTGGTCCATTGCAAACCGCTGCCGTTGGCGGTCATGGTGCCGGCGATGCCGGAGTTGAGCACATGGGTGGTGCTGACGGGGAGGCCCCAGGCTCCGGCGGCCAGAATGGTGACCATGGCGACCAGTTGAGCGGCTGCGCCCTGGGCGTAGGTAAGGTGGGTCTTGCCAATCTTTTCACCCACGGTGATCACGATGCGCCTCCAGCCCACCATGGTGCCGAGACCGAGCGCCAGGGCTACAGCGACCTTGACCCAGATGGGAATGAAGCGGGTGGAGCGGCTGAGAAACTTCCGATAGGTGGAGAGGGTGGCGGCGTCTCTGCGGCTGAAGCGGGGCGCTCCTGTCTCGCCCTGGAGCTGATGCAGGGTTTGGCTACAGAGGAACATCTGGTTGCTGATGGCCGGTTGCAGAGGCGGCGGTATCGCCGCCAGCGAGGCGTAGGATGCACTCTCGGCCGCGAGGGCATTCATTTCCGTCTGGAGCGAAGGAAGTACGGCTGGGTCGTAGCTCTTGGTGGCGATGAAGTGTTGCAGTTCCACGCCGGCGGCGGAGAGCGAGGGGGCCTGGGCAGAGCCCAGGGAATGACCGATGGCCGCCGCGGCCTGCCGGGAGAGAACGGCAAAGTCCTGTGCTCCGCGCAGGCGGACCTGATGATTGAGGGCAAAGGCGGTGGGAATGGTGCCCACCAGGATCAGCATGATCAAGCCCATGCCCTTCTGGCCGTCGTTGGAGCCGTGAGCGTAAGAGACGCCTCCGCAGGTGAGGATGAGCAGCGCCCGTATGTAGAAAGGGGGCGGCGCGGAGCCCTGCGGTTCCTTGTAGAGGCGAGGGTCGCGCCGGGCCAGGCGGAAGAGGAACAGCACCAGGCCGGCAAAACAGAAGCCGATCGCAGGTGAGATGAGCAGGGCGACGAGAACCCGCTGGATCTGGCCCCAGTCAAGCGATGCTGACTGGGCGCCGAGGGTAAGACGGTAGCTGAGGGCTACGCCCAGGATGGAGCCGATGAGGGTGTGCGAACTGGAGACGGGCAGACCCTTCCACCAGCTACCGATGTTCCAGACGATGGCGGCGATGAGCACGGCGAAGACCATCGAGAAGCCGGAGCCATGGCTGATCTTGAGAAAGATCTCCACCGGAAGCAGGCCGATGATGGCGAAGGCCACAGCGCCGGAGCTGAAAAGCACGCCGGCGAAGTTCAGAATGCCGGAAAACACGACCGCGACGTACGGATCCAGGGAGTGGGTGTAGATGACCGTGGCCACCGCGTTGGCGGTGTCCAGAAAGCCGTTGACGAACTCAAAGGCAAGAGCGCTGAGCAGAGCGATGCCCAGTAACAGGAAGGGAAAGATGGAGTGAAGGCGGGCTGCGGAGAGATCCAGCTTGAGCGCGTTGCCGATGTACAGCAATCCGCCCAGAAGGAGAAGGCTGAAGGCGAGTACACCCCACTTGCCCGGGGAAGACTGGGAGAGCTTCTTGTCTAGGATCGAGGTGGATCTTGCGGCTTGCGGAGTGAGAACGGGCACGGCCATTGTCGTAGAGTCCTACCTCACGCTTCGGCGAGTTAGGAACGCATCCGGCTTCTTTGAGAAGGATTTCATACGTCAGTGCGTGTGGTGATGCCTTGGGTCCATTAAAAGTCTACCCTCTCCGGAGTGTTGCGGCTAGGTTAAACGGGGGATTGCGATTTCTTTGCCGATTGAGGCAAGAAAAGCCGTTCTTCGCTGCCGGTCCTCTGGATCCGCGAAACCTGGACAGAGAGATCCGGCCCTCCCGATGGAAAGGCAAGGTTTGGCGAGATGCGGCTGGAGAGTGGCGGCTTTCCCAGGGGTGACTCCAGGGACGAAATGCTCAGCCCCAATCGTCGCGGATGGGGGCTTGTTCGGCAAAGATCTGATCAAATCGCTCCGTTTTTTTGATCAGAATGTCGCCAAAGTGCTCCGCCTGACGGAGCAGGATCGCCTGCAGCCGGACCAGCTCCAGCATGGCCAGGAAGGTGCAGATCACGGCGCGCTCGCTGCGGGTGTTCTGCATCAAACGGCGCAGGCTGACGGGTTTGTCCTCCATCAGGAGCCGGCGTTTGACAAAGTCGATCATCTGCGCCACCGTGACGGTTTCCTCGTCGATGGTATGCACGGGCCGCTCGCGCAGGCGCTTGAGCAGATCCTGGAAGACACGCACCAGGTCGATGGTGTCGGCGTCGATCTCGCGGTCCAGCTCGGCAAGACGGTCCGCGGAGGCCAATCCCTCCTCTTGCAGGAAGGTTTTGAGGCCGGGATGGGACCAGCTTGCCTCTTCCAGGAGCTGCTTCTGCTGCAACATCTGCGCAGCGGCTTTGAATCGTTCATGCTCCAGCAGACGCTCGACCAGTTCGCGCCGCGGATCCTCGATCTCGGGCCCGGAGGTGAGCGGGTCACGCGGCAGCAACATCCGGCTCTTGATGTGAATCAGCAGCGAGGCGACGTAGATGAACTCGCCGGCGGCATCCACGTCCGTCTCTTTCAGGTGGTGGGTGTAGGCCAGGAACTGCGCGGTGATCTTGGCGATCGGAATGTCATAGATATCGATGTTCTGCTTCCGAATCAAATCCAGCAGGAGATCGAGCGGACCATCGTAGACCTGTCCCACCGTGATGCTGAAGGGGGATTGCGACTCTTCGTCGCGGGAGCTGTCGCGCCGCTTGTCTCGCTCGCCCCGTTTGGAGGCCTGGATCTCTGGCGTGGGCGGATGCTCGAGCACGAAGGGCTCGTGCCGGCCGAATGCGCCGGGCTGGCCGGGGACGGAATCCGCAGAGATGCGCTCCGGGCGCGGGGAACCTGGATCCGAGTCCTGCTGTGGGACAGCAGAGACGGCGGGAAACTCCTCGGGAGGTTGGTCCGGTTCGAACTCCTTGCGGTTGTCTTCGCTCATGGTTGGGTTAGCCTCTGGAGTTGTCTGGAACCGTTGTGGCCGGCCGGGTGATCTGACCGTCTGACCGTCTGCCCGGCGCCGTGTGAACCGCCTTGGCGGAGGACTCCGATGCCGCAGCAGCCGTTTGGATCGCGCGGCGGCCGGTGAAGAAACAAGCCTGCGGCAGCGCCGGGTCACCGCAGGCTCATGTTCAGGCCAGTCCCATGGCGAGTTGGACCTCTTCGAGTGTTTGTTGAGCCCGCTTGGTGGCGCGCTCTCGGCCGTTGGCCAGGACGTCCTTGACCACCTGGGGACGGTGCTCCAGATCGCGGCGATGATCCTGGATGGGAGCGATCCGTTCGATGATGGCGTCAGCCACCCAGCTCTTGCACTCGATGCAGCCAATGGAAGCGGAGCGGCAGCCCTCGGCGGCTTTGCCCTGGGTCTCTTCGGAGCTGAAGACCTTGTGCAGGTCGAAGACCGGGCAGAGGTCAGGGTTGCCGGTATCGCTGCGGCGGATGCGCGCGGGGTCTGTGACCATGGTCTTGAGCTTGGCGCGGATCTCGGCCGGGGGCTCGGAGAGCATGATGGTGTTGCTGTAGCTCTTGGACATCTTGCGGCCATCCAGGCCGGGGAGCTTGGGGCTGGGGGTGAGCAGGACATCGGGCTCGGGCAGGATGGCGGAGACCTTGCGGGATTCGCCCTCCAGAGCAGCCATCTTCTCCTTGTCGGAGGCGGCGGCCTGGAAGTGCTTCTCGATAGTGGCCGAGCGCGGACTGTAGAAGAGGTTGAAGCGGCGGGCGACCTCGCGGGTGAGTTCG
>JAKAQS010000236.1 GCA_021819585.1 Acidobacteriota bacterium
ACCGGTCACCCTGCAAATTCTCAACGCCCAAGGCGAGCTTGTCGCCCAGTTCAAGAGCACCGATCCGGTTCCACCGCTGGACCCACGCTACCCTGACCCCACCCTGTGGGCGCGCCCGCCGCGGGTGCTCTCCGCTGCCGCTGGCGATCATCGCTTCCTTTGGGATATGCGTTATCCAAACGTTCCCGGAATGGCCACGGGGCCGGATGAGAACGCCGCAATTCCGCATGACACCCCGACCGTACCCTCGGGCCCCTATGTGACGCCCGGCGTCTATACGGTGCGTCTCCTGGCTGGCGGACAGACCCAGAGCCGGCCTCTCACCATCGTGATGGATCCGCGGGTCAAGACCGCGAAAGCCAGCCTGCAACAGCAGTTCAACGTCTCCTATGCCCTGTACCAGCAGATGTTGCAGGCCACGCAGGCGCTGCATCAGATCACCGTGCTGCGCGATCAGCTGGATGCGCCCGGCTCCCCGGTTGCCCGCCAAGCTGCGCAGGCGCTGGAGGCCAGTCTGAACAAGATCGCTGGCCCCGCTGAGGACGAAGACAGACCGCGCTTCGGCCCTCCCGGAGCGCCCAACCTCAGCACGATCCGCACCCAGATGGCGCGGCTGGAGTACTCCATCCAGAACGCCGACCAGGCGCCGACCGCGGCTCAGACCGCCGCTGCCGCACAGCTTGCCAAGCCTCTGCCCGGCCTGCTCGATGAGTGGAACCAGGTGAAGGCTACCCAGTTGAAGGCCATCAACGACCAGTTGCGGAAAGAAAACCAGCCACAGCTCTCCCTGAACACAAACCTCATCGACCATGGTGTGGAGGACCAGATCGAGTACGGCGACGACGATTAGCCGCCTGTGAGCCGTAGAAACCGGCGGCCTGGCGGGCTGCCGAAGCCAGCCGCGGCGATCCGGGCGGAATGCGGCAAGCGTTGTCCGCCCCCGAAACAGGCTTCTTTCCCTCCAGGAAGTCGCAGTCTTCGCTGCAAGCCCGGCCCGTCTGCACGAACCTCGTCTGCAGTGAGTCCATGCGTCCCGGGCACGCCTCACCCTCGCTCCTGGCGCATTCGTCACTCTACTGCGCGACTGAACAACTCTTGATGAAAGCAAGCTCTGTCCTAGAATAATCGGAAAGCCTTGCATCGCCTGCTCATCCGCTCTTTCTCTCCCTCTGCCCTTGGCCGGCGCCAGCCCTGCAATGGCCCGGCCGGACGCCTCAGCCCTCAAAGACTGGAGCCGCGTGATCTCGCTTCGCCCGTGTCTCACCATCGCTTGTCTGACCATCTCCTGCCTGACGCTCTTCCTTCCTCTTTCGGGGGCTGGAGCAGCCGCGCAGACCCCGGACACAGCCACGCTCACCGGCGTAGTGCAGGATGCGACACACGCCGCGGTCGCCGGAGCCACCGTTACCCTCACCAACCAACTCACCGGTCTGCGCCGCTTCACCCATGCCTCCGCCCAGGGCAGGTTCTTCCTCAGCGGCCTGCCGGTGGCCGGTGAGTACAACCTGGAGGCCGGCCAATCCGGCTTCGCTATCGCGCGCCTCCAGCACATCCGCCTCACCGGTGGCAGCACTGCCAGCCTTAGCCTCACGCTCAGCGTCTCGCCCGCAAGCACATCGGTCACCATCAAAGGCGATGCCAACCAGGTTCGCATCGACGAACCCCAACTCGGCGACCGTCTGGGCGAATCCGAGATGGATCAGACCCCGCTGCTGAACCGCCGCATCACCTATCTGCCGCTGCTCGACGCCGCCAACCGTCCGGCCATCAACCAAGGCGACCTGTTCATGAACCAGGACCTGTTCACCACCAACGGCGCCGGCCGGCGCCAGACCTGGTTCGAGGTCGACGGCGGCAACGCCATCGATAGCTGGGGCCGCCAGACCATCTTCACCAACATCCCACTGGACGCCGTTGCCGAGATGACCGTGCTCACCAACAGCTTCTCCGCAGAGTACGGCGACGGAGCCGGCAGCGTGGTTAACATCGTTACCCGCTCCGGCGGCGACCATCTCCACGGCAGTGTCCTGGAGCTCTACCGGCCCTCGGGACCAGAGGCCAAGCTGGCCGGATTCAACGCCTCCAACGCCACCAGCGGCACAGAGATCACCAACGACACGCTGGATCAGACCGCTGTCTCGCTCTCTGGAAGACTCCTCCGCCACTCTCCCACATACTTCTTTGCAGCCGGCGAGTTCAGCCAGCAGAACCGGGCCAGCCCGGTCACCTCACCCCTGGCGCCCGGCAACTTCATCGGCCACTACCAGGATGTGATGGGCTTCCTGCGTCTGGACCACCAGTTCTCTCCGCGCCACAACGCCTTCTTTCGCTCCAGCGACGACGCCTTTTACGACACCAACCCGGCCGGCACCGTAGGCGGCGACTCACTGCCCACTGTGGCGCGCACCTTCCACCGCCGCACCTACACTCAGGAGATTGGCGACACCGCCGTGCTCTCGCCCGCCGTGGTCAACAACCTTCGACTCCAATTCGAGCTGGGCTCGCCCATCACCCAGTTCGTTCCCGCCATTGACAGCACGCAGTTCGTGGTGCCGATCGCCGGCCAGCAGACCTTCACCTCCGGCACCAGCCAGTCGGCCCTGCTGCTGAACCACCAGTTCTCCTTCAATGACACCGTCGCCGCCGCGCTGGGCAACCAGCAGATCACCTTTGGCGCAAGCATCATCTACGCGCGCTCCGGCGGCGACAGCAAAGAGTTCGGCGGTCCCATCTACCTCGGCTCTTTCACCTTCAACACCTGCTCCCTGCCCGGCGCCACACCTGCCCAGGCCGAGGCCTACTGTGAAAGCCCGGCCTACCTGGACAACATCGCCAACGTGGCCAGCTACACTCAGAGCTACGGCAACGCCAACTACCTTGTGAATGACGTGCAGTACGCCCTCTTTGTTCAGGACGACGATCGCATCTCACCCCGGCTGGTGCTCAACTACGGCCTGCGTTACTTCGGCCAGACCTTTACCAACACCCACAATGGTTTTGCACCGCGGGTAGGCTTTGACGCGGATCTGTTCGGCAACGGCCACACCGTCGTGCGGGGCGGCTTCGGCATCTACTACTCCCAGGTGGTGGACAACGAAGAGGCGGACTATGCGCTCACCGGCCCCACCGGCGTCTTCAACTACAACGCCGCGCCCGGCCAGGTCGGCTTCCCCTCCAGCGTCTCCGCGGCCCCGCTGCCGGCGTTTCCCTCAGGCGCGGTTGCGCCTCTGCGCAGCCTCTACATCCGCCCCGGCGAGAGTTCGTATCTCAACCAGTTCTTTCCCACCTCGACGCTGATCGGCTACCCCAGCGCCCTGCTGAATCCGTACACCGAGCAGTACACGCTCAGCCTGGGCCAGCAGCTCAGCGCGCGCACACTGCTGAGCGTTGACTATCTGGGCGCATACACCGTGCATATCTACCGCCCGTTGGACGTTGACCCGCCCACCACCTTCAACCGCACCAGCAACGCCCAGATCCGCTCTGCTCAGGCGGCCAACTGCACGCGGCCCTACTGGGTCTGGTGGTATCAGCAGAACGGAATGACCTGCAACCCCAACCAGGTCTCCAACCCCGAGCCGCCCTACAGCGTGATTCAGAGCGACGTCAACGACGGCTACCTCCACTACAACGCCCTGGACGTCAATCTGCGCGAGGACTTCGGCCAGAAGGGGATCATGCTGGTCAGCTATACCTGGTCTCACACCCTGGATAACGTCGACCCAGACGCCACCAGCCAGAATCCCAACAACCCCCTCTTCGTCAATCAGGCCGAGTATGGAAACGCCCTCTACGACCAGCGCAACCGCTTTGTCGCCAGCGGCTACTACACCGCTCCGTTCCAAATTCGGTTTGGCGGCATTCTCACCCTGGCGAGTGGGCTACCGTATAACCTGGTCACCGGCGTGTACAACAGCGGAGATATCGGCGCCACCACCGACCGGCCCATCATCAACGGCGTGCTGGTGGGCCGGGACACCGGCCGCGGTACGCCGTTGTACTATCTCGATCCCTTCCTGGCGCGCGACTTCCGCATTTTGGATCGCCTGGACCTGAACCTGCGCGCCGAGGCCTTCAACGTCCTCAACCACGCCAACTTCGCCAGCTTCAACGGCACCTACGGCACAGGAAACACCGCTCCCCCAACGCTCGGCAGTCCCGTCTACGGCATCGCCTCCCAGTTTCCGGCCCGCGAGTTTCAGTTCTCGGCGAGAATCAGCTTTTGACCCTGCACGCGGAACGGGGAGCCTTCGGCAACCTGGGGTTGGTTCCGGACGGCTCCCCGCGCGTGAGATCGAGAGATCGCTGATCGGCTACATCTGTGCGGCGTCGATGTCGATCTCGATCTTCACCTCATCGCTCAGCACCGCGTCGCCGCTCTTCAGCATCCCGTTGAAGTCCAGCCCAAAGTCCTTGCGATTGATCGTTGTTGTGGCTGTAAATCCGCGGTGCAGGGTCTTGCCGTCCATCCCGATCTCCGGCTTCCCCGGATCATCCAGATCCAGCACCACCTGCCGGGTGACGCCATGCATCGTCAGGTTGCCCGCAACGTCATAATGGTCGCCGTCCTTGCGCACGCTGGTGCTCTTGAAGGTCATCTCCGGATACTTCGCCACATCAAAGAACCGCGGACTCTTCAGATCCTTGTCCCGAAACGCCACTCCCGTATCCACCGTATCGATAGGAATCGTCGCATCGACACCGGACTTGGCCAGATCGGTGGGATCAAAGGTAATCACGCCTGACAGCCCATGGAAGGATCCATGCACCGTGCTGATTCCCATATGCCGAATCGCAAAATCCGCCTCCGAGTGCATCGGATCGATCTTCCACTGGGTCGTCTGCGCGCACAGAATCTGCCCACCTAATACAAGCGCGGCCGCAGCCGCCCATCCTGCCATCCCTCTTCTCTTCATTGCTTGCTCTCCAATTTTAGATTCCGCGATGAACGACGCAGCCTCGCTCCGCCCTCTTGCCAGTCAGAGAAGCCTCTGCCGATGAGATGTCCCGCCAGGCGGAGGAACCACCGGCGCCACCGCGGCGTGAGTGAAGCAAGAAGCAGCGGACCGGAGCGCCACGAATGAAGCCTACACGACCAACCGCCTGAGCGTCGAAGTCCTCGGTTTAGCCCCACGGACCGCCTGTGCAACGACCGGGCCACGGCCATGCCGGAGGCCATGGATCTTCGCGCATCCGACTGTTTCGCGCCGGGCCCAGCCAAGCCTCGGCCAAACCGCCCACACTCCGCATAGACCCCGCCTCTGCCCGCTCCGAAACATCCCTAATCCGGCAGAACCACTCTAAAATTTCCGTAGGGATCTGTTGAGGAACGCACTGAAGCAGCCGGCAAGACGATGCAGACGATGCAGATGATGGGACCGCACGCATAAGAACGCCATCGGTTGGGTCAACTTCTCGGCCAGAACCTGGGTTCCAACTGAACCCAGAACAACCGCCCGGATCCAGGTTGGGTTCTGTAACCTGTTGAGCACCCGGAGACGTCTTCTGGTTTAGAGACGCCTTGCCGGGCAAAGAATTGGCTATCTCCTTCTTTATTTTGGGAAGCAAAATGTCGATCCTAGACCCAAGGCTACGCCAACGCACTCTTCTCCCACGCGCAGGGGTCGATCATCCTGGCAACGCTGCTCTCCGCGCCGCAGCTTCCCGCTTGCTCCATCGCTCCACCCTCTTCCCGGGCGCACCCGCGCCATGCACAGGGGCGTGTAGTCTTCTATCTAGCTCTCAGCGTCGCTCTCTTCAATCGTTCTCTTTTCCAGAGGCAGGGCCCAATTTGAAACGTCTTCCGATCGATCTCCCCCTTCACTCGCTGCCTCGCCTGGCCGTCCCCGGTTGCCTGCTCGCTGTTGCTTCACTCTGTCTCTCGCTGCCGGGCTTCGCCCAAGCGAAGGCCCC
>JAKAQS010000024.1 GCA_021819585.1 Acidobacteriota bacterium
GCGTTACACCAAATGGCGTTACACTAAAGAGCGTTACATCATTTAGCGTTAAGCCTCGGAGGGGTCATGAAGAATCCATTCAACTTTGCTGGCGAACTAGACGCAAACAACCTTGTAGATCGCAAAGCCGAGCTGGCAAAGGTCGAACGCACGATCCGCGACGCCAACAAACTATTCCTGATCGGCCCCCGCCGGTTCGGCAAGACCTCGATTCTGAAAGCGGCACAGACCCGGCTCAACGCGAAGAAAGCCATCGTTCTGCGGTTCGATGCCACCGCATTCCCCACCCTCGAACTTCTGGTGTCGCGCATTGTCAGTCACGCGGCCGGAGCTCTCCATGGCGACGTGAAATGGGTGGGTGAGCAACTTGCCGGTTTCTTCTCAAGAATCCGTCCCGACATGAAGTTCAGTCCAGCAGATGGTGAATGGAGCGTTGGATTCGGAATTGCGAAGGAGAAGCGCGAAGATCCCATGTTCTTTGTGGACGCTCTCGATGGGCTTGAGAACCTGGCTGCTCAGCAGCCTCAACATCGGCCCGTGGGGCTCATCCTTGATGAGTTTCAGCGCGTGAACGAGTTGGGCGGGGTGGATATCGAAGCTCAGATTCGAGCCGCCATTCAGCAGCATTCGAGGGTAGGCTACGTGTTCGCCGGTTCGAAGACGAGGATGCTGCAGGATATGGTGAGCAACCATTCCCGACCGTTTTACCGCTTTGGAGATGTCACATACCTTGGCCCCATCCCGCGCGGGGCCTTCACCATTTTTCTCAAGGAGAAGTTTGCTGAGGCAGGATATGAAGCGGGTGACGCTGTTGTCACGCGCATCCTCGACCTTGCCCAGGACGTGCCCTACAACGTGCAGGCGATTGCCTCTCATTGCTGGTATCGCCTGATGGATGAGGATGAAGCGGGTGGAAGCGGACTCACTCCTGAGTTTGTCGACGAAACTCTGAATCTGGTCGTGCGCCAGCAGGATCCCACCTATGCAGGAATATGGAGTCAACTGACCCCGATCCAGCAACGCACGCTCATGTACATGGTTGCTCACGACGGAGAAGGCATCACGTCCTCGGTCGCTTTGCGTGAGATTGGGCATGGTGCGAGCACAATCAGCAAGGCTCGGAGTTCGATGGTGAACTCAGAAATTTTGCGAGAAGACCAGGTCGGGCGTGAGACTCGGTATCGCTTCGAAGATCCTTTTCTTTGTCATTGGATTCGCATGACGGCGATTCTGCAGCGGTAGGCACTGCCAGAAACCTCCTCTCGCTGGAAGGCGATCCTTGACGCTGACGGCATCTCGGCGGCGGAGCGTCTATGACGGATTCATTGCCGTTGATCGATCAGCTTCACCAGCTCCAGAAACAGATCCGCCGAAACCTGAAGGCTGGCCGCGCTCAATTTGTCCATGGTGTCCTGCTCGGTATGGTGATAGGCCTCCGGATCGGTTGGGGTTCCGTACTCGAAATCGATGACATCCAATGACGGCACGCCCCGCTCCAGAAAGGGCAGGTGGTCATCCTCGATGGCCAGTGAATGTTTGAAGAGATATTGGGAGTGCCCGGTCTCCCGGCCGGCCCTGGCCAGAAGTTCCAGGAGCCAGGGCGTGGAGTCGGTCTCACGGTCGATGTTCAGATTCTTCCAGCCAATCATGTCGGCCAGCACAAAGGCTTTGATGCGGCCAATGGTTCCATCGGCGGACCACTTGGCCGCCATATGCCGCGAGCCATAGAGGGAATCGCGATCCGTCCACTCCTTGTCGATCGATTCTTCGCCATCGGTAAACAGCAGCCACACCGAGTAGCCCTGTGGCGGGTGCAGGCGATAGTACTCTCCCAGCGCAATCAGCAGCGCGGTGGTGCAGGCCCCGTCGTTGGCGCCCACGAAATGGATGTCCTTTAGCCAGTAGTTGGTCTCATAGTGCGATGCCAGAACGATGATGCCGTTCCTTCGGGTCGGCGAGGTGCTGGGAAACTTCACGATCAGGTTGTGCATGGTCAGCGGCCCGATCGGGGTCAGCGCCGTAAACCGGTCGTCGACAAAATCTCCTTTGTCCAGCTCCGGCTTGAAATGGTTGCGGATGAATGCCTCCGCCGCCGCATGTCCTGCGGAGCCGATGTACCTCTTCGGCGCCGCATTCAGATACTCCTGCGTCAGGCGCAGGATCTCTTGCCCGCTCACGGCGCCGTCCTGCGCGTATCCGGCAGGCGTAAACCCCGGCAAACCGATCCACAGGATGAATACACAGAGCCAACGCATCCTCTAGACCGTTCCCTTCGCAGCATCCTTCTTCTGCTGTCTCTTCTTGCGCCGGTCCGGATGCACAAAGAACGCCACTCCAATCCCTACGAAGTACAGCGCCAGCATGGGCGATGCGAACAGGCACATGCCCACCGGGCTGGGATCCGGGCAGATCACCGCCGCTACCAGAAAGATGGCCATGATGGCATAACGGAAGTGCTTCAAGAGAAACTTCGCATCCACAATTCCGAACAGGGACAGGAAGAAAATCAGGATCGGCAGCTCAAAGGTGATGCCCAGCCCCAGGATCACGGCCAGAAAGAAGCCGGTGTAATCGTCGATCGTGATCATGTGGGTAAAGTTCTTGCCGAAGTCCTGGACCAGAAAGACCATGGCGCCAGGCAGGACATAGCGATAGCCAAACCACGTACCCGCCAAAAACAACCCCACCGTGGCTGCCATGAACGGCACCACAAACTTCTTTTCATTCGAGTACATGCCCGGCGCAATGAACAGCCACACCTGGTAGAGAATGAATGGCGACGCCAGGATTGCGCCCCCTACAAGAGAGGTCTTGACGAAGAAGTTGATCGCATCGGTGGGATGCGTCATGGTCATCTTCAGCCCAATATCCAGCAGCGGTTTCTGAATGTAACCCACCAACTGGTTGCGCAGCAGCCAGGCCGCCACAAAACCGGCAGCCAGATACCCTATGATCCACAGCAGCCGGGTTCGCAGCTCCTCCAGATGCTCCATTAGCGTCATTCCGGGAAGCTCGGCGCGGTCATGCACCGCCGTTCTTGCGCGATCAAGCAGATCAATCGGCATGTAGAGTTGCCTCCGTCATGGTCGCAGCATCGCCATGGGACTGTTCGCTATCGAGTGCCGCGGATGCCGGGCTGGTCTCCACAATGGCATCCGGTCCGGCCGGCGTCATACGCTCCCGCGCTTCGATCAGATCTCCCAGCGGCGGCTCTGAGCAGGAAATCCCCGCATCCTGCGCCGGCGGGGGAACTGGATACTGAGCCACTGGCAGGCCGGTTTTGGGAGGCATGATCTTCAAATCTCCCGAAACCGCGATTGGCAGCACTTCCTGTGGCTTGTCCGCCGTCTCTGGCTCGTCCAGGGAAGTGGCCGAGCTCGGGTCGTTCTCCGCCGAGTTTTCCCGGCTCGGGACCGCATCCGAGCCTTCGTCCGCGAGCGAATCGGCGTCCGTCCCGTACTCATCCGAGGTCGACTTCTCCTCCGCGGTTTCCGTGACCGCAGCCGCCTCCACCGGGGGCGCCGGCGCGGCGGCCTCGATGGCCGCAATCTGCTTGTTGCGCTCGGCCTGTTCGCTCAGCCGCAACTCCTCTTCCATCTGCATCTTGAACTCGTTGGATGCACGACGGAACTCTCCCACCCACTTGCCCAACTCCCGAGCCAACACGGGCAGACGCTTGGGGCCAAATAGAAGCAGCGCCAGGACGAAGAGGAAGATGCTGTCAGGAAAACTCGGCATACTGCCATTGATGATACGGCTTTGGAGTCAGAGAGGGGTAGGTCCGAATCTTGCCACTCTATCAAGGGCCTCAGCCTTCGGGGCGTCCTATTCGGAGGGAACGCTCCCGGGGGGTCTCCGGGCCGCTTAGCCGGCTTTCCTTCGGGGCTCGGTAGGTTCCCGGCCGCGAAGCCAGGGGCCTTGCCGGGGGCTGTTTGCAGGTCTCCAGCGGGTGTTGGAGTGTCTGACCTTCCAGGGAATGCACAGGATTTCTCCTCTCAGCAAACCCTTGCGCCTGTCAATCGTCCTATCATAAAGAGCTACCCGCCAGGCTGTGCCTGTAACAATGGATCTATCCCGGAGCGTTCCGAACGCGCCTCCGGACTCTGGAGAGTTTCAAAATTATGGCGTCAGCCCCTCGCAGCGCTGCCTTTCGATCCCCCTTGACCCACGCAAGCGCCCTTCTTCTGCTCTCCGCGCTCACGCTGCTGCTCACCAGTTGCAAAGGCTTCTTCTCCTGCGAAGGCAAGACAGACTGTCCTTGCGTCGCCGGAACCACGACAAACACGAACTCCACACCCACAGAGACGGTGACCACCACGGTGACCACGACCTGCACCTCCGCCACGGGCACGGGTACAGGCACCAGCACCAGCACTACTACGAACAGCAACTCCTCCGATTTCGTTTATGTCTCCAACGACGCTGTCTCCCAAAACAATGTGGACGGCTACGCCATCTCCGGCAGTACCCTGAATGCAATTACCGGCTCTCCCTTCGACTTCCAGTATCCGCCCTCCGCAATGGTCGTTGACCCTGGCAACAGCCTTCTGTTCGCCGCCACGGACTCTGAGCTTACCGAGGGCTTTCTTTATGGCTACTCCATCACGAACGGCGGTCTCGGGATCCTGGACAGCGGCACTCCGCTGGTGAGCGAGAGCGTCACCTCGCTTGCGATCTCTCCGGACGGCCAGTGGCTCTTCGCACTGGATACGGATGGCACTACCCTGGAGGAGTACTCCATCAACGCCTCCACCGGAGCACTTACCTTTATCAACACCTACCCCGTCTCCGGCTCGGCCACTGGAATCGTCACGCCCACTCAGGTTGCCGTGGCTCCCAGCGGGGACTTCCTCGTGGCTACCCTCGGCACGGGCGGCGCGAATACCTTTACCTTTGACACCACTACCGGCATTGCCACGCCTTCCACTCTGATCTCCCCGGTCACCGACGCCAGTGGCATCTATGGGGTTGCGATGGACGAGAACAACAACATCTACCTCGCAGGTACGGCTGGTCTTCAGGTCTTCTCCGCCACCGCTGTCGGCGTTCCGACCCTGCTGAACACCTATACCACTGGTAACGGCGCGCACGCCGTCGCCATCAATCCGGACTACACCTACGTCTACGTCGGCAACCTGACGGACGGCACCATCAGCGCCTTCTCCATTGGCACGGACGCCGCGTTGACGGCCATCAACGGCTCGCCTTTCTCCGGCCCGCCCACGGTCAGCGCGCTGAGCGTGGACAGCACCAGCGGCTATCTTGTCGCCGCCGGATACAGCGCCACGAACGGCGTCCAGCTCTATACCATCGGCTCCGGCGGAGTGCTGACCGAGGCCGCCTCAGAAGGCACGGGCACCTCCCCCGAGATTCCTGTAGCCCTGGCGCTTACTCAATAGCTTAGCCATCAGTAAATCGGCTTCAGCCACGGTAAGAAAGGTGAACCACGCTCTCTACCCCTGCTGCCTTGCGCATCGCGTTACTCTCAAGGAGAGCCCATCCGCCGGACCTGCATCCAACCTCGGGCAGGCCGATGAGATTCAGCCAAAGGCGCCGTCTTTCATGCAGCAAACTTCCTCAAAGCAGACGAAACAGCCTCTTCGCCGCGCGGCAAAGGACTCGCGCCGCCGGGCTGGCATCTCACCGATTGCGATGCTGGTTGCGTTCTGCTGCAGCCTCGCAGGCTGTTCCCGTCTGCGCCAACCACCCCCGGCCAACTTTGTCTACGTCACCGCGCAGCAGACCTTTCTGCGGGACCGGGTCGCTGCCGTCTCCAATCGAACGGGGATGGTCTCCAACGGAGAACGGCTGGTTGTATTGGGGCGCGAGCGCCGCTGGCTCAAGGTTCGCTCGCCGCAGGGCGAAGTGGGCTGGATCGAGGAGAGGTTGACCGCTTCTCAGAAGTTGGAAGACCAGTTCGAGGCCCTCCGGCGCTCGAGCCAGAGCGATCCAGTGGTAGCAACCGCCAGCACAAGCGATGAAGCCTATCTTCATGTGGCTCCTGGGCGTACGACCGACCACCTTTACCTTTTGGCCGAGTCCACCCCTCTCAGCCTTCTGGAACGAGCCTCTGTCCCCAAGCCTGTCGCTCCCGGCGCCCCAGCTCCGGCTTCGGCCCAGGAGAGTGGAACCGCTCCCGCGCCCCGTATGGAGGATTGGTGGCTGGTTCGCGATGCCAAGGGGCAGACCGGCTGGATCTACGGGGGGCTGATGGATGTCTCCGCTCCTGACGCACTCCTCCGCTACGCCGATGGCCAGCGGATAGTTGCCGCTTATCTCCTGGCCACGGTCGACGACCCCGACTCGGGCGTTCTGGACAATGGGAGGACAGTTGCCAGCATTCCGGAGTATCTGGCCGTCCTGGCGCCTTACCAGTCGGGTCTGCCCTTTGACTTCAATCAGGTCCGCGTCTTCGTGTGGAACGTCCGGAAGCATCGCTATGAGACGGGCTTCGCCGAGCGCAACATCGCCGGCTATCTGCCGCTCCAGATTGCGCTCCGAGCCGATCCCTATGGCAAGGGAGCGGAAGCTGCCGAGAAGCTGCCAACGTTTACCTATCGCGTGCTGGCGGCGGGAGAAGCCCTCCCGGTCCCTGATCCCGTCACCGGCCTCTTCCGTCCCGGGCGTACGGTTGACGAGACCTGGCGGCTGGAAGGGAACATCTGCCGCCGCGTCCTCGCTCCAGGCGCGCCACCACCCGCGGAGGCTCATCCCGATATGAAGAAAAAGAAGGTCGAGGTACCAAAGAGGCGCCGCCGGAGCTGATGCGCCCGAAGCGACTGAGGCATTGGAAGATCCCCGAGGCAGCTTCGGAAAGGGTGGTCTCCCGACGTTTCCTTACCCCAGTCGATCAGAGCGGTCCAGCGTGCGGAACCCGCAGAGCAAAACCTCCCGGCATCTCCCGTTCATGCCATTTCGCGATGCTTTCTCAGGCGTAAAACCGGCGCACCGCCTCCACCACGCTCTCCAGTTCGTCCTCCCGCAGCTCGGGAAACATCGGCAGCGCCAGGACCTCTTCTGCTGCCTGCTCGCTGTGGGGAAAATCTCCCCTGCGATAGCCCAGCATCTCCAGGGCCTTCTGCAGGTGGAGAGGTTGCGGGTAGTAGATCTCTGAGCCAATCGACCGCTTGCTGAGAAAGTCGCGCAGCGCGTCCCGTCTCGGGGCGCGGATCACATACTGGTGAAAGACATGCAGCGCGCGCGGATCCGTGAAGGGAAGAACGACTCCATCCGCTGTGGTCTCCCCGGCCAGGCCTGCGGCGGTAAACCTCTGGCGGTAGAGATCGGCCAGCTCCCGCCGGCGCTGATTTCCCGCCTCCACCCGCCGCAGCTTCACTCTCAGAACAGCGGCCTGCAGCGCATCCAGCCGGGAGTTCCAGCCTACCTCATCATGGAAATAGCGGCTTCGCATACCGTGGGCTCGCAACATGGCACCGCGCTGGGCAACCACGGGGTCACGGGTGGTCACCATCCCCGCATCGCCAAAGGCGCTCAGGTTCTTGGTTGGATAGAAGCTGAACGCCGCCGCATCGCCCAATCCTCCGGCTCGAACGCCGTCCCAGGAGGCTCCAAAGGCCTGTGCCGCGTCCTCCACCAGCTTGAACCCGGTACGGTTCCGCAGCGCTCCCAATGCGGCCATATCGGCGCATTGCCCATAGAGATGAACCGGCAGGATGCAGGCCACGGGCTGCGGCGTTCGGGCCAGCGCCTGTTCCACGGAACTGGGTGAGAGGTTGAAGGTCTTCTCATCGATGTCGGCCAGAATCGGCCTGGCTCCGGCGCGAAGGATGGAACTGACGGTGGCAAAGAAGCTGAAGGGCGTCGTGATCACCGAATCTCCGGGTCCGATCCGCAGGGCAGCCAACGCCAGCCAAAGGGCATCCGTGCCGCTGGCGCACCCCACGGCGAACCGAACCTGGCAGGCCAGGGCGGCCTCCTCTTCAAAGCGGGCCACCTCCGGCCCCAGAATAAAGCGCTGGGATTCGCATACGCTCGTGATGGCCGCCAGAACCTCGGAGCGGATCTCTGCGAACTCACGGCTGAAATCAAGCATGGGAACGGCAAGCTGTTCAGGCACGGTATCGGTCCGGTTCATCCCTTCCATCGTAAATCTCTGGCCGCGGCAGAGCTGTCCGATCTTCGTTGCCCTTGTAAGAAAGTGTCCAAGACGTTTAAGGTGAAGGATGCAAGTCTGTTTGGCTGCAGGGTTCGACCGCGAGCTTTCGGCGCGGAATTTCAAGAATATGGTTGAGTGCGATGATACGAGGAGATCGGCCCATGGATTCCAAGCCGGCACAGAATATTCAGGACACGTTCCTGAATACGGTCCGCAAGGACAAAAGCCCCATTACGATCTATCTGGTCAGCGGCGTGAAGCTGACAGGCAAGATCCGTTCCTTTGATAAATACTCGGTTCTGCTGGAGAACAACTTTCAGGAGCAGTTGATCTTCAAACACGCCATCTCGACGGTAGTGAGCGGCCGGCCAGGTGGGAGCATGGAACCGCGCGGCGAGAGCCGGTCCATCGCGCCATCCCACCCGGAGAATCCGCAGCCGGCAACAGGAACTGCGAACAGCTAGATCCGCGCCCCTGCCACACGGAGTTGGCTTCAGGCCGGCGCCGCTAGCGTGCGGAGGGTCAACCAGGGACAGATCCTGTCCGTGGTTGACTCGTTGCGGCTTGCTTCGTAAGCAGTTGCCTCGGCTCTGGCGTCCACCATTCAGTCGCCAGCCGACGAGCGACGGCGAACGGAGATTGGAGAAGGCGAAAGTATCTTCAGGGCAGGTGTACCCCCAACACCGCACCGGCTGTATTCGTCTTCCACACCTTCTGGAACCCCAGCAAGCTGGGGAGATGGAGGGAATGAAATGCGCCGCCACACGCCCGTTGCGGGCTGCGCGGCAACGCGGATAATGATATTAGGTGCCCATGAACGTGGGGTTCAAGAGTCCGGCGTCCAAGGTTCAAGCCAGCCGCGAAGCTGTCGAGCGCGATCTTCTTCGTTCCCGCCAAAAGGCCTCGCGCGAGAGTGCCGTTCTGGTCGCCGTCGAGTTTACCTCCGATCGTTTTCGTCTCTCTCCTGCCGCCCAGCAGGCTCGTCAAGCGGCGGCCATCTCGGAGCGGGGCGCCTGGATTGCGGAAGAAGAAGAGCCGGACCGCCCGAGCGGCTCTTTGGATCTCCCGGCCGAATCCGCCGCGCCGTCCGCCAGCCGAAGGCAGGCTTCCCGGAGCGCATCCGATCTCGATTTCGATGCATCTCTGGCCGAGTTCCAGGAACTGGCCCGCTCGGCCGGCGCCACTATCGCCGCCGTACTGATCCAGCGCCGCGCCCGGCCCGACCCGGCCACCCTGGTGGGTAGCGGAAAGCTGCACGAGATTGTGGCCACGGTTGCCTCCACGGGCGCCAGCCTCGTTCTTTTTGATCATGATCTAACGCCGACCCAGGCGCGCAATATCGAATCTCGCCTGCCTTGTACTGTGATTGACCGTACTCAGTTGATCCTCGACATCTTTGCGCACCACGCTCGGACCCGCGAAGGGCAGCTTCAGGTCGAGTTGGCTCAGCTCGAATATCAGTTGCCCAGGCTCGCCGGCCGGGGAAAGACGATGTCCCAGACCGGGGGAGGCATTGGAACCCGTGGGCCAGGCGAGACCCAGCTTGAGACAGATCGGCGAAAGATCAACCTGCGCCTGGACCGCATCCGTCAGCAACTGGAGGCGGTGCGCCGCATTCGCCGCCAGCAACGCGGCCGGCGTGAGGCGGCGCCTGTCCCTACGGTTGCCCTGGTGGGTTATACCAACGCCGGCAAATCCACCCTTTTCAATGCCTTGACGGGAGGGGAGGTGCTCGCGTCCGAACGCATGTTTGCCACGCTGGATCCCAAGCTGCGTCAACTCAACTTGCCTTCACGGCGCAAGGTCTTGCTCTCCGATACGGTGGGATTCATCCGCAATCTTCCCCATGCCTTGGTGACCAGCTTCCGGGCCACGCTGGAGGAGGTTGAGCGTGCGGAACTCCTGCTACATGTTCAGGATGCAGCCAGTCCAAATCTGGAGGAGCAACGTGCCCAGGTGGAGGCGGTTCTCTCCGAATTGGGAGTCATGGACAAACCGAGCCTCCATGTTTTCAACAAGATCGATCTGCTTCCGGAAGGATCCGTTCCGAGGACGGGCGAGCAATCCTCCGCGACGATTGCCGTCTCTGCGCTCACTGGCGCGGGTCTGGAGGGGCTGCTCCAGGCCATCGATAAGGTTCTGATCGCCGACCCTCTCCAAACTGCCGAGTTTCGTATCCCGCAGTCGGAGGGGCGGGTGATTGCTGCATTAGAGAGGGGCGCCACGATCACCGGTCAGCGGTTTGAGGAGAACCTGGTGTACCTGCAGGTCGTCGGGCCAAGCTCCCTGCTGGAGCGCTATCGTGTCTATCGGAGCGCTTCCAGATCGCCTTCTGTTTCCGAGTCGTGAACTTCAAACACTACAGGCCGCCTGACTGGGGAGCGGAGGTGGTGTCCCCAGATCACGCGGCCTGCACGACCCGGAATGGGTCTCAGGATGGTAGCTATAGTGTACTCCCGCAGCCGGCCTGGCGAGAAGAAAAATGGGAAAATTGGGCGATTATGGGCTTATTTGAGGTACGGTCCACGGCTTCCATGCGGGCCCAGCCGGCAGCCAGGCGCGGCCGGCTGTCAAAAGAAGCTAGCCGTCATGCGCAGCCAGATTGGGAAGAGGCAAACGGAGGCTGGAAGTGGAGCGCATGGCGCCGGGCCCAGACCTTGTCTCTGAGCCAACCCTTTCAGGTGGAGCGCCCGTTCACGCGGTAATCGCCACGAGTTCATCTCAGCCCATCCTGGACTTTCAAAGGCCAGATTTGCTACAAAGGATGGGAAAGAAATTCGAACAATATAGACGGCTTGAGCGAACTCCTCGGCAGCGAGGATGTCGGCCTGATCCGCTTGCGGGAAGCGGTTGGGACGTACGCCTACGGAAGAATTCGGAATCTCATGGACATATTGCATCAACTTGGCGGTCTCGTGCTTGGCTCTGTGCCGACCATGGTGTTCTTCCTTTTGCTGGTAGCAGCCTATGGCCCGCTGGTGAGGAAGCCCTTGGAAAAGACGCTGGCCGAACGCCATGCCCGCACTGCGGGAGCGGTGGAAAAGGCGCGTGAAGCTACGGCTGCGGCCGAGGCAAAGATTGCCGATTACGAAGAAAAGCTGCGTGTAGCCCGAAATGAGATGATGGCTGCGCGGGAGCGCAAACGCCGGCATTGGCAGGCAGAGCGCGAACAGGCGATGGAGGCTGCCCGTGCCGCCGCGCAGGAGAGGATCCGCGTCGCCCGACAGGAGATCGAAGGCATGGCCGAGGGCGTGCGCCGGCAGATGGAGGAGTCGGCTGGGTTGTTGAGTGACCAGATTTTGCGTGCGGTGCTTCCGCCCGGCCCCGGCTTTACGGAGGCTCGCCAGTGACACGTCATCCTGGTCTTGCAGTAGCCGGTCTTGGAGTAGCCATGCGCTGCTCGCTTCCGGCCGCCCTTGGGCTCGTTCTGTTGCTGTCCGGCGCGCGCTCGCTGAGCGCCCAGACCTCGACACGGCCTGCAACCCAATCCGCAACCCAGGCCATTACGGCCGGGCAGGATCGCTCCGTTGCCGGCAACCCCGGGTCTTCCTCGTCAAGCGATTCCTCTTCTTCTTCCAGCGACATTGATCAATATTGGCTCTCACCGCCCGTGGTGAAGCTGGGCGCAATGCTGGGCATGAAGCCTGAGACTGCATCCCACCTCTTCCAGATCATCAATCTTCTGCTGCTCGGATCCGGAATTGGTTACGGTCTTCTCAAGCTGTTGCCGGCAGCCTTCCGCCGCCGCAACGCGGCCATTCAGGCGCGATTGACGGAGGCGCGAACCGTCACCGAGGAGGCTGCGGCTCGGCTCCGGTCGGTTGAAGAGAGGCTGTCGAGATTGGATGCCGAGATAGAGGCGATTCGCCTGCGGGTGGAGGCTGACAGCCTCCAGGACGAGCAGTCGATCAAGGCCGGCGTCGAAGAGGAGAAGGGGAAGATCCTGGCCGCGGCCGAAGCTGAGATTCAAAGTGCCACCAACGCCGCTCGCCGCGAACTGCAACGTTACGCTGCCGAACTGGCCATCGAGCAGGCTGAGCGCAAACTGGTGGTATCTGCTGAGACCGACCGTCGGCTCGTGGAGAGTTTTGCTCTCAGGCTGGGTGAAGGGAGCGACAACTGATGGCGGCAATCGATCTTCGCTATGCGCGCGCTCTGGCTGCTGTCGTCGCGGAACGGAAGCTGAACTGGACGACCGTGCAGGGCCAGTTGAATGACTTCGCCGATACGCTTGAGCAGAGTTCGGAGCTTCGTCAAGCGCTGGCGGATCCTTCCATCCCCGAGGGACAGAAGCTCAAGGTGTTGGACGGATTGGGCGCCAAACTGGGCCTGGAGACTGCCTCGCGCAACTTCCTGGCCGTGGTGATCCATCACCAGCGTCTGGAGGATCTGCGCGGCATGTTGCGCGCCTATGCTGCCCTGGCGGAGCAGGAGGCTGGGATTGCGGAGGCTGATGTTGTTAGCGCTCTGCCGCTGGACCAGGACAACCGCAAGCTGCTGGAGGAAAAGATTGCAAATCTGACGGGTCAGCGCCGGGTGCGCGCAACCTACCGGGAAGATCCCGCGTTGCTGGGCGGAGCTGTCATTACCGTAGGCTCCAAGGTCTACGATGGATCGATTCGCGGACAATTGCTCCAGCTCAAGAGCCGGCTCATCGCGGCGGGAGCATAGCCTGTCGCGTGGAGCTTTCATCGCGCGGGTAAGCCATGCAAATGCCAAAGACACAAACAACGGGCAGCAAAGATAAAGATTAGAAGGACGCAAGGGAAAAGGAACTCCATGGCAAAGATTCAGGCAAATGAGATCACCGAGTTGCTGCGCCAGCAGATCGAGAACTACGAGCAGCGCATCCAGGTGGATGAAGTCGGAACCATCATCTCCCTGGGTGACGGCATTGCGCGCGTTCACGGGCTTGACAAGGTCATGGCGGGGGAGCTGATCGAGTTTCCGCATGGAGTCTCCGGCCTCGCCATGAATCTGGATGAAGACCATGTGGGCGCCGTCATCCTGGGAGATTTCAGCGAACTCAAAGAAGGTGATCAGGTCAAGCGCACCGGAAGGATCATGTCCGTGCCGGTGGGAGATGCTCTCATCGGCCGCGTGGTGAACGCTCTTGGCCAGCCCATCGACGACAGAGGCTCCATCCAGACCGATACCTTCCTCCCCGTGGAACGGCTGGCCCCCGGCGTGATCTTTCGGCAGTCTGTGACCGAGCCCATGGCCACGGGTATCAAGGCGATCGACACCATGATTCCCATCGGCCGGGGTCAGCGCGAGCTTCTCATCGGCGACCGCCAGACGGGCAAGACGGCCGTGGCTCTGGATACGATCATCAACTCCGCCAAAAATGATCTGATCTGCATCTATTGCGCGATCGGGCAGAAGCGTTCCTCTGTGGCCAGCGTGGTGGAGACCCTAAACCAGTACGGAGCGCTCGCGTACACCATCGTGTTGGCGGCAACAGCCTCGGAGCCGGCGCCGATGCAGTATCTTGCTCCCTTTGCCGCCTGCGCCATGGGCGAGTACTTCCGCGACAACGGCCGTCACGCGCTGATCATCTACGACGATCTTTCCAAGCATGCCGCAAGCTATCGTGAGATCTCCTTGCTGTTGCGCCGTCCGCCCGGCCGCGAGGCGTATCCCGGAGATGTCTTCTACCTGCACTCCCGTTTGCTGGAGCGCGCCGCGAAGATGTCGCCGGAGCTGGGAGGAGGTTCGCTGACGGCGCTTCCGATCATTGAGACCCAGGCGGGCGACGTGTCGGCTTACATCCCCACTAACGTCATCTCCATTACCGACGGACAGATCTTCTTTGAGACCGACCTGTTCAACTCCGGCATCCGGCCGGCGGTAAACGTCGGTCTCTCGGTGTCGCGTGTGGGCTTTGCGGCCGCCATCAAGGCCACCAAACAGGTTGGATCCACGCTCAAACTGGATCTGGCTCAGTACCGCGAACTGGCGGCCTTTGCTCAGTTCGGATCGGATCTGGACAAGGTCACCCAGAACCAGCTCAATCGCGGCGCCCGCCTCACCGAACTTTTGAAGCAGCCGCAGTTCGCCCCCCTCACCGCCGCGCAACAGGTGGCGATTCTCTTCGCGGGGACCCAGGGACTGCTGGACGATCTGGAAGTGGCCGATCTACGCGCCTTTGAGGATGGTTATCTTCCTTTCCTCGAAACATCTCACCCGGATATTCTGGCGGACATTACGCGCAAGAAGGCGCTGGACGACGATCTCCGCAAACGTCTGGCCGATGCGACCCGTGAGTTCAAGACAGAGTTTTTGGCCGGCCGCAAGCAGGCCGCCGGCATCAAGGCATAGCGGCAAACGCGCAAAAGACGAGCATAAGGACGAATGGCAAACGTACTGGATCTACGGCGGCGCATCCGCAGCGTCAAGAACACGCGGCAGATTACCAAGGCCATGAAGATGGTTTCGGCGGCCAAGCTGCGCCGCGCTCAAGAGCACGCAATGCAGGCGCGTCCCTATGCGCAGATGCTGGCCAGTGTTCTGGATTCGGTGGTGCGGCGCAGCGACCTGTATAACGAAGAGACTGGCGAGATCATGCACCCTCTGCTCACGGAGCGGCCGGAGAAAAACGTGCTCGTGCTGGTCATCGCCGGCGACAAGGGCTTCGCCGGCGGCTTCAACGCAAACATCGGCAAGGCGGCTCAGCGGTTCATCCAGGAGAGGCTTGCGATGGGCCAGAACGTCGATCTGGAACCGATCGGAAAGAAGGCTATCGCGTTCTACAAGAAGAACGTGCCGATGGCGGTCTACGAGCACAAGGAAGATCGCTACGACAACGATCTGGCGCGGCATATTGAAGAGATCCGGCATCGCGCCGCGCCCGTCGAGATAGCCGCTGAGCACCCGACGCTGCTGGTGAAGGCCAACATCTCCGAGATTGCGGCCCTGACGGACTCCATCATTGCGCGTTATGGGAGCGCGGAGATTGATTCCGTCTACATCGTCTACAACGAGTTCAAGTCGGTTATCTCGCAGAGGGTTGTGGTGGAAAAGCTTCTCCCTATCCGCAAGCTTGGCTCCCACGAGATGACTGTGATGGAAGAGATGACCGAGGAGCAGAAGGAGGCCGCGGGCAGCGCAGCCAGAAAGTCCGGCGTGGCGCTCACTCTCCCTGAGGAGTCGGCTTATGAGCGGGAGGCCAAGCTGTTTGGCACAGCCAATGTAGACTACATCTTCGATCAATCTCCGGACCGCATCTTCCGCTTCTTGATGCCGCGCTATGTCACCACCCAGATCTTCCACGCTGTTTTGGAGTCCATTGCGGCGGAACACGCGGCGCGCATGACCGCCACCGATGCCGCCACCAAGAATGCCGAAGAGTTGATCGATCGGCTCTCGCTCACCATGAACCGCGCGCGGCAGGCGGCCATTACCAAAGAGATTATCGAGATTGTCAGCGGCGCGGCAGCGCTTTGAACAGAGACGCGATCTTACGAAAGAGACCTATGGCAGAGACACAGAACATCGGTAAAGTGATCAGCATCAGCGGCCCGGCCGTTGACGTGCAATTCGACGAGGCGCATATGCCTCCCATCTTCCAGGCGGTGCGCATCGTGAGCGAAGGCTTCCAGGCGCCGGCGCCCTTAGACGTGGTTGTCGAGGTGCAGCAGCACCTGGGCGAGGGCCGGGTGCGCTGCATCGCCATGGTCGCCACCGAGGGTCTGGTGCGTGGCATGAAGGCGATCGATACTGGAGCCGGCATCACGGTGCCTGTGGGCCGCGAGACGCTGGGCCGGGTGCTGAACGTCTTGGGCGAGCCCGTGGATGAGTTGGGGCCGGTGAACGCCAAGGTGCATATGCCCATTCATCGCCAGGCGCCTTCCTTTGAAGAGCAGTCAACCTCCGAGGAGATGTTTGAGACCGGAGTCAAGGTGATTGACCTCATCCAGCCTTTCCTCAAGGGGGGAAAGATCGGTCTGTTTGGCGGCGCCGGCGTGGGCAAGACCGTCATCATCCAGGAGTTGATTAACAACGTCGCCATGAAGCACGGCGGCTTCTCCGTCTTTGCCGGCGTTGGGGAACGCACTCGCGAGGGCAACGACCTGTGGCATGAGTTTCAGGAGTCCGGCGTCATCGATCTCAAGGACTTCTCCAAAAGCAAGGCTGCCCTGATCTACGGGCAGATGACCGAACCGCCCGGAGCTCGTCTGCGCGTGGCGCTCACCGGTCTCACGGTGGCCGAGTACTTCCGTGACGTGGAGGGCGCCGATACGCTTCTGTTCATCGACAACATCTTCCGCTTTACCCAGGCCGGCTCGGAGGTCTCTACGCTGCTCGGCCGCATGCCCTCGGCTGTAGGCTACCAGCCGAATCTGGCCACCGAGATGGGTGAGTTGCAGGAGAGAATTACCTCCACGAAGAAGGGCGCCGTCACTTCCGTGCAGGCCGTCTACGTTCCGGCCGACGACCTCACCGATCCCGCCCCAGCGACCACTTTCGCCCATTTGGATGCAACCACCGTGTTGTCCCGTCCGCTCTCGGAGCTGGGCATCTACCCGGCGGTCGATCCTCTGGCTTCCACCTCGCGCATTCTCTCCCCGCGCGTCGTCGGCCAGGATCATTATGATGTTGCTCAAGGCGTCAAGAAGATTCTGCAGCGCTACAAGGACCTGCAGGACATCATCGCAATCCTGGGTATCGATGAACTCTCCGAAGAGGATAAGCTCACGGTATCGCGCGCCCGCAAGGTGCAGCGATTCCTGTCCCAGCCCTTTCACGTGGCCGAGGTTTTCACCGGCATTCCGGGAGCTTATGTCAAGGTGGAAGATACCGTGCGCAGCTTCAAGGAGATCATTGAAGGCAAGCACGATGAGATTCCAGAGCAGGCTTTCTATCTGAAAGGCGGCATTGAGGATGTCCTCAAGGCAGCGGAAAAGTTGAAGGCTACCGCGTAGGACTCGTCTAAAGATGCGTTCAACTGGTCAGCGAGGCGCAGCGGATGGTGGAACGGTAACCAGAGGGACGCAATGGAACGGAATGGCTCCCTGTCCGGAGCCGTGTTTTTCAGCAAACTCCCAGAGACGGATCGCAGATCGTAGAGGGCGGACAACACATGGCTGAGGTTGGAACAAATGCGGGGCTGCTTGCCGTACGGCTGGTGACGCCGGATCGCGTGCTGCTGGATGCGACCGCGGAGGCGGTTGAGCTGCCATCGATGTCCGGATATCTGGAGACGCTTTACGGCGCCGCTCCGCTTTTGGCGGAGCTGGGTTCTGGCGAGGTCCGTTTGCATGGCGGCTCGGCGGGAGAGCAGGTCTTCTTCGTAGCTTGGGGGTGTGCGGAAGTTCTGCCCGAGCGGGTCACCATCCTGGCGGAAGTCGCCATGCCTTTGGATGAGATTGATCCCGAACAGGTCCAGGCGGAGTTGCGCCACGGCGCCGAGTTGTGGGAACAGGCTGGGGATGACCCGGAGAAGTATGACAAAGCCAATGCCGTCACCCGCGTGGCTGAGGCAAAGCTGGCCAGTGTGGCTCATAGGAATGCTGAAGCAGGGAAGCGCTGATCCTGTTCTTGGCTTCCAGACGGCGCTCCACCGCCGTCTTGCCGTGTTTCTGGTGAGCTTGCAACACCCGAACTCGGCAGTAGAACCCTCCCTCGATCCTGCTCCTCACAGTACCCGTTCGAAGCCGGATACTGAAAAATGTCAGCACGCAAAGCTGGCGATTAACAGTACGCATTCGGCCACCCTATTCTTCCGGTCTGGTTTCCCTTGTGTTGAAGTAGAGGGATGAACACAAGAGGAGTGGTTGCGGTGAAGCGTGGGTTGAGCCGGCCAGAGGCGGAGCGCCTGGTTTGGGAGTTCGAACAGAGCGGTCTTCGGCGCAAAGAGTTTCGCGAGGCACGTGGATTGAACGTGTTCACGCTGGACGCATGGCGCAAGCGTATTGCGCGGTCGAAGACCGAGGAGAAGATAGCCCCCGTCGAAATCGTTGAGGATGCCGCGGTGCTTCGGGGCGCGAGGAAGACCGCGGGCATGGGGTGGAGCGGACAGTTTCTGGTGGTGCTCTCCCGTGGGCTTTGGATCGAAGTCGAGCCAGGTTTCGATACTGCCGAACCGCGGCGTCTGATAGCGGCTCTGGATAGTACGCAGCGGCACGCCGGCTTGTCGCATGCGGTGTAGCGCGTGCTCGGTCTGGGCGCGGCCACGCGCATTTTTGTGGCTACCGGTGCAACCGACATGAGGTTGCGATTTAACGGTCTCTATGCTCTGGTCGCCGGGCAGCTAAAGGAAGATCCTCAGAGTGGTCATCTGTTTTTGGCTGCTTCGCGGCGGCAGGCGGCATGAGTTTTTAAGGCATCGGCGATCTTTTCTCCCGATGGCGACAGACAAAACCGGGAGCAGGCGGGCGGCCCACCCCCGGCTCTCGTCGGTATGGATGAGTCGCACCGGCTATTCCATGGCAGGGTTGCTCTCCAGCAGAGCCCGCCTCCGCTTCGCCGGGTGCATTCAGAATGCTGTACAGTGGTTTTGCCGGTCGAGTCTTTTGCAGCGAACGGCAACGTGGGTCTTACCTGTTTGTCTCAGCCAAGGGGGCAACCCCAAATAGAGGCTAATCACGATGAAATCTTCTTCTGCAGGTACCGGCCGGTATCGCCGCGTGTGGATCCTCGGGCTTTTTCTCATGGCTGCGCTTATGGTTCGTAGTCCGCTCTTGGCCCAGCTCAAGGTGTTACGTATTGACCCGCGCGAAACCAATTCTGCAATCGAAGGGGTTCATGGTCCGCATCTGGCTCTTTATGATCCGCGGATACCGTCGCAGCATCGGCTCTTCGTCTTTTTGCCCGGCACGGGTGGCAAGGCAGAAGGAGCGATGCCGATTGCCGGCGCATTTGCGCACTGGGGTTACCACTCCATCGCGCTCGACTACGAAGACAATGTTGTGGCCGTGACCTGCGCGCGCAGCACAGACGCAGCGTGCTTCGATCATTATCGAAAGGCTATCGTTACGGGTGCTTCGGTCAGCCACAAGATCCGTGTCAATCGCGCGAACTCGATCTTGAGCCGTCTTCAGGCTCTCTTGGCCTACCTGGCTCTGCACGATCCCGCCGGTGGATGGCAGGAGTTTTTGAGTCATGACCAGCCTGCATGGAAGCGCATTGTGATCGCAGGCCACTCGCAGGGCTCCGGCCACGCGGCGTACATCGGAAAGCTATTTGCGGTCGATCGCGTGCTGATGTTCTCGGGCCCGCAGGACTTCCTGGTCACACTCAACAAGCCGGCCCCCTGGTTGTTGCGTCATAGCGCCACGCCCCCATCCCGATATTTCGCCTTTCTGAATTGGAAAGATCCGTTTGACGTCCACCACCAAATTGCGAACTGCATGGCGTTGATGGACCTTACGGCGGCTGAGACTCAGGTCGTGGAAGCTGGTAAACCAATTGAGGGAAGGCGCCAAATCCTCATCACCAAGTTGCTCACCCCAAATCCTCATGGTTCCACGGTCCAACCGCGCTTTAGCAACGTTTGGCGATACATGGCGGGAACTACACCGCAGTAACCAACTTCCGGGACGAGACATTTACGTCGCGGGTCGAATGCCTTGATGTCGGACGGTCGGATCTTTATGACTCAGAAGATGAAAGCCGTGTAAGGTTTGCAAAATGTGCAGATCTTTTGTCGGAAGCCCGACAAATGCACCCCGCCAGGCAGTCAATAACTTATTCATCTCTAAGGTCTTGCTGAATGTTATGGCGGAGAGTGAGGGATTCGAACCCCCGATAGCCTTGCGACTATGTCTGATTTCGAGTCAGGTGCATTCAACCGGGCTCTGCCAACTCTCCGCTGTAAGCCGCTGTGGCCAAACCATTTGCCCAGGTTCGACAGATCGTGCCTTCCCCTGCGCCAAGCGCCGCTTGCGTCTGGACGACTCTGGTTCTCTCAGCGCCTCTCGAAGCCAATCATCGAAGGATCAGGGCCCCAGGGGCTCGCTGGATCGAGCGGTTCTCCCTGACGGGGGGCTCTCCGCTCGCTCTCACGCAAGTGTACCGGCAAAAGCGGTGTCCGTGCAATCGAGATTCGAAACAGCCAGCAATTCTAAGTGGGGAGGAACCTGCGTGGAGACTTGGCAATCGGTATGGATATGATTGTCTGCGGGCATGGAGATTTTGGAATCGCTGTTGGCGGGGCTGCGGACTGTAAGCGGCAGTTTTCCGGATGCGCGGCGGGGCGCGACCGATTATCCGATGGCCGATTTGACCATGGCGGCCTTCTCGATGTTCTTCATGCAAAGCGAGTCGTTTCTTGGCTATCAGAAGCGGCTGGAACCCGGCCAGAACGACTCCAACTGCCGCACCCTGTTCGGCATCGCGAAGATTTCCACCGACAACCATATCCGCACGTTGCTGGACGGGGTGGCGCCGGATAGCTTGCGGCCCTGCTTCGATCAGGTATTGGAGACGCTGGCCGCACAGGATGGCTTGCGCGATTTCCAGCGGCTGGGCGGTCGCCTGCTGGTGGCTCCGATCCGGGCTCTTGTGCGGAACTGCGGGAACCAGTCGTTTCGATGCCAAGGGAGAAGCACAAGCGGCATTTACCGTGAGGCGAGCGTACCGAAGCAGAACACTGGGACGGGCCGCCCAGTACGAGCGAGGAAGGCCGGTAATGCGGCCGGAGCAAAGGGGGCGGATCGAGCGCTTCATCCAGACAGCTTTCAAAGAATGGCCTCCGCCCAGCTCTAGTCCTGCTATCGGCGAAGAGTCGCTCAGATCCGTCGCCGGCACAGCTCGGCGGGACGGCGGTGAGGTTGATGCTGATCGTCGAGGATCCGGATGCCGTCTTCGATCGGGCAGTGACTGCCGGCGCTGTGGTTCGGTCCCCCATGCAGGACCACGACTATGGATGGCGAGATGGCTCGATCGTGGATCCGTTCGGCCATCGCTGGGAGATTGGCAGGCCGCTGTAGCTCGCCCTGACAGCGGTCCGCTGTGAGCGCCCTTAACCGCCCGCCGCAGCGCAGCAAGTTTGCTCCGAGAGGGAGATCCCGGATAAGATTCCTGCCATGATCCAGCTCCTTCGCAGGTTGGCGCGCTGTGCGATAGCCTGCATCCTTGCCGCCTCTGGGGCCCGATCTCTGCTCGTGGCCCAAACCCCTGTTGCAGTCTCTCATCAGCAGTGCGTGTGGCGCGCGGGAGACAACCTGGCCTGGGCTGCGCCGAATCTGGTTGAGAAGGACTGGAAGCCCTATACCGGCTGGCGCATGGATGGCCGCAGCCCGAGAATCTGGGTGCGCTGTCAGGTGAACCTTTCGCCGCTGGCCGGTCTTGCAAATCCAGCGCTGCAGTTTGAGTACGGTCGCGCCTTTCAGGCTTTTCTAAACGGCCGGCAGATAGGCAGCAATGGCGAGCTTTCCGGCGGCTGGTATACCAGCGGACTCGCGCCCGTTTTTCCCATTCACGAATCTGCGAGCGGTCTTGAGCACGCCGTCATCGCTGTGCGCATCTCCTATCGTGCCTTCGAAGAGTCTGAGCCTGTTCGTATTTGGGCTGGGGAAGAGGAATGGCTCAAGGAACGGTATGACAGCATTGCCTTGCATCGCAGCCATCGCTTCTTCCCTGTCGAGGTCTGCTATCTGGCCATCGGCTTCGCCGGTTTTCTGCTGTTCGGAATGTATCTGAACGATCGCCACCGGCTCGAACTGCTTTTGCTGGCTATGTGCTGCTGGTGCCAGCTCATCAACCGCACGGTGGAGTATATCGACGTCGCGGCGATGCCGACTCCATGGGCTCTGTCCACGGCACTCTTCGCCGCCGGACAGTGTCTTGGGCTACCCATAGTCTGGTTCATCTTTCGGCTGGCGGGTAAGCGTGTCCCATGGCTGTTTCGCATTCTTATCGGAGTTGGTCTGCTGCATTCCATCCAACTTCTGTTGGATCTGGCTCTTCCAGTGAACTTGAGCCTGCGGGCTTCCGCTGCATTCTACTCGGTTTACCCCGCACAGATTGCCCTGGAATCGCTCACTGCGCTGGCAACACCCCTCGTCGCTTTCTGGCCGTGGAGCGGCATCGAGAAGAGGTTGCGCGGTCTTGCTCTATGTTGCCTCCTGTGGGTCTCCTTTGAGACGGTATGGCTGGCATTTGTGATCTTCACCTCGGCCTTTAGCGAGGAGACCACGATGGTGCAGCAGTGGGCGAACTTCTTGCTGCTGATCCGCGCCTTTGCCACGCTGGCAGTCATTGTTGCGCTCGTTGCCCTGCTCTTTCGCAATCAGCGCAGAGCCGCCGAAGAGCGCGCCCTGCTCGCCGGCGAGATGCAGGCTGCCCGGTCTGTGCAGCAGGTAATCATTCCCGAGGCGATTCCTTGTGTTCCAGGATTCGCCATCCAAAGCGTCTACAAGCCGGCGGGCCAGATCGGCGGCGATTTCTTTCAAGTCTTGCCCACTGCCTCCGGAGGCATCCTCGCCGTCATTGGTGACGTGAGCGGCAAGGGCGCTCCGGCGGCCATGACCGTATCTTTGCTCGTCGGCGCCTTTCGCGCTCTGGCGCACTACACCCAGTCGCCCGCAGAGATTTTACGCGCCATTAACCAGTGCATGGCCGGACGCAACTCGGGCGGCTTCACCACCTGCCTGGTCCTTCGCGTCGACGCCGACGGTACGCTGACTGCGGCGAACGCCGGCCACATTGCCCCTTATGCCGATGGCAAGGAGCTTCCTTTGGAGAACGGTCTGCCGCTGGGACTCAGTGCTGAATCTGTCTACCCCGAGACGACTGTCACGCTGCACCCGACGACAAGGCTCACCCTGCTCACGGACGGAGTGGTCGAAGCGCAGGATGCTCGTGGCGAACTCTTCGGCTTTGAACGCACCGCAGCCATTTCCAGCGAACCTGCCGAGGAAATTGCCCGCTCAGCGCAGACATTCGGCCAGGAGGACGACATCACCGTTCTCACGCTTGACTATGCAGGTGCGGAGGCGGCCTATGCGTAAAGCCGGGTGTATGTTGACTTCTTGCTGTTGTCGCTCATTCCCGTCCGCCCCATTCTGCCTCCTCCTCTTTCAGAGGCTAGTAAATGGGGACATTTCTATTGAGCGTGCCAGGGGACACTTCTAATGAGCGTCAACACCTCCGGTTGTCGCGGTCGCCGGAATCACGTCGCCTCGCTGGCGACGGTCGCCAGTGCGGGCGGCTTGAGCCAGTCGGTTTGCTCGAGCTGCCCGACGACGACCACCCAGCAGATGCCGCCAAAGACGGCCACGCCCGCGCAAAGAGAAAACGCGAGAGCAAAGTGGCCCGTGCGGTCCACAATCCAGCCCGTGAGCGGGCCGACGACGACGCCGGCCAGATTGCCTACGCAGGTTTGCAGGCCCGTCCATTTGCCGGCCATCGAAGGACCGGCGAGGGTTTGGGCAAACACATAGACGTTTGGCCCCACGAAGGCCATGCCGACGCCCGCCAGCATGAGGCCGGCGCAAGAGACGCGCGCATTCGCGGAGTTACATGCCAGCACTCCGCAGGCAGCAACTGTGTGCCCGATCGCCATGGAAGCCTTGCGCACCAGGGTAACGCCAAAACCGCGGCGGATCAGGGCATCTGCCGAGGAGCCGACGATGAGCGAAACGACAGCGTAGGCAACAAATAACAGAGCCGTTTCCTTTGCCATCTGCTGCATGGTGAGCCCTCGCTCGCGCACCAGATAAAGCGGCAGCCACACAATCAGAAAGTAGAATGGATAATTGGAGCCGAACTGGCCAACGGCGGCAGCCCAGAAGTTCCGCTCGCGTAAAACTCGCAGCGTTGACACGCCCGGAGCCGCGGCGTGGGCTCTCGGCATACTGTTGGCCGGCATGAAGCGTACCCAGGGCAACAGCCACAGCAGGCTCACCAAGCCAATGACGACGAAAACCGGCCTCCAGCCGTGGTGCGCCATGGCGGTCCCGCAGAGATACGTTCCCGCCGCGGGCCCCAGGCCCATTCCGCTAATGATCATGGCATTGGCAATGCCGCGATGCCGCTGCGGCACGTTCAAGGCGATCAGCTTGCTGTAGGACGGGAAGGCCACGGACTCGCCCGCGCCCAAAATCATTCTTGTGACCAGCAGAAGCGCAAAGCCATGCACCAGGCCAGTGGCCGCAGTGGCCAGCGACCAAAGTGCGAATCCCGCCGTCAGCACCCAATTGGCGCCGAACCTGTCCACAATCCATCCGCTGACGATGAGGATTGCCGTGTATGTCCAGAAGAAGGCCGTGACCAGCACTCCGACCTCCGTGTTGGTCAGATGAAGCTCCCCTTGCAGCAGGGGCGCAGCAACTGCGAGATTGCCGCGGTCGATGTAGTTGATAAGGATGGAGGCGGTGAGCAGCAGCAACCAGACCGGCAGCGCACTTCTCATTTGCGATCCAGACGGCTTCTCCATCGGTCACACCACCGGAACAATCTCGGATGACAACAAATGAGCTGGGATTTCCAATTTGCCTTTCGGCTGCAGGGAAATATACCACCGGTTGCCTCCGCTCTCCAACTCCTTTGTATCCATTCGAAGGCCAAGGCCGCAGGCGTGCCCAGTAAAGGCCTTTGCCACGCCCCCAAAAACCGTCATTTGCACCATGAGGCGGTGATGTCGCGCGTCAGCCGGGCACGACCTTGTCCGTGCCTGGAGCGGAGGTCTTCCTGACAACCCCCTTCCGCTTGGTTACCGCCTGCTTCAGAATCATCTCAACCTGTCCGTTCACGCTGCGCAACTCGTCTTGCGCCCAAGCCTCTAACTCCGCCCATAGCGAAGGGTCGATTCGCATCAGGAATGCTTTGCGCTCTTTCATCAGTTGTAAAGAGTCCCCGTGTTCACCACAGGATGCACCTCGGATTCGCTGCACAACACCACCATTAAATTACTGACCATCGACGCCTTCCGCTCATCGTCCAAACTTACAAACCCCCTGGCTGAGAGCTCCGTCAACGCCATCTCCACCATTCCCACAGCTCCCTGAACGATCTTCTGCCGGGCCGCAATCACCGCCTCCGCCTGCTGTCTCCGCAGCATCACTTGAGCAATCTCCGGCGCGTACGCCAAATGGGTCAAGCGTGCCTCGTCGACCACCACACCCGCCTTCGCAAGCCGCGCCTGCAGCTCCGTTCTGAGGGCTTCCGAGACTTCATCGGGATTGCTCCGCAACGTTGTCTCCGTCCCTTCACCATCGTCGTAGCTGTACATGTTCGCAATATGGCGCAACGCCGATTCACTTTGGATCGGCACATAGTTTTCATAGTCATCCACATCGAAGAAGGCTTGCGCCGTATCATCGATTCGCCACACGACTACGGCCGCAATCTCAATCGGGTTCCCGCGTTTATCGTTCACCTTCAATCGCTCGCCATTCAGGGTCCGTGCCCGCAGCGATACCTTCATTCTGCCCTTCGCCTGTCCCGCCTGACTCTCGGAGGCTGGCTTGGTGCGCGACAGGCGGCTAGCCAACGGCCCCGCGCCGGCCAGTCCCTGACGCCCACCGCCGTAGAGCGGATTACCCCACCAGAACCCGCTCCCTCGCACTGTCCCCTTGTAGGCGCCAAAGAGGGTCAGCACCCTCGCCTCGTTCGGCTGCAAGGTAAAGAATCCCACGAGTCCAAATGCCGCGAAGGCCAGAACGATCAAGCAACTCAGCAGGAGAAGATTGTCTGGTCGTCCATTCGCCAGGCACGCAATATCCGCAATTACCACTGCAATGAGTGGAAGCAGCACCACCCAGCCGTTCATCACATTTACGACCCGCTCTTTGCTCACAATTGACCGTTCGGATGTCATCCTGCACCTCGTTGTAGATAACAAAGTGATATCACTTTGCTATCTACATGTCAACGCACATGCCTATAAACGTCGCGACGAGAGTGCATTTCATCTGTCTGCGCCACTGCGCTGTGAAGTTGTGAATCTTGTCAAAGAATCGGTTATCCAGCTTCACTGGGAGCCGAAAATCGGCTTACCTGAAGCAATCAAAATCGGGCACCCTACGAACCCACATCTCTGGAAAGAGGAGATGTAGGGCACCCATGATTGTGGTAGAGGGAGGGATCGGTGCGGGTACCCGAAACCTGAGATTGTTGCAGAGGGAGGGTATGAGTGCGGCTGCCCGTTCAGCGGCCGGGGAGGGTGGAGCTGAGCTGGACCAGTT
>JAKAQS010000025.1 GCA_021819585.1 Acidobacteriota bacterium
TCCGATCTCCGCAGCCGGCAGCGCGGGAAGCAAAAGCAGAAGCAGCCACAGCGCAGCCGCTCGCGGCCTTCTGTCGCCATACAAAGCCATCGGGGGATCCTCCTCATCACCGGGAGCAGAATCTGGCCGGGCCGCAGCATAGTGGTCGGTTGTGACGTCTTCAACGCACGCCCAGAACCGGCGAGCCTGGCGACGCCGCTCGCGCCCTGCTTCCCATCCAGCGCGTCTCTATTCCGCCTCAGTGGTCTAACCACTGCGCCCCGGGAGTATAGCACGACGAACTCTCTGCGCCGGTGGATCCCAGCTTGAGACTCGAACGGCGGAGCATCGACGGAGCATCCCTGAGATGACGGGACATCTCATCCACCCGCCAAAGCGTCCCTTTCGACTGGCCAGACAACCGCCGTCGGAACGCCGTCCTGCCTCAAGAACGGCCCCACCCCTCGGCGGCGGGAAATGCGCTGAGAATATGCTCGAACTCAGCTCCTTCGGAGAGCAGGTAGACCGAGAGGATATCGAAGCGCAGGGGAACCATCCCACCCGCGGAGCCGGGAAACTGGCGCAGATAGGCTCGGGCCAGCCTGCGCAGCGTCTGCTGCTTCTGCCCATCCACGGAGCTCTCGGCGGGAGCAAAGTCCCGCGCCGTCCGGGTCTTGATCTCGAAGATCACCAGCGTATCCCCGTCCCAAGCCACCAGATCGAGGTCGCCGCGCAGGCGCTCGGCCCGCCAACGCCGCGCCACCACCGTGTAGCCCAGCCCGCGGAGGTGGTAGAAGGCTGCGTCTTCTCCCCTTTCGCCCGTCAGTAAGTGATCTGGTTTCATTAGCTTGCGGTCCAGCAGGGAGCGCAGCGCCGCATACGCGCGCTGCTCCAGCCGAAGCGCTGGCGAATCCAATGCCATCCTTGCAGCATAACGCAGAGCGTTCACGCCGGCAGGCGCAAAGCCGCTGTAGTAAGCGGGGAGCCGGCACAGGCGGACGTGAGCCGGACAGCTCAGGACAACATCTCCACAGGGCGCGCGATATACTTGATCGTGCACACCGAGCACAACCCAAACCACACACCCAAAGAGGTTGCGGCTATGTCAGCAAAGTACATCTTTGTGACCGGCGGAGTTGTGTCGTCCCTCGGCAAGGGGCTGGCTGCGGCCTCCATCGGCTGCCTGCTGGAGGCGCGTGGCCTGCGCGTCAACCTGATGAAGTTCGATCCCTATCTGAACGTCGATCCGGGAACCATGAGCCCGTTTCAGCACGGCGAGGTCTTCGTCACCGACGATGGCGCAGAGACCGATCTCGACCTCGGTCACTACGAGCGCTTCACTCACGCCCGGCTCTCCCGCGACAACAACCTGACCACCGGTCGCATCTACGAGCAGATCATCACCAAGGAGCGGCGCGGCGACTATCTCGGCAAGACCGTGCAGGTGATTCCGCACGTCACCAACGAGATCAAGAACGCCATGCACAAGGTGGGCGCCGACTGCGATGTGGCCATCGTCGAGATCGGCGGCACCGTTGGCGATATCGAGTCCCTCCCCTTTCTGGAGGCGATCCGCCAGATGCGCCAGGAGATGGGGCGCGACCATACCTGCTTTGTCCATGTGACGCTGATTCCCTGGATCGCCGCCGCCCAGGAACTCAAAACCAAGCCGACTCAGCACTCCGTCAAGGAGATGCTCTCCATCGGCATCCAGCCGGACGTCCTGCTCTGCCGCGCCGACCGCGCCGTCCCGCGCGAGATGCGCCAGAAGATCGCCGCGTTCTGCAACGTGGAAGAGGCCGCTGTAGTGGTGGCGCGCGACGTGCCGTCCATCTATGAGGTTCCGCTCAACTTCTACAAGGAGGGCGTCGACGCCCTGACCATGAAGTACCTTCGCCTGGAGACCCCGGCGCCGGACATGTCCCGCTGGGAAGAGGTGGTGCGCCGCGCCTACCACCCTCGCGATGAGGTGGAGATCGGCATCGTCGGCAAGTACGTGGAGTATGAGGACAGCTACAAGTCGCTCAAAGAGGCGCTGGTGCATGGCGCGCTCGACGCGAACCTCAAATTGAAGGCCACCTGGATCGAGGCCGAAGGGCTGGAGACCGAGGGCTTTGAGACTCAACTGGCCGGTTTTGACGGCATCCTGGTTCCGGGCGGATTCGGCAAGCGCGGCATCGAAGGCATGCTCAACGCCATTCGCTACGCGCGTGAGAACCGAGTTCCCTACTTCGGCATCTGCCTGGGCATGCAGACCGCATGCATCGAGTTCGCGCGCAATGTTTGCGGCCTGGCCAAGGCCAACTCGGGCGAGTTCGATCCCGCCACGCCACATCGCATCATCTACAAGCTGCGCGAGTTGATCGGGGTGGAGGAGATGGGCGGCACCATGCGGCTGGGCGCCTGGGAGTGCGTGCTGGAGCCCGGGTCGCTGGCCCAAAGAACCTACGGCGCCGACCGCATCAGCGAGCGCCACCGTCATCGCTATGAGTTCAATCGCGAGTATGAGGCGGTATTGACCGCCGGCGGACTGCGCCTCACCGGCACCACTCCCGATGCAACCTACGTCGAGATCGTCGAGATTCCGGACCACCCCTTCTTCCTCGGCTGCCAGTTTCATCCCGAGTTCAAATCCAAGCCGCTGGAGCCTCACCCGCTCTTCCGGGAGTTTGTCAAGGCGAGCTACGTCCACCGGGGCTCAGCCAGATCCGCCATCACAGAGGCGGACCAAGAAGCAGCGATGGCCGCGGCCGCAGCCTTGCCCGAGGTTCAGGCTTAGAGCCTTTTCCGCCCTTCCTGCGCCGGCTTGCACGGATGGCTCCAGCCGCTGTCCTCGCGGACCACAGTTTTTCGTGCTTCGCGCTACGGCCTTCGCCCCTCCACGGTATCCTTAAACCCAGTGCGGATAACGATCGATTTATGACCATGCAGTACAACTACGGGCGGCCGCGCGGCTCGGGAACTTTCTTCGGAGCCCTGCTGGCGATGATCCTTGGCGCCGCCGCGCTGGGTGTTTTTGTCCATGGCGCTCGCTCGGGCGCCGCCGGCAAGCTGGCGGCGCTCATTACCGGCCAACCTCCCGCGGTTGTCTCCGCCCAGGATGCCGTGCGTCAACTGCGGCAGCTCCATCGCCTGCAGACCGCGGAGGATTCACTGGACACAGTATTCGACGCGCGGCCCGGGAACAACCCTCCTGCATCCCGCGCCGGAAACCCCGCACCAGCCGGTACATCGCTCTCAGGATCCGCATTTCCACGGCCCGCACCCTCCAGCGCGCACTCGGTGATGCTCCTGCATGGGCTCGCCACGGCGGGCGTGGACATGGACAAGCTGCAACCGGATCAGGTTCTGATCAGCGTGGACTCCGGCGCCCGCTCCATCCGCCTTGAGCTTCCGCCGTCCGAGATCTTCCAGGCTCTCGTCGATGCCGACCGGACCCGAGTGTACGCACCGTCCACGGCATCCTTCGTCCGGATCGCTCCAGGCATGGACCAGCAGACGCTCCAAAGAGCTCAGTCACAGTTGCAACAGGCTGCGCTGAGCGACGGAATTCTGGATTCGGCAACCCGGAATGCCCAGGCGGTCCTGACCCGGATCCTCCAGCAATGGGGCTTCCAGCGGATTGAATTTCGCTAGGTTTTGCAAGTTCAAGAGAACTTCCGTCCATCACGGAGCGTCCAAAGGGGAGATGCAGGATTTGATTGCGGCCGCACCCATATCCAATCGAGAACCTCTCGGCGAACGGCAGCCGGGCCCGCAGGCCGTTCGGAAGCCGGCGCTTCCGGCGCTCACCGGCCTGCGCTCTCTGCTGGCAATCACCATCGTCCTGTTCCACTTCACGCCCTCTGGACTGACCTGGAGCCGGCATCCATCCTTCACCCTCTATCCCCTCATCAACATCGGCTACGTCTTTGTCAGCTTTTTCTTTCTCATCTCCGGCTTCATCCTGGCGTATAACTACGCCGGGCGCGCCCAGCCGATGAACGCCGTGGACTTCTGGGTGGCCCGCCTGTCGCGTCTTTACCCGGTCTACGGCTTCACCATGCTGGTCTCCATCCCCATGCTGATGACGGAGTGGACGGTTCGCTCCCACACCGACTTCTGGATCGGAGCCTTCGCCACGCCCCTGCTGGCTCAGGGGTTCTTCCCTCACCTGGCAACCTTCTGGATGACGGTCACCTGGACCCTATCCTGCGAAGTGGTGCTCTACATCGCCTTTCCCTGGCTACTGCGCCTGCCCTGGCCGCGCAGCACCGGCAAACTGGTGGCGCTGGGCCTCACTCTCTGGGTGGTGGGGCTCATTCCGCACACCATCTATGTGCTACGCAATCCGGATCAACTGGCCCACGCCGCCAATCGCTACAGCGACGGTCCATGGCTTGACACCCTGAAGTTCACTCCTCTGCCCTATCTCTGCACCTTCCTTGCCGGCCTGACGCTCGGCCGGCTTCATGATGCCGCCCAACTCAGCGAGCGCAGCCGCGTGATCCTGGGAATCCTGGGCTTTGTGAGCGTTTGGTTTGTCGCCTATCATCTGGCCGACTCTCTTCCCTACATCATGGTCCATGGGGGCCTGCTGACGCCGCTGTTCGCCATGATCATCCTGGGGCTCTCCGGCCCCAGCATTCTCGCCAGACTCCTCTCCTGGGAACCGCTGGTAGCCGTCGGAGCATCCACCTACGCGCTCTACCTGCTGCACTTCAATACCTACATCCTGCTCCACAAGTACCACGTGCTGAACAAGCTCCACCTGGCGCGGTTCGATCCCTGGATCTCCTACATCTTCGTAATTCTTCTGGCCGTCGCGGTGCGCAAGTGGCTGGAACACCCTGCCCAGCAGGCCATCGGCCGCTGGTGGAAGCGAAGAGTGGAGGCCAGGCGAGCCAGCTCCGTGCTGGTCGGCTAAGATTTTTTCCGTGGAAGCGTAGCCCGGCAGCTCGGCCTTTATGGGCGTCTTGCCCAACAAACACGCCACAGCAAGCCCTCTTCGAGAGCCCCATTCGCACGCAAGAAAGCCATGGAACCGGGCTGGGCTGCGCCGGCGCTACGCCGTCACCAGCGATCCCAGCTTCTCGCCGGCAATCACCCGCAGGATGTTGCCGCGCTCGCGCATCGAGAAGATGATCATCGGCAGACGGTTGTCCTTGCACAGGGAGACCGCGGTGGTGTCCATCACCTGCAAGCCCAGCCGGATGATCTCCATATAGGTGATCTCCTGGAACTTGGTGGCGTCGGTCACCTTTTTCGGGTCGGCGCTATAGATGCCGTCCACGCTGGTGGCCTTCAGCAGAACCTCCGCGCCGATCTCCATGGCGCGCAGGCTGGCGGCCGTATCCGTGGAGAAGTACGGGTTGCCGGTGCCCGCGGCAAAGATCACCACTCGGCCCTTCTCCAGGTGACGAATCGCGCGGCGGCGGATGTACGGCTCGGCCACCTGATGCATCTGGATCGCGCTCATCACCCGAACATGAACCCCTGTCTTCTCGATGGCGTCTTGCAGGGCGATGGCGTTGATCACCGTGGAGAGCATGCCCATATGGTCGGCGGAGACCCGATCCATGTGAATGGCCTGCTCAGCAACCCCGCGGAAGAAGTTGCCTCCGCCCACAACGATGCCGATCTGACAGCCGGAACGCGCAGCTTCAGCGATCTCCTGGGCGATTGCATTGACAAACAGCGTATCGACACCGAAACCTCGGCCGGCCGCCAAAGCTTCTCCGGAGAGCTTTAACAGAATTCGCTTATACATGTTACCGATCAGTGTACAAGTTCGCGCAGCGCCCTGATTCCCACATCTCAACTCTTTGCGATGTGGGTTGGTGTGGGCGCCCCACATCTCGTTTTTTGAGATGTGGGCTTGCAGGATGCTTCCGTGACGAATAAGGGGGTAACCTTCACGACATCGTTCCCATCACACCCGTCCGCATCAGGGCCACATGCTGCGCCTTCCCGCACGATCTCGGCCCAGAACCACACCCTTTCGGCGCGTCAATCATTCATGGAAGAAAGAAACTTGCAGATCCTTGCATACTCTTCCTCGCTAAGCCGGAAGCGGAGTGCTTCAGCCGTCTCCTCCACCTGTTTTGCGCTTCGCCCGCCCACAATCGCCGCGGTAATCGCAGGGTGGTGCAACGTCCACGCCACGGCAACCACGCCCGGGCCAACACCATGCCCATGGCCAATCTCGCGCAACAGGTCCACCAGGCGCAGGTTTCGGCTCAACTTCGGTTCGTTGAACTCGGCATTCTTGCGCCGCCAGTCGTCGGCTGGAAACGCCGCCACGCGCTCGGGGGTCATCTTGCCGGCCAGCATGCCGGAGAGCATGGGCGAGTAGTTGATGACGCCGATGCCGTTTTGCTGCGCAAAGGGCAGAATCTCCGTCTCTACGGCCCGGCGCAGCATGGAATAGGGCGGCTGCAGACTGGTGATGGAAGCGATCTTCTGCGCGCGTTTCATCTGCTCCACAGAAAAGTTCGAAACCCCAATCCAGCGCAGCTTGCCCTGCTCACGCAGCCGGCTCAGCGCCTCCCAGCCCTCTTCGACCTCGCTGTCGGGATTGGGCCAGTGGATCTGGTAGAGGTCGATGGTCTCCACTCCCAGCCGCGCCAGGGAAGCCTCCACCTCCTCCGAGAGCGAATCAGCCTTCAGCGAGTTATAAATGGAGCGGTCCTCGCGCCAGCGCATGGAGCACTTGGTAAAGATGTAAGGTTTGCGCGATGAGGATTTCAGCGCGCGCCCCACCACCTCTTCGGAGTGGCCCAGCCCATAGATCGCCGCCGTATCGATCCAGTTGATACCCAGATCGAGCGCACGATGAATGGCGGCCACGGAGTCCTTGTCGTCCTGCGCTCCCCACGAGTACTGCCAGTCGCCGCCGCCGATGGCCCACGCGCCAAATCCAATCGGGGTGAGATGAAGATCGGAGTTTCCAAGAGTTCGAAGTGCGGGCGATGCGGCCGGAGTGGACATGCCACCAGAATAGAGGCGGCGGAGAGTGGATACAAGGAGCAAACGCTGGGCGCCCCACATCTCGGTTCTTCGGCTCCTCGAGATGCGGGTTCGCAGGATGCCGGACTCTCACTGATAACGAGCGCGCAGTGCGCGCCCAACATCTCGTCATTTGAGTTGTTGGGCGCCCTCGCGTCGAACTCACTGAAACCGCTCTCGGGACGGGTGCGGCCGGACGCACACGCCACGAAACCCGCGGCGCGAAAGAGAAGCCTTACTGCCCGTTCAGCATGCCCATCACCGGGTCGGGCAGTTGTTCGTTGGCATGGTGCAAAAGCAGCGCAACATCCCACATCTGCTCTTCGGTCAGAATGCCCTTGAAGGAGGGCATGCCGGTAAGACGGATGCCATTGTCGATCTTCCAATACGTGGCGCCCGGAGGATCGTCGCTCACCCCCACCACCTTTCCGTTGTGGTGTCTGACCCATAGTTGCGGGGCGTGCGGAAACATCCCTTTGGCAATGGCAGCCTGCTTTCCAGGAGTCCCATGGCAACCGGCGCACTGCAGCTTATAGGCCATGGCGCCGGTCTCAAAAACATCCTCGCTGATCCCAAAAGGAGGTTGCTGCATGTCGCGACGAATCCGGGCATGCAAGGCAATATGCACGATCTGCTTTTCATAGGGAAAAGGCTTGTCCGCGGTGGCAACCGGCGGGTTGCCAAACCGGAGGTACGTCCAGGCGCCGAAAAACAGAACGACAAATGCAAACAGAAAGCCGAGGAAGAACTTGAAGATGCCTCCGGACGCTTCCGAGCGTCCCTTTGCGCCGCCAGTTGCCATGAAATTCATCTCTCCTTTCGATTTTTGTACTTGGTTAGTGTACGAGGAAAATGGAAACTCTGTGCAAATTGAATTTCACCTCGCAGGGACCCTTTCAGGAACTTCCACTCGCCTCCCGGCGTAAGATACTCTGCAAGCTGCGCGCCCAGCCGAGCCGGCGCGGCCGATGCCAGGAAAGGATGTGCCGACGATGCAGACCCGAATCACTGGAACCACCATGCCGGTCCTCGAAGCTCTTTTGCAGCCCGGTGAGAGCCTGATCTCCGAAGGCGGAGAGCTGAGCTGGATGTCCCAGACGATCGCCATGACCACCCATACCCAGATGGCCGGCGGCGGCGGCATCTTTGGAGCCATCAAACGCGTGGCCGGTGGCGGCACCCTCTTCATGACCGAGTACACCGCGCAGGGGTACCCCGGTGAGGTCGCCTTCGCCGCCAAGATTCCAGGCCAGATTCTCCCCGTCGAGATTCAGCCCGGCAACGATCTTCTCATTCATCGCCACGGCTTCCTCTGCGCTACGCCGCAGATCCAGCTTAGCGTCGGCCTGCAGCAATCTCTGGGCGCGGGCATCTTCGGCGGGGACGGATTTCTTCTCCAGAAGGTCTCCGGCATCGGCACGGCCTGGCTGGAGATGGGTGGAGAGATGATCGTTCGCGATCTCCAACCGGGCGAGACGCTGCGCGTGCATCCCGGCCATGTGGGAGCCTTCCACGCCAGCGTCAACTTCCAGATCACCCGCATCCAGGGCATTCGCAACATGTTCTTCGGGGCCGATAGCATCTTTCTGGCCGCGCTCACCGGGCCGGGCCGGGTCTGGCTGCAGACCCTTCCCCTGGCCAACCTGGCGCATGCCCTGCAGCCCTACCTTCCCTCCGCGAACCGCGAGGTCAAAGACGTCGGAGCGGCAGCCGTGCTGGGTGGCATCGTCAGCAGCATGTTTGACAACCGCTGAGCGCGAGCCGGCCTCTCCTGAGCCTCTTCCGGCTCTCGGCCGCCAGGGGCTCTCTGGCTGGACCGCCGGCGGAAGGGCGAAACCAGGACGATTGCGGAGCGCCACCGCCGGCCGCATCCCCGGCTGCCCGCCCTGCTTGAAAGCCCGGCTCCACTTCGCCCCAAAATCGGCCTGTCTTCCGGATGGGGCCATCTCATGCAGCGCATTCTAATAAACTCTCGAAGCGATCACTTGGGTGTCCGTCGAATTGGCATCGATGCTGTTCGAGCGCAGCAGCACCTCGAAGGGGCGCAGAGAACCGTCCGCTCGGGTGGCCTCTTTCAAGATCGGGTCGATCTGGGAAGGGTACAAGAGCATCTCCGCGGCTGCCTGGGTTCCAGCCTGGTCCAGGCCTTCCAGAACCAGCATGTGTCCGTTGCCGTTCAGGTTGGGCAGAAACGCGATCAGGGCATAGGTCTCGTGCGTCGGCTCGTTCCAGTGGCTGACGTAGGAAGCCTGCTCACCCGGGCGGGGGTTCACGTTGACGATTTCCGCGCCGTTCATACCCGGCCGGAAGACAATGCGAAAATTGGCCTTTTCGTCGGCCAGTGACGCCCAGGGATTGCTTCCTGGCGAACCCAGAATCACCGCATTGGCATTCTTCAGATCCTCAAGACGCAGATCGCGCGGAAAGCGAACCATCACTCTCTGTGACCGCTCCGCGGCCAAACGCGAAATGGCTGACACAATCTGCAGGTCAAGAAAAGGAACGAGCTGCTGGGCGCGCAGATCCTCGGCGCTGTGAGGATCGACTCCGGCGAGGGAAAGCTGGTGATAGCTGCCCGCTATGTAATCCGCAAGCGGCACTGGCTGGTGCGCCAGATCCTCCAGCAGATTGAAACCGCCGTCGGAAGGAACGATAAAACTGTTCGCCGGGCCGGTAAACAACGCCGCCCACAAAGCATTCGCCGGGCCCTGAGCCGGATGCGGGGCCGCGGCGCGATGCGTGGCGTACCGGGTTACGCCAATCAGCAACCCACTGTACAACGCCACCGCCGCCGCGCCGATCAGCCAGAGCCGGGCCTTCACCCTGCGTCCGCGCCCTGAATCCAGGATTTCATCCTGCAAGGACGGAGTGGAAGTCGGCCGTTGTGAAGCCTTCTCCGATCCCAGATCCTCCGATTCGGCATCTTTCGAAGAACCGGCTTCCGCAACAGATCGGAACGCCGGAACGTAGCACCCCAGCGGAACTTCGATTCGCACCGGTTCGTCTTTGCCTTCGGCGGCAAAGTGCTCCGCAAGCCGCTTGCGCAACTGGCGCGCATAGTTCCGAACAATGTTGTCTTCAATGGTGCGGTAATCCAAGGGACGGTCAAAGACCCTCACCCCGATCTGATGCTCCGTGATCTGGCTGCCTCGGCCCAAAAGCGTTTCAGCCACAATAAACAGCAGGAACCTTGATAGCAGAGGCGAGCGCGAAAAATGGGGCCCGGAGGCCACTCGCGTGGCCAGCTCCCAGTTGGGGTCGCCGCGCAACCCGGCTGAGAACTCGCTCTCGGCCGGCGGCATCGCGCCCCTGGCTTGGCCGGCGTAATGAGAATCCATCATCGTGCCCCCCGCACCGCCTCGCCGGCTCGCTCATCCACCTTCCGACACGCGACCGGCTTGCACTTTGACCTCATGGCGGCAGCATCCTCCCGCTTAAGAGTTGGTTGAACCGCCCGCCGAAGCGACTAGCGAGGCGCAGCACCTTGAGAGATGACAAACAGAGGTTCGCAATGGATTGGGTGGATTCCTGGCCGAGCCGCCGCTGGTCATCGACTTCATAAGGATCGGCTCACGGCTCACACTCGGATCCCAGGCTCCCGATGGATCCTCGGGGCAAGCCGGCCTGTTCGGCCCTGCTCCGGCTCAAACGTCCTTCGAAGCCATTTTCTTGCCGCCCGCATAGGCGCCGGCGAGGAGAATGGCGAATCACACTCCGGCGCCGAGATACCCGGCAAGGCCGGCAGGGATGCCAGCCAAATCTTCCTATCCCGCCATGGTGCGCAACCATCCGTTGCAGGGGGAGTTCTCCGCAGTTTACCAAAATTTAAACCCCTCCATAACCATTCTGGAATCAGCCGCGTAAGCGAGCTGGACACCAGTGTATACCCCTGCTCTCACTGGAGGTAAACACTGCCACGCAGGCTGCAAGTGCAGTATGGTGTTGCTGCTCCGGAATAGCGGAGCGAACGCAAGCGCGTAAATGATTCATGAATTTGGAGGTAGACGATACGATGAAAGCCCAAAGACACTCTTTGAGATATCCGGGTTTCCTCTTACAGGCGCTAGGGCTGCTGTTTGCGCTTGGCATGACTCCACATTTGGCCGCTCAGCTCGATCAGGGTGAAGTGACCGGTACCGTCCAGGATCCTTCTGGAGCGTTCGTGCCAAACGCCAGCATTGTGCTGACCAACGACGCGACCGGGGTCAAGACCACCACAAAATCCACCAGCACCGGAAACTACGTCCTGGACGACACCCCCATCGGCAAATATACCGTTGAGGCCCAGGCGCCAAACTTCGAGAAGTACCTCGTACACAATGTGATCGTCCACGTCCAGCAGGTCACGACGGTCAACATTCACCTGGCGACCGGCAGCGTGCAGCAAACCGTCGACGTCTCGGCCAGGCCCCCGCTGCTTCAGTCTGAAAACGCGCAGGTGGGCCAATCCATCAGCAATCGAGCGGTAAACGATCTGCCCTTGGCCACCCGCGACTGGGGTTCGTTGGCCCAGTTGGCGGCCGGCGTGGCCACAGCCCCCTCAAACTCCAGTGGAAGCGGCGTTACACCCGACGCAGGCAGTTCCGAGTCGGCCTACTTCTCCGTGGACGGCGTCAATGACTGGCAAAATGACTTCCGGCTCGACGGCATCAATGACAACATTGAATTCTATGGCGGCAACTACACGCTGACCAACGCCGCCATTGTGCCGCCCCCCGACGCCGTGCAGGAGTTCACCCTGCAGAGCGGCGACTTCAGCGCCGAGTTCGGTCACTCTACCGGCGGCATCATCAACGCGGCCATCAAGTCCGGCACCAATGGGTTGCACGGCGACCTCTGGGAGTACGTGCGCAACAACGATCTGAACGCCAATTATTTCTTCAACAACGTGAATGGCGTGCCCAATCCCACGCCCGAATATCACCAGAACCTGTTCGGCTTCACCGCCGGCGGACCGGTCATCGTCCCGCATCTCATCAATGGCAGGAACCGCCTCTTCTGGTTTACCGACTTTCAGGGCGGAAGATATGTATTGCCCGAGCCCGCCGGCGGAGAGACTGTGCCCACCTGCGACGAAGCCGGAGCAACCTCAGCATCGCAATGCGCCTCCACCAGCATGGTTGGCAGCGGGTTCTCCAACCTCCAGGACAACATCACCTTCAACGTTCCCGCTTCGGGCACGGAAGTGGTCCACACCGACGCCCTTGGACGTAGATTCGCCAACGGCACCGTCTTTGACCCAGCCACCACGCGTCAGGTTACGGCAGGACAACTCGATCCCATTACCGGGCTCCCCGTCCCGATCACCGCTTCCGCTCCAGCCGGAACCGTCGAGTACCTGCGCGATCCTTTCTTCAACTGCACCGCGGCCGGTGGTTGCACCAGCTTCATGGGTCTCACCCGGTCCGACTTCACCCAGGACGCCGGGGGCGTTCCGGTCAGCAGCCTCAACGTCATTCCCTCGGCGCGCCTTGACCCCAACGCCGTCAAGTTGCTGGGCGTCTATCCCCTGCCGGAGAGCAATACCACCTTCACCAACAACTACTCCAGCTACGTACCCATCGAGTACAAGAACACCGACACCTGGGATATTCGCATCGACGCCGACATCAGCCCCAAAAACACTCTCTTCGGCGTCTATGACCGCAGCCTCTTTGCGGTCGTGGTTCCCTCCAACCTCCCCGGCGTGGCCGTGGGCGAGACCGGAGGCCGTCATGACAGCCTCCCGGCCTATGCCTGGGCGGTGGGATACACCACCATCCTCACTCCAACCCTGACCAACGAGATGCACGTTGGAATGGTGCATAGCGACAAGCTTCAGCTCTCCGACTATGGCGACATCTTCGGAATTCCCGCGCAGTACGGCATCCAGGGCATCCCCCAGGTAGCCAACAACGGCGGCCTTCCGCCTACCAACATCGCCGGCCTCACTCACATCGGCGTCGGCAACTATACTCCAACCCTCCAATATGTCTGGAGCCTTGAAGGCGTCGAGGCCGTTACCAAAGTCTTCGGCAACCATACGTTCAAAACCGGCGTTCAGGTGGATGACCTGGAGGGCAACATCTCCCAGCCGCCGCAAGGCCGCGGCGATCTCAGCTTCAACGGCATGTACACCGATATTCCCAACCTGTACACGCCCGAGCAAAACGGCGTGAATGGAATCAGCGATATGCTGATCAGTCCGCAGGCTTACGAGTACGGCGTTGGAACCGGCGTCAATAATGTCGGCGGCATGAACGGCTTCTCCGGATCCAACATCTCTGCAACCGACGACCATCGCTGGTACATCGGCGCCTACTTCCAGGATGACTGGAGATTCAGCCCCAAATTGATGCTGAATCTCGGTCTGCGCTGGGATCTTTTTACTCCCTACGCAGAGACCCGCGGCTTCCAGGCCAACTTCATCCCCGTGGGCGGCAATGGAACCACCGGCACCTATTACATCTCAAACAAGGGCTGCCAGACGGCGCGAGCCACCATCTTCAATACTGTGGCCGCGTCCAGCAACATCAATATAGACTGCGTGCCCGACCTCACCCTGGGCAACGAGCAAAAGGACAACTTTGCGCCGCGCGTGGGATTCGCCTACAGCCTGCGGTCGAACATGGTGCTCCGTGGAGGATTCGGAACCGCCTTTGGCGCCCTGGGCAACCTCGGCTACGGCGGCACGCTGGGAACCAACTATCCCTTTGTCTATGTGCAGACCATCACCGCGGCCGACTCCAATCACCCGCTGTTTACCAATGGCCAGCCCGCCACCATGGAAACAGCCTTCACCACCGTGAACTTCAATAGCCCAACGGTGCTGGAGAGCCCCTCCGGCAACAACTATCTCGGCGTCAACCTTTATGGACGCCAGTACAACTACCAGACCCCCTATGTGGAGACGGAAAACCTGACCATCCAGGATCAGTTCACAAGTCACGATACCCTTCAGATCGGCTTTGTCGGCACGCAGGGCCGTCACCTGGACAACCTGGGATACAACAACGGCAACACCCAGATTCTTACCCCAGGGCAGAACGCACAGACCTCGGGTGGCATTCCCTATCCGTTGTTTGGACGCAACGCTACCTACGAAACCACCAACGCCGACAGCATGTATAACTCGATGCAGGTCACCTATGAGCGCCAGCTCAGCGCGGGCCTCTCCCTGCTCGGCGACTATACCTTGAGCCAATGCCGGAGCGATCAGCACACCCAGGCATCGCAGTACAACGACGGCTACCGCGCCGAGTGGCTGCCGGGATTCGGCATCAAGCGCGACTACGGCCTCTGCGACTCCGATACCAGAAACCTCTGGCATATCTCCGGGAGCTACAACCTTCCCTTCGGACAAGGTCAGATGTTCCTCGGCAAGGTCAATAAGACCGAAAACATGATCGTCGGCGGGTGGCAGATCAACTTCTTCTACACCTACCAGAGCGGCCAGCCGTTTACCGTTACTTGCCCCACGGCGACCACGGCCGACTTCGGCTGCGCCGCCAACGTGGTTGCCGGCCAGGGCCTGTATACCGGTCCCCATAGCTACCACCAGTGGCTTAACCCAAGCGCGTTCGCCCTTCCTCCCGTGGCGACTGCCCAGGCTCAGTCCGACTACTCTCCGCTGGGCGGAGGCATCCAACAGGTGAAAGGTCCGGACTTTGCCGACCTGGACTCCTCTGTCCTGAAAAACTTCTTCTTCACGGAAAGCACCTACCTGCAGTTCCGCGCTGAAGCCTTCAACACCACCAACACGCCGCCATTCGCACAGCCGGGGCAACTGAACTTCGAGGTTGCCAACTTCAGCCAGATCACGGCCACGAAGAACAGCAATGAGAACTTCGGGGCGCGAACTTTGCAGTTGGCGCTCAAGCTGTTCTTCTGAACGTCACAACAACGCCTCGCACCCTGCAGGCATCCGGAGCCAAACAAGGCTCCGGATGCCTGTCAAACCGGCGCCGGCAGCCATCCAGACTTCCTGTTGCCGGCGGGTGGATCGTTCCGCAAGACCTTGAAGATCGCTGCCGGCTGCTTCGAGGTCAGAGCCGGCCCATCCGGCGGCAGGCTCATCCTTCCAAGAAAAGATCGGGAAGAACCTCGCCCGCGCGTCCTTCCACAACCTGCGTGAAGGCGGCGGCATTCAGAGGCGCCTCTGGCCCCACATAGACCGTGCGAGCTCCGCTGCCTTTGGCCCAGTGTACGAAGTTTGCCGCCGGATAGACCGATCCCGAGGTTCCCACCACCAGCATGCAGGTGGCTACCGCCAACTCCCGCTGGATCCGGTCCAGCTCCAGCGGCATCTCACCAAAGAAGACAATATGCGGGCGGAGACGGCCGCCGCAGGCGCAGAACGGCACTTGATCGAAGCCGGCGTAGATCCTCCGGTCCTCCACTGGCGGACGGCCGCAATCCCGGTCACAGCGCGACTTGGCCAGTTCTCCATGCATGTGCAGCAGCCGCGTGGTCCCTGCGCGTTCATGCAGGTCGTCCACATTCTGCGTGCAGACCAAGAGACGGTCGCCCAACCTCTCTTCCAGTCTGGCGAGGGCGAAGTGCGCCGGGTTCGGCTGCGCTTGTTGAGCCGCCTGCCGCCGCATCGAGTAGAACTCCCACACCTTGGCAGGATTCCGGTCCCACGCCTCTGGCGTGCAGACGTCTTCCACGCGGTGACCGGCCCACAAACCATCCTCGGCTCGGAAGGTGGGTAGACCGCTCTCCGCGCTGATGCCCGCTCCGGTGAGCACAAAGACACGATCCTGCGAAGCAATGCGAAGTTGCATTCTTGCTCCTTGCCGGCGCTCAGGCCTGGCCTTCCTATCCGCGGACGCGGGCAACTTCCTCAGCCGCGGGCGCCGGCGGAGATAGACACGCCGCTTCCCATCTTACTGATACGGCCCAGAAGGACGGGGCCATGCTCTCCCACCCAAACCGCAAAGGACGCGGCTTGGATGGGGCGCCCAGCGTCGAACGCTTCTGGGCCGGATCCATGGCAGGAAATGGCTTGCGTCTCAAACCGCCGCCGGCAGGAGTGCAAGAAGCAGGAACGGCCGGCCCAAACTCCTTCCAACGGTTGACCCGGCGCTGCATGCCGTCTGCCGAAGCCCACCCTGCTGATGGATCGGCGTCGCAGCTCCACCAGCAGGCTTGAGCCTTGCACCCGGGATTGCGGGGGCTTGGCAGCCATATCTCCTCATGCTCCAAAAGAATGCAAAAAGAGGCCAGGCACTCCTGATTGCTGGCATAATCAAATCCATGTCGAGCCTGCATATTCGGGCCATGGGTGAATCTTCCGGATCTCTCTGGGATCTCAGCGCCAATCAGATTCGCGATCTTGCCGCATCGCTCCGTCCCACGCCCGGCGGCGGAGCCATCTCTCTGCTCACCGCAACCCTGGGACTCGCTCTGGTGCAGAAGGGCGCGAGCGTCTCGCTCAAGCGGGCCGGAGATGATCAGGCCCGGCAGGCCGCCTTGTCCGGCCTGTGCGGGAAGATCCCCAGCGCTCTGGACTCCATCAGCCGCCTAGTGGACGCCGACGCCCAGGCCTTCCAGAGTTATCTCAAGGCTCGTTCCCTCCCCCGGGGCACGGAGGCGGAACAGACCCGGCGCAATGCCGCCATGAAGGAGTGCATCCTGCAAGCGACAAGGGTTCCCTTGGCCTCCGCAAGGGCGGTCTGCGCCGCGCTGGAAGACGCAGCCACCGCAGTGGATCTCTGCGATCTTCATCTGCTCACGGATATCTTCGGTGGGGTTCTGCTGATGCAAGCCGCTGTCAGAGCCATCCTCTTGAACGTGGACGCCAACCTTCCGCTGATCCCAGACCCTGGAACCATCTCCGCGCTCAAACAGGAGAGACAGGATCTGGAAGCAGAGTCGAATATCCGCGAAGAAGCCATCGCACGGGCGTATCAGGCTCGCGTGGACGCCGCCAACGACCTCCGCTCCGCCTCCGCGCCATGAAGATGATCTTCACGCTTTGAATCGGAATGGTGCATCCAACCGGTTGGAGTGGGTCGGGGAATGAAGCGGACGAAAGCTGAGTTTGTGCTGGGGGAGATTCTAGCCAATGCCATCACCCATGGGGTCGGTCTGCTGCTGGCCCTGGCGGGAGCGGCCTACCTGATCAGGGCCTCGCTAGGGAAGGGTCCATGGTGCGTCGTCAGTTGCTCGGTGTATGCAGGAACTCTGGCGCTCATCTACCTCTGCTCCACGCTCTATCACTCGCTGGTAGCCACCCGCGCACGGCGCGTCTTCCAGGTGCTGGATCACTCTGCCATCTACCTCCTGATCGCCGGAACCTATACTCCCTTTCTTCTGGTAGCCATGCGCGGGCGTCTGGCCTGGATCCTGTTCGGTGTGGAGTGGGCGCTGGCAGCCGCGGGAGTGGTCTTCAAAAGCCTCGCGTTGGGACGGTTTCCGGTCGGCTCAGCCCTGGTGTACCTTTTGCAGGGCTGGCTGGCCGTGTTTGTCCTGCACCCCTTGCTGCTGGCCATCGGCTGGGGTGGAATGCTGTGGGTAATCGCCGGCGGGCTGGCCTATACGGTCGGCATCGCCTTCTTTGCCATGGATCGGCTGCGCTACTTCCACGCGGTATGGCATCTCTTTGTCTTGGCGGGCAGCATTGCGCACTATTTCGCAATCCTGCTCTACGTGATTCCCCTAAGCCGTTTTCCGGGCAGATGAAGAGCGGCGCCGCCGGCGCGCACGGATCGCAAAAGATTGAAACGGGGACGAATGCGTGAGAGCCGGCAAAGCCGCCGAGATGAAAGGCAATGGGATGGGGCTTATGAAGCCTTCGAAGTCACGCCCTGCCCTTGGTGTTCTTCGCGCTGATGATGGCGCTCCAGTTCCTGGTGTGTTGTTGGCTTCCCCGGAGACCAAGCAACGCTCCCTGAAACAGATCCAGTCAGGATTTGGACTGGACTAGCACCGACGGCGCGGCGGAACGCCGGCAGCCCGACGCCCCAGGGCGCGGACTCCCGGCTTGAGCCCAAGCTGCCGGCGCGGCGGCGAAAAAGTGGCAAACAAGGTGAAGAAGGGTATGCAAAGGGCTGCATATCGCGCCCCGCGTCTAGCTGTATCTCATTGATTAAAAAAGAGAATAAGTTGGCAACCTAGTTGCTTTCCCGTACTGTGTTCCCGATTTGACTCCGGGTAGATCCATCCTTCCGCTGGATGTTCCAAGGCGGAAGGTCTCTCCGGTTACAGAGTTTTGCGGAGTCGGGGAACCCATCAGAAAGGTACGCCCATGAAACCTTTGGTCAACTTTGTCTCTGACAACTCTCCCTTCCTCTTCATCTGCGGCGTTGTGCTCAGCATCGCCGGCAGCCTTCTCTTCTCCACAGCCGCCTACCTGCGCATCTGACCGCCGGCAGCAGAGGCAGCTTCGTCTGCCTCTGCTGCTCAGCGTCTAAATTTGCTGGGGCGTTGCGCCTCACCCGCGCCGGCCGGCAGACTGCAACAGAGTCCAGATCAGATTTCGGCAGCTTCTTTGGACGCAAGAATCTCCGGAGGCAAGATCCCCGCGAGCACGGCTGCAGCGGGTTTGCGCCAAGGTAGAACGCACGGCTTGGAGCCGCGCCTTCACCATGGAAGAACATTGATCCGCGGACAAAGGGCGCAAGGCAGCCGGGGCCCAACCGCGTGATGCCGTGCCCTGGAATCCATCCCCGTTGCAGGCCCTTGTCTGCGGGGAATCGTAGGTAGAACCCGCACCATGTCTGGTTTACTGCTTGGCCGGATCGAGAACCTAAGCGGTCATCGGGCGGACGTGCCGCGAAGCTCCGGACTGGCGAACCGATGGTGGGCCGATCCTGTGGTTGGCCTCCGTATCCGGAGGTAGTTTGGCCAGTAGCTTTGCAATCTCCTCCGCCGCCACCGGCCGGGAGAGCAGGTATCCTTGCATGCCGTCGCATCCCAGCCGGCTGAGGATCGTCTTCTGCTCTTCGTGCTCGACGCCCTCGGCCACCACTTCCATTCTCATGCTGTGTCCTACCGCGATGATGGCCTTGACGATCGGATAGCTGCTGGACGCATCGCACAGTCTGTGGACAAAGGTGCGGTCGATCTTGACCGTCGAAATGGGCAGCCGGTGCAGATGTTGCAGGGAGGAGTATCCGGTCCCGAAGTCATCCACCGTAAACCTCACGCCCATGCTGGAGAGCTCCTGCATCTCGGGAAGAATTTCCTCCACATTCATGATCGCCCGCTCGATGATCTCCATCTCCAGACACGCCGGGTCTATCTTCCACTTTTTCAGAGAACTTGCCGTCTCTTGAGCAAACTCCTTGCGTTTCAACTGCATGGGTGAGATGTTCACGGCGACTCGCAAGGGCTTGGCCGTCGTCTTGTTCCACTGATCTATCTGGCGGCAGACCGCATCCACCACGCAGCGCCCCACCGGATAGATCATCCCGTTATCTTCGGCTCGAGCGATCACCCGGTCGGGATGGATATACCCATGGCTGCGATCTTGCAGCCTGAGAAATGCCTCGGCAGCCCGCAGCCCACCGTGTGGCGAGTACTGGAGCTGATAATGCATCAGCGGCCCGCCCGCGGCGAGCATCCCCTGCAGAGATCCGTCCAGCGACTGGCAGTCATCGGCAGGGCTAAAAGCATCCGGACCCGCCACGGCGAAGCGGTTGCCTCCGGCGCGCTTGGCCCGGTACATGGCCGCATCCGCTGCGCGCCATACCTCATCCATATCCGAGCCGTGGTCGGGATAGATGGCAATGCCCAGGCTGGCGTGCGGCTCGAGGGTGTAGCCGCCGATCAGCGCAGGCTTGTTCAAGGCCTGCAACAGCATCTTGCCCACCAGGCCGGCGGCATCGGCGCTGTTGATCTCTCCCAGCACGACGGCAAACTCATCGCCTCCCAGCCGCGCCACAGTATCCATTCCGCGCAGCCGGCTGGTGAGCAGCCCCGCAATATGCTTCAGATATTCATCCCCCACCGCATGGCCGTACCAGTCATTTACCTTTTTGAAGTGGTCCAGGTCCACGCAGATGACCGCCGTCCTGTGCTTCAGCCTCTGCGCCGAACTCATCGCCTGCGCCATCCGGTCAGCCAGCAGCGTGCGGTTCGGCAGCCCGGTCAGGGCATCATGATGCGCCATCTGCACCAGCTCCGCGTTCAAATGCCAGCGCTCCGTGATGTCTTCAGCGATCACCAGCTTGCAAAGCCGCCCAAGATGTTGAACCTCATTGGAACGCACGGCCACATTCAACTGCGTGCCATCCCTGCGCCGATGGCGCTGCACCACATCGGCTGCATGATCCCGCCGGCCTTGGACCTGGTGGCGCTCACCCTCCTCGGCCTCACTCCCGGATATCACGATGTCGCTCAGCGCGAGCTGCAGAAACGCCTCGCGGGTATACCCATACTGCGTCAGCGCGCTCTGGTTGGCATCCAGAAACTTCAGCGTGGCGGCGTCATAGATCCAGATCGCCAGAGGATTCCCATTGAAGAGAATGCTCACCGCTGAGATGGGAGTTTCAGGGGTTGTGGCGCCACGCTCTTGTGGTACGTCCGATCGCATACAAAGTTCCTTCAGCTTTGAATCCGTTGAACTGAGTGACAGTTCGATATGCGAGCAACGCCCTTCGCATACAAACCCTTTGACTGCCGGGAGTACACCCTGTCTGGATACCAGAGATCCATCCCGTGCTGGAGAGCAATTCATGCAAGAGATGCAAACGGGCAAGACCATGGGAATAACATTCGGCGAACCTCGCCTCCCTGGCCTTCCCGAAACAAAACAGCGTGTGCCTAGCTTACCGCTAAAATCAATGATCCGGCGCACATCTTCCATCTTTTTTGTTGACGCAATCCCGGCCCCTCACGCCAACAACCATTCGTAACCTTTTGCGCGCCAGGAATGTTACAGGCGAGTAAACAGACTCCCTTCAATTGGCTCGCCCAAACCCTCAGGACGCCGCCACTCCCCGGCCCCAACCCCATCCGCAGCCCGGCCTGAAGCAGCAGCAGGAGAGCGTGACCGAAATTGGGACATCCGCCAAACCATCGCGTTACTTTCGTACTCACGCCGTGCGCAACTTTGACTGAGATCCGGTTGTTCTCCGGGAGGAGACCCCCGCGCCGTGAAGGACTGAGAACAAAGATGAAGAGGCAATCAGAATCCCTGTTTCGCGTTCGCCCTTCCACATAAAACATGGCTTGCAGCAGGATCCTCCAACCGAGCCGTGCCGAACGGAAGACGCAACAGGAAACGCGGCGATTCTCTCCCAAGGCGAAAGAGAAGCTCATTCCGGCTGGTCAGCGGACACCTCTGCCCCCTTTGGCGCACGGCGCTGCGCGCATGCATACACCCGCCGCCATCGGAGCGCCGGCATCTCAAACGATGTTGCCTGCCTTCCGTCAGGCGCCTTGTTCACTGGTCTGAATCCGATCCGGGCCGCAAAGGCCTCAACGAATCTCGAAGCGCTGGAATTCACCGCTGCAGTCGAACAACGGTGGAAACGCCGAGACCGCGGGTAGCAGAGGCCGAACTCCCTGGTAGCGAAATTGCTGAATTACATAATGTGCGACCCCCAGAGAGCGGAGCTCCTCTTTGAGCCGGTACAAATCCTCCAGAGACAGCAGATCCGGATGCCACGTGGTGCGCACCTCATACTCCACGCCGCTGGCAAGCAGGTGGCGCAAGCTCGCCAGCGCGCGTTCCCCGCTGTGCTGCACGCCGGTGATGCGGGCATAGTCCGCAAAGGGCGCCTTAACATCGAAACCAAGCCAGTCGATCGAGAGCAGCAGTTGCCGCAGAGGTTCCGGATTCATGCCGGCAGTGTGCAGCCCAACACGGAAACCAAGCCTGCGAACCTCCTCGACAGCTTCCAGCAAAGCGGGCTGCAACGTAGGCTCCCCGCCTGAGAACACCACCGCATCCAGTAGACCGCGGCGGCTGGAGAGAAACGCGAGAACCGAGCCCCATGAGACCAGCACAGAGCCGCGCGCAGACGCCCGCGCCGGGCGCAACCCGGGGTTGTGGCAGTACGGACAATCCCAGGCACAGCCCTGGCAGAACACGGTAGCGGCAAGCTGGCCCGGCCAGTCGCAGGTGGAGAGGCGCGTGAGCCCTCCCACCCTCAGCTCAGTCGGTCTCTGTTTCAACAAAGCACTTCCGTTCGTGGTACTCACCCTGCTTGCCGCGGTTGAATGAGCTGACGGGGCGGAAGTAGCCCATCACCCGGGTCCAGACCTCGCAGGGCTGGCGTTCTTCGTCACGCAGTTCACAGACTGCCGGTTCGTTCATCGGGGTGGTCATCGCTGCTATGGAACCTCCTCTTTCGGATTGGAACGGTTAAGCTTGGATCGCCAGTTGTTTGCGAGCGATCAGGTCAGCATCGCATCGGGGACAGAAGACATGCTCGCCAGAGAGATAGCCGTGCTTCGGGCAGATGGAAAACGTTGGTGTAATCGTGATGTACGGCAGGCGGAAGTTTTCCAGCGCGCGGCGGACCAGCTTCTTGCACGCCTCGGCCGATGAAACTCGCTCGCCCATGTAGAGGTGCAGCACCGTTCCGCCGGTGTACTTCTGTTGCAGCTCCTGCTGCAGATCCAGAGCCTCGAAGGGATCGTCGGTGTAATTAACCGGCAACTGGCTGGAGTTCGTGTAGTAGGGCTGATCGGGAGTTCCAGCCTGCAGGATGTCCGGGAAGCGCCGCCTGTCTTCGCGCGCAAAGCGGTAGGTCGTGCCTTCAGCCGGCGTGGCCTCCAGGTTGTACATGTGGCCGGTCTCCTCCTGAAATCTCACGATCCGGGAGCGCACGTGATCCAGGAAGCGCAGCGCCATGGCCCGGCCGCGCTCGCTGGTGATGCCATCCGCATCCGAGCTGAAGTTGCGAATCATCTCGTGAATGCCGTTCACGCCGATGGTGGAGAAGAAGTTGCGCAGCGTGCCCAGATAGCGCTTCGTGTAGGGAAACAGGCCGTTGTCGATATGGCGCTGGATCTCCTTGCGCTTGATCTCCAGGCTGGCGCGGGCGATCTCCAACAAATCGTCCAGACGCCGCAACAGCCCCGCTTCGTCGCCACGATGCAGGTACCCGAGCCGCGCGCAGTTGAGGGTTACCACGCCCACCGAGCCCGTCTGCTCCGCAGAGCCGAACAGGCCGTTGCCGCGCTTGAGCAACTCGCTCAGATCCAGTTGCAGACGGCAGCACATCGAGCGCACCATGTTGGGCTCCAGGTCAGAGTTGACGAAGTTCTGAAAGTAGGGCAAACCATACTTGGCCGTCATCTCAAAGAGCAGATCGGTGTTTTCACTCTCCCACGGAAAGTCCGGCGTAATGTTGTAGGTCGGGATCGGGAAGGTAAAGACCCGGCCCTTGGCGTCGCCCGCCGTCATCACCTCGATGTAGGCGCTGTTGATCATGTCCATCTCCGACTGCAGGTCTCCGTAGGGGAAGGGCATGGTTTCACCGCCGATGATCGGCTGCTGGTTACGCAACTCCTCCGGGCAGGTCCAGTCGAAGGTCAGGTTGGTGAAGGGCGTCTGCGTGCCCCAGCGCGAGGGTACGTTCAGGTTGTAGATCAGTTCCTGAATGCTCTGGCGCACCTCCGTGTAGCTCAGCCGGTCCTTGCGCACAAAGGGCGCCATGTAGGTGTCAAAGGAGCTGAACGCCTGCGCCCCCGCCCACTCGTTCTGCAGCGTGCCCAGGAAGTTCACGATCTGGCCAACGGCGCTGGAAAGATGCTTCGGCGGCCCGGCCTCCACCTTGCCCGGAACCCCGTTGAGTCCCTCCGTCAGCAGCGTGCGCAACGACCAGCCCGCGCAGTAGCCGGCCAGCATGTCCAGATCATGGATGTGCAGATCCCCCTCGCGATGGGCGCGGCCGATCTCCGGTGGGTAGACGTGCGAGAGCCAGTAGTTGGCGACTACCTTGCCGGAGACGTTCAGAATCAGCCCGCCCAGCGAGTAGCCCTGGTTCGCATTGGCGTTCACCCGCCAGTCGGCGCGATCCAGATACTCGTTGATCGAGGACGCCACATCCACCAGCGTGCGCTGGTCGCGGCGCAGGCGCGAACGCTGCTCGCGGTAGACAATATAAGCGCGCGCCGTGGTGAAGTGATTGGCCGAGATCAGCACCTGCTCCACCACGTCCTGAATCTGCTCGATGTGCGGCGAGCGCTGGTGAAAGCGGTGGGCGATCACCTTCAGCGCCTGAATCGTAAGCAGTTGCGCCTCGTCCGCGTCGTAGGCTCCGCTCGCCTTGCCGGCGCGTTCGATCGCAGAGCGAATCTTCTCACCGTCGAAAGGGACGGTGGCGTTGCTGCGTTTTATGACGGAACAGGGTGGCTGAACAACCGTGTTGGACATCGAAGCTCCTCAAACGGATCAGCGATGTCACTGGTAGGACGCTGTGCAAGGGAAGAGTGGCGGAGCGCCAATAAGACCTGGCAAGCGACCCGCCGGTACACCCCGCCCGTGGACGTCAAAATCATTACGGCAGGTCTCCTGGCTCGCGAGTCGCCACCGCCATCCAGCCTTCCCACCCCTGCGGGGCAGTGACATCTGCAGATGACGGCTCGTCGCTTACAGTTGCGGGGGCAGCGTTGGCATCCACCAACTTCCCTCTTAGCCCCAGATATTGGGTGTCTGGGGAACCATAACGCTACTGAATGTATCCCCCTCCAACTTCCGTGTCAATAAATCCGAAGACCGACGATGTGCAAATCTACTGCAGCGCCTGGATCTACTCTGCCCTTCCCGCCATCCTTTCCCGCCATCGTTGACCTTCCTGAGGCAGGGCACTATATTGGGGATACTTTCTGGTGTCTGACCCCTTGGGCCAGACTTAAAAGGGAATCCGGTGAGAGACCGGAACTGCCCCGCAGCGGTAAGCAGGAACGAAAGCTCCAAAAACGCACTGGTTCAGCCATGAACTGGGAAGCAGGAGCAAGTAGGCGGCCTGCAAGTCCGAAGACCTGCCGGAAGGCGCGCCTGAAACAGGCGTGAAATGCACACGCCTCCGAGGGGAAGGCCGGGTGTCGCGGGTCTCACCACCGCTGCATTCTCTCGCTCTGCTTCCATGAAGCCGAAGAGGCGCCTGTCTTTGTCCGGGCGGGGGTGCGGGCTTATGCCGTACAAAGCCTGCATCTCTCACCGTCCACGGAGGCGCCGTCGTCTCTTCTTGACGGGGTGCGTGTGCCTGACAAGGGATCGACATCACGGACAAAGTCCTACACGTGCAGAGGAGTAAGAAATGAGTCTGACAGCCGCAAGAAACCTTGGATTCCCGCGCATGGGCCAACAGCGCGAACTGAAGTTCGCCCTGGAGCGCTTCTGGAGAGGAGAGATGGATGAGACAACGCTGCTGGAGGCCGCCCGGGAGTTGCGTGCCCGGCACTGGAAGTTGCAGACCGATGCGGGAATCTCTCTGCCGCCCTCGAACGACTTCTCACTCTACGATCACGTGCTCGATATGGCCGTGACCGTCGGCGCCATTCCCAGCCGCTTCAAGGGTGTTGAAGGACCGGTCAGCCTCGCCACCTACTTCGCCATGGCGCGCGGCGCAAAGGACACCGCCGCTCTGGAGATGACCAAGTGGTTCGATACGAACTATCACTACGTCGTTCCCGAGTTCGAGCCGGAGCACCCATACTCTCTGCGCTCCACCAAGGTAATCGATGAGTATCTCGAGGCCAGGGCGCTGGGCATCGAGACCCGCCCGGTCCTGCTCGGACCGGTCTCCTTCGTGCTGCTCGGCAAGCCCACCAGCCCCGCCGTGACCCGCGCGCAGGTCTTGCAGCAGATACTGCCGATCTACAAGGAGTTGCTCCAGCGCCTGGCTGCGGCAGGTGCGAATTGGGTCCAGATCGACGAGCCCTGCCTGTGTCTCGATCTCGACGCGGCCACGGAGTCCCGGTACCGCGAAACCTACGCAGAGTTGCACGCCACGGCTTCGCTCCCAAAGCTTCTGCTCGCCAGTTACTTTGGCGGCCTTGGCCCCAACCTCGATCTGGCGCTCTCCCTGGGCGTCGCAGGCATTCATCTCGATCTGGTCCGCGCTCCGGAACAACTCGAGGTCTTTCTGGCCCGACAGGTCCCCGGCATACAACTCTCCCTTGGCCTGGTCGATGGACGCAACGTGTGGCGAACCGACCTCGCCCGGGCCAGGCAGAGCGTGGACGCCGCCGTTCAGGCGCTGGGGGCGGAGCGCATCGAGATTGCGCCCTCCTGCTCGCTGCTGCACTCTCCGTTTGACCTCCACGCGGAGACAAAACTCGACGCGGAGATTCGGAGCTGGATGGCCTTTGCCCTGCAAAAGATCGGAA
>JAKAQS010000237.1 GCA_021819585.1 Acidobacteriota bacterium
AATGCGATGCACTTCCTTGTCGCTCATTCCCGTCCGCCCCATTCTGCCTCCTCCTCTTTCGGAGGCTAGTAAATGGGGACATTTCTATTGAGCGTGCCAGGGGACACTTCTAATGAGCGTCAACAGTATATTATTCCCGCTCGAAGGGCTGGTGCAGGTGGTGACCTGTCCATGGGTCGCTGAGGAGTACCGGGAGGTAGCCCAACGCGAGAAGTTCCAGCGCTACGGATTTCCTCCGTTTTGGCTGGCGTTTTTGATTGAGGAGAGCCTTCAGCTTCCGGATCCTGTGAGGTGGCCACACGCTGTCCCGGATCCCAAGGATGCTCCCTTTTTGGCGCTCTCAAAGGTTGCTGGAGCGAGGCTGGTGACCGGAGACATCAAGCATTTTCCAAGAGCAGAACGGAAGGGCGTCATCGTACTTTCTCCAGCGGACTACCTCGGTCAGATACGGGCCGGCATCGCACTCCACTAACCCTCTGTCAGGCGAGTTCCGTCGTATCAGGATGCCTGCATCCACCGCTAGAGATTTGAGCGGAAGCGCTGTCCCGGCGTGGTGTCCTTCAGCGTCTCGGGGTTGCATGCGCCCAAGGCCCTGGCTACTGGCCTGCGCCAGGGTAGAGAACGGTAGCAGCGTCGTTTCAGGGTCTGCGGGATCCCCGTGACAGAGCTCGTTCGAAGGCCTGGTCGAGGTCGGCGATCAGGTCTTCTTCATCTTCCACGCCGACGGAGACGCGCACCAGATCGGGCGGAAGCTCGCGCTGGGCCAGCAGTTCAGGTGGAACGCTGGCGTGCGACATGGTGGCGGGCATGCTGATGGAAGAGGTGACGCTGCCAAAGCTGACCGCGATGTGAAAGAGGTGAGTGGACTCCGCAATCGCCTTGGAGAGAGCGACCGAGCCGGTGGAGAAGCTCATCACCGAGCCCGGTCCGGAGGCCTGCCGGTGATGTAGGGAGTAGGCAGGGTCCGCAGCCAGGCCGGGATAGAAGACCCTGGTCACCTCCTTGCGTCCCGCCAGCCATTTGGCCACGGCGATGGCGTTCTTCTGCTGGCAGTCGATACGCAATTTGAGCGTCTGAAGGCCGCGCAGCAGCAGAAAGCTGTCAAAGGGCGAGAGCGCGGCGCCCTCCGCGTTGCTGATAAAGCGGATCCGGTCGGCCAAGGTCTTGTCCTTGACGATCACTGCTCCGCAGGTGACGTCGTGATGCCCGCCCAGGAACTTGGTGCCGGAGTGGATGACGATGTCGGCGCCGAGATCGAGAGGGTTTTGCAGGTAGGGAGACATGACGCTATTGTCGATCGAGAGCAGCGCTCCATGGGCGTGAGCCACTTTAGCGAGCCGTTGGATGTCCAGGATGTGAAAGAGGGGATTGGTGGGCGACTCGATGTGGACCAGTTGGGTGGCCGGAGTGAGATGGCCGGCGAAGGCGTCGGGGTCGAGCGCATCGGCGTACACCGTACGTATGCCCGAACGGCTAAGAACACGGGAGAACAGGCGGCAGGTTCCCCCATACAGATCGATGTCGGCGACGATCTGGTCGCCGCTGCGCAGCAGGCCGGTGACGGCGGTGAGGGCCGCCATGCCGCTGGAGAAACAGAAGGCGTGGATTCCATTCTCCAGGCTGGCGAGTTGGCGCTCCGCGACGGCTCGGGTGGGGTTGCCGCTGCGCGAGTAGTCGTACTCGCCGGAGGCATCCATCGTCTCCCGCTCAAAGGTCGTGGTCTGGTAGATGGGCGTAACGCTAGGTTGGTAGGGATCTTTGGGCGCGGCCGGAAAGTTGACGAGCCGGGTGGCGAACTTCATTGCTTGGCTTCTCCTGCGCCGGGTTGAGCGATTGCGGCGGCGATGGCCTGGTTGAAGTCGGCGATCAGATCCTCCGGATCTTCCAGGCCAACGGAGATGCGGATCAGGCCATCGCTGATGCCAAGAGCTTGGCGCAGGGAAGGGTCCAGATCGGCGTGGGTGGTGGTGGAGGGGTGAGTGACCAGCGTCTCGAGTCCGCCCAGGCTCTCTGCCCGGGAGCAAAGCCGCAGATGGTTCAGGGTCTGTCTGGCCGCCTCCGCTCCGCCTTTGAGTTCAAAGGCGACGATGCCGCCGGCGCCGCGCTGCTGCTCCGCGGCGAGCGCCTGTTGCGGGAAGCTGGGCAGACCGGGGTAGAAGACATACTTGACCGCGGGATGGCTCTCCAGCCACTGGGCGATTCGCAATGCTCCGGCGCAGTGCAGACGCAGTCGCATGGGCAGGGTCTTGAGCCCCTGCAAAGTCAACCAGGCTTCAAAGGGAGCTTGAATGGTGCCCAGCGTTTTGCGAATGAGGCGCAGACGCTCGGACAACTGCTCGTCGTGGGTGGCGATCGAACCACCCACCGTGGCATTGTGTCCATCAATGTATTTGGTGGTGGAAAGGATCGAAATATCGGCGCCGAGATCGAAGGGCCGCTGCAGGACCGGGGTCAGGAAGGTGTTGTCCACGGCGAGCAAAATCGAGCGCCGCCGGGCGATCCGGGAGATCGTTTGGATATCGGTGATCTTGAGGGTGGGATTGCCGGGAGTCTCGATGAAAATCAGGCGCGTCGCGGATTGGATGGCGGCTTCCACTTTGTCGGGGTTGGAGGTATCGACGAACTCCCCTTGAATGCCGAGGTGATCGAGCACCTCGCGAAACAGGCGAATGGTCCCGCCATAGACGACGTCGGAGAGAATGACGTGGTCGCCGCTCCGCAGCAGAGTGAAGCACAGCGTGGTGATGGCGGCCATGCCCGTCCGGAAGCTGACCGCCGAAGCAGTTCCCTCCAGCGCGGCGATGGCCTTCTCCAGAGCGTCCACGGTGGGGTTGGAGACACGCGAGTAGCTATAGCCTTTATCGACGCCAACCTCATCATGCACAAAGTTGCCGGTCTGATAGAGAGGAAAGAGGATGGAACTGGCATGGCTGTCCAGCGCGCGCCCGCCGCGAATCGCAATCGTGGCTTCGTGAAAGGTCTTTGTGGACAACCCTGTCTCCTTCTGAGGTTGGGAGTGGATTCAGATGCAACAAAGCCGCCAGGAGAAGCTCCGGCGGCAGAGAGAAGGAGATGGTTGCGTCGGTCTCATCCACTTGTTGCCGGCACGCGCTCCGCGGGGAGTTGCATGGCTCTCTGCATGCAAGGCAACAGACAAGCTCATTGCAAAGAGTTTAGCAAAGAACCTTTCTCCCTGGCAGCGGAAGGGGGAAGATTTTCTCCGCCGCTACGGGGGAGATCGGAACGCCGGGATGGAAGTCACTCCAGGCAACGGCGGGCTGGCAGAGAGGAGCGAGCCGCCACGTGGCGAGGCAGATACCCGGGCTGGCGCGGAGAGGGGTACAGCATGAGAATCTAGGCATGAGTCAGGCGTCGAATGCAGGGAGTTGTGGAACGATGCTGCGCGAGTATATGACCCACTTGCGGGTGGAGAAGGGGCTGCGGCCGCTGAGCTGCGAGGCCTATCTTCATGATCTGGAGATCTTCGCCGAGTACCTGGAGAATGGCGGCGCGGATGGCGCCGGTGAAAAGACGTTTGTGACCGCCCAACAGGCGGATGTGAGCGGATTCATGCAGCATCTGCGCGAGCATGGGGTGCAGTCGCGCTCCATCGCTCGCAAGCTGAGCTGTCTGCGTGGTTTCTATCGCTGGCTGTTGATGGACAAGCGCATCCAGCGGGATCCCACGGTGAATATCGAGAGCCCGGCGAGTTGGAAGGTGCTGCCAAAATCATTGGCTCAGGACGACGTAACCGAGATGCTGGACCGGTCTGCCGCCGCAGCCCGCGTAGAGGACGGGACGAGGAACGGACTTGCAGTCGCATTGCGGGACCATGCCATGCTTGAGGTGCTCTACGCCGGCGGGTTGCGCGTGGGAGAGATTGTTGCCTTGCGCCAGGAGGATCTGCGCCTGGAGACCGGCAGCGTGCAGGTGAGGGGCAAAGGCGACAAGGAGCGCATTGTGCCCATCGGGCGCAACGCGGTGGAGGCGCTGGAGGCTTACTTGCATCGGGGAAGGCCAGACCTCTTGCACGCGCGGCGTGGCGGCGGAGGGCTGGAAAGAACCCTGTTTTTGTCGGTTCGCGGAAAGCCGCTGACCACCCAGGCCGTGTGGCAGATGGTGCGCCGTGCGGATAGCCATGCCAGCCCGCACAAGCTGCGCCACAGCATGGCAACCCACATGGTGGAGCACGGGGCCGACCTGAGGACCGTGCAGACCTTGTTGGGCCACGCCGATATCGCGACCACCCAGGTCTACACGCATTTGGCTATCGACCGGCTAAAGACGGTGCATCGGATGTGCCATCCACGGGCGCGGCGAAGGATGACAGAGGCATGAGAAGCTCTATGGCAGGGGAACAACTGCATCCTGTCGCCGGTTCCCGGAAAGGATCGAAGGGCGCGAAGTGGAAGGCAGGATCCACAGCGGCGATTGAATCGAGCTTTGTGGCGCTCGGGGAGGAGTTTCTCTCCGGTTTGCGCGTGGAGCGAGGCGCCAGTGAGCATACGCTGCGGGCATACTCGCGGGAGGTGCGGGCTTTTGCCGACTTTCTCGCCGAGAAACTGGGAGAAGTTGCTGCCCAGGGCGCTTCACTGTCTTCAGTGGAGCACACCCACATACGAGCCTATATGGCCTTTTTGTTGGATAAGGGATTGACCAAGGCCAGCGTGGCGCGAGCTTTGGCAGCGATCCGGAGCTGGTTCAAGTGGGCCGCCAGAAGGGGATTGCTGGAGTGCAATCCGGCCCTGCTGGTAAGTACGCCCAAACTGCCCAAACATCTGCCTCGAGTGCCCAGCGTGGAAGAGGTGAATCGTCTGCTTGACTCCCTGGAACCAACCCATGGATCAGAGGCCATTGGCCGGCGAAGCAATCCGGGTCATGATCTCCACGCCGAGGAGGCGGCAACCTGGCCGGAGCGAGAGCGGGTGATCTTTGAACTTCTCTACGGATGCGGAATTCGCAACTCGGAGTTGGTGGGGTTGGATCTGGACTCGATTTGCTGGCGGGATGACGCCATCCGCGTCTTTGGCAAAGGAAGCAAGGAACGTCTGGTGCCGCTGGGGGACTCGGCCGCGGATGCAGTGCGAGCGTACCTGCCCCAGCGTCAGGCTAGGTTGGAGGCTGCGGGGCTGGGGGCGCTCGTGCAGCAGGGACCGCTGCTCATCCGGCTGCGTATCGGCGTGGCCAAGGGTGCTGCGCGGTTGACCACGCGCAGCGTGGGGAGGATCGTCAAGAGGATTGCGCTGAGCCGAGGACTGGCGGCCGACGTGCATCCGCATACCTTGCGCCATGCCTTTGGAACCCACATGCTGGAGGAAGGAGCGGACCTGCGAGCCATCCAGGAGATGCTGGGTCACGAGCGCTTGAGCACGACACAGCGTTACACGCAGCTCACGGTGGGACAGATTCAGCGGGTGTACGACCAGACGCATCCGCGCTCGAAGTAGGCGGAAGAGTGGATCGGGGCGTGGCAACAGGTTGTCCTTTGGATTTGATTGGAGAACCTGGTTGTGATGAGCGAACAGAGCCTTCGCAGGGCGGATATGCCGAAGGGATGAGATGGAGTGGAGCAGCGGGCCGAGTCAGGGCTCCGATTGCCGTATTGTGCGGTCATTTTGGTATGCGAGGGATAGACATCCTGCAGTCCCACATCTCAAAAAAATGAGATGTGGGACGCCCGGAGGCTGGGGGAGAAAGGATAAGGGGCGACCGGCGCCCCCGGTTTGGTTCAGGTGGGCGCCGAAGAGGTGCTACCGATCACCCGGCTTTGCCGGGGATTGATTTAGTCTGAAGTTCCTCGTCTCAAGGTGTAAGGATCTGATGGCTGCTCATGGAGATAGGGTATTTTGCGGTGTTGGGTGAGTGTCTACACGGTGATGGAATGGAGCAG